>JAIQGK010000002.1 GCA_020072645.1 Terriglobia bacterium
ATTATGAAAGAGTACGGGTCTTGGTTTCGTGAATAGTTGGAAGAATTTCATCGAGAGCGAAATGGCGCTTCTCCTAACCCGAGGGCGTCGACGCCTTCGTTTGCCCTTGACATCGCCGTCGTTGTTATAGACGGGATGGTGCTCGGCCATACTCCTCGGGTCTTCCTCCGGAGGACAGTCATTCCGCGGTGGGTTGGGAACAGATACGACCGGAGGAATCCGAATCCGGCCAACTTCACCGGACCGGACCTGACGATTTTCCGCAGTCACCCGCAACACGGCTTCAGCTCAATTTTCATCCACCGATTTCTCCTTAGGCTGCCGCAAATTCGATCCCGTACAGCGGTTCGTAGACTTCGCCCGTCACCCACAGCTTATGCAGCAGCACTGCCAGCTTCCTGGCCACCGCAATCACCGCGCGTTTCTTACTGTTCTTTCCACCTCGACGGGACAGTTCCAGACCCCAGCGTCGCAATCGGCTGTCCGGCGCCAGCGGGCCAAGAATATACTGCGCCGCCTGCACCAACATTCGTCGCAAAAAGCCGTTGCCCGACTTGGTGATGCCCAGTTGTGGAGAACTGTCTCCGGATTGGCTCTGCTTCGGTTGCAGGCCCAGGTAGCTGCCCACCATCCGGCTTTTCTGAAAGCGAGCTGGATTGTCCAGCGTAAGCACGTAGGCCAGGGGAAATCAGCGGTCCTATTCCCTTGACCTGCTGCAGCAGCCTGGTCTGCGGGTATTTCTTGCCTGCCAACTCTTCCACCTGGCGGTCACGCCGCCGGATCTGCTCGCTCAGATGTTGGATACTCTTCAGCAGCGGAGTCAGCGCATGCTTCAGTGGCGGTGGGATCAGCGATGCCATCTTGCCGGCAAAGGCGGCCGTGGTGCTGGCGGGCAGCCGTCCGCCCATGGCCTTAACCAGCCCGCGCACCGCGTTGATCATCTGCACTCGTGCCGAAACCAGAACATCCCGGCTGCGTACCACGGTCAGGTCGGTCTGTGCTTCCAAACTGCGGTGCTCAACTGGGGCCAGCAAACTCACATCCACACGCCCCAACTTGGCCAGCATCTGCGCATCCAGCCGGTCGTTCTTGCGATCGCTCTGATAAATCAGGCGGACTTTACGGGCATTGGCTACGATCACTCGGTGTCCCAGCCGCTCCAGCAGTCGACTCACCCAGAGCGAGTGTGTTCCGGCTTCAATCACGATCTTGCTGGGCACGATCAACCGGAACGTTTCCTCCAGCGCCTCTGGGTTAGTACGTACCCGGTCCTCTTTGACCACCGAACCC
This sequence comes from Terriglobia bacterium, assembly GCA_020072645.1. Lineage (NCBI taxonomy): Bacteria > Pseudomonadati > Acidobacteriota > Terriglobia > Terriglobia bacterium. The sequence goes on from JAIQGK010000002.1 coordinate 1,291, forward strand.
CTTGAATCGATTACACAGTAACGGCTCCAACGGTCACCTAGATCGAGCCCAATAGTGCTCCCTCTGGTTGGTTCTGCCATCCTCTGTTGGTTGACGTCGCGGTTTCCCTTCATGCCGATCCTCCCTTCTTAGGTGGGCTTTTCTTCTTAGCGAGCATACTGCTTGCTCGCTGAGGATTCGGCAGCCTCATTTCTATCTACACCGCTGTAGGCGGCTGGCCAGAAATCGTTTGTATCTGATTGAAAGAATTGGTCGGGGAGAGAGGATTTGAACCTCCGCCCCCTGGTCCCGAACCAGATTCCATCCCCTATTGAGCGCTGTGGAATTTTGTTGCTCGTAATTGATTGATATTGAATCTGTTGCACACCGTTCGTTGAAAGCTGCTGTTCTCTATTGAAGCTTGAGGTTTTTACAGCTACAAAATCGTCTACAGTCGTTTAGACTGAACCCCTCTCCTGGTACAGTTTCTGATTACTACAACTCTCGACCTTCTGAAATATGAACCCTTCACTTGGAACAATCTAGCCTTTCACACTTTGCTACAACGCTGATTCCTCTCCGTCATCCTGTTGATTCTTCAAGCAGGGTAGGGGTCTGGGGAAGGGACGGCGTTTGAGTCCCTTCTCTCAGCAGCACCGTAGAAGCCTTTTCCCCTGTTGGCGAGAAAAATCTTACTGTAGCACTTGTTGTTGTCAATGAATTTTCTCGCCCCGCTTGTTCTTCAAATTCTTCCGGTGAGCGATAACCCAAAGCAGAGTGCAAGCGCACTTGGTTGTAATACTGCTCAATGTTGTAATACTGCTCAATGAACTCCTCGACATGATCGTGCAAGTGCTCCATGCTTTGGTACTCGTTTGCGTAAATCTCTTCACGCTTCAGCGTCTTGATGAAACTCTCGCAGCTCGCGTTGTCGTAGGGGTTCGCCGGCCGGCTCATGCTCGGCACCATCTCGTGCTTTCGCAGGATAGCAACGTACTCTCCGGAGGCATACTGAATGCCACGATCGGAGTGGTGCACCAGCCCTGGCAGCGGCTTCCTTGCTGCGATCGCTGACTCCAGCGCGTCCGTTGCCAGACGGCTAGCCAGCGTGCGGTCTAGCTTCCAGCCCACCACCTTGCGCGAGAATCCATCCAACACTAGCGCCAGGTAGACGAACTCGTTTAGCAGGCGGATGTAGGTGATGTCAGCCACCCAGAGCTGGTTGACTGCGGTCGGCGTCATCCGCCTCGCCAGGTTCAGATGGATCTCCAGCGCGTGGTTGGAATCCGTGGTGGTCACGAACTGCTTGCGTCTGACCGCCAGCAGGTTGTCCTCGCGCATAATCCGCGCTACCCGTTTGTGGTTGAGCGGCATCCCGCGGCGCCTCAACTCGGCTGTCACTCTCCGATAGCCGTAGCGCTTACGATGCTCCAATGCCACCCGTTGGATCGCAGATCGCACTTCCATGCTCTCTTCCTGCGGTTCGCGCTGTTGTAGACAACGGTAAAAGCTGGTCCGGCTGACTCTCATCAACTCGCACATGCGCTCGATACTCAGGCTGCCTTGCATCGGCATCATCTCCCGGATTTGGTCGTAGATGCCGTCTCGCCAGAGTCGCTTCCGCTCCGGCGTCGAGCCTCGATTTTTTGCAAGGCACCTTTGAAAAAATCAACTTCCAGCGTCTTTTCCGCCAGCAGCCGCTTCAAATCCCTTACCTGCTTGCGCAGCTCGCGCACTGGAGACGTCGCTGTTGAGTCTGTCCCTTGTTCTCCGGCTAGCCTCTGCCAGTGATACAGCACCGTGCGATCAATCTCCAATTCCCGCGCCAGCGCACTTATGTTGGCGCAGTTCCTCATTCGCTCCACCGCCATGCGGCGGAACGCTTCCGGATACCTCCCCACTCGTTTGCCCACTCCCTAATCCCTTTCCGGCTGGAGTGTTGTAATCTTTTGTTGTTCCATTTTAGGGGGTCAGTCCAAGGTCAAAAAAAGCGTCGCGCAACCGCGAGAGAAGGCTTACAACAGTAACCAGCTATTCACTCACTTTCGATGGAACGATCTTGGTTAGCACAACTCAGGGCAAACCGCACTAGCCAGCAACTACATTCTTCAATGGATGTTTGATCCATCAAAAAGCATCGCTGCATCCTTCAAAACCCGGCCTAATACGGTGGAAGTGCGAGCTTCTAGAATGCGGTCGGCACTCTCGTGGGCCAATTCGGCCATGCGTGTTTTCCCGTGGGCACGGTAAAACGTCTCAAGCGCACGGTAAGGAGCTGCCGCTCGAAAATGATCGAGGCTTTCGGGAGTAGAAGCATCATTTGTTGCAACTCTACTCAGCATTTGCAGTCCCTCAACAAGATTCCCGCATGAGAGCTCCCACTTTGCGAAAACAAGTTCTTTTCCATGCCATTGGAATGCATCGAGTTCCGGACCGAGCTGTTGAAGACTAGCTTTCCACTGCGAACAGATGAGCTGAGCTGAAGAGTTATCTCCGAATTGACGAAGCGAGCGGGAACGTCCCATTGCCTGCTCAAAGAGAAATGACTGCCCGAGCGCGCGCCCGTTGCGATCGGCGGCGCGATACGATTCTTCGGCTTGACTGTATTTTCCTTGCTCTTCGAAGCGAAGGCCGACACTTGCTTCGCTCATAGCGATCAAGGAATCTGGTACAAGTTCTGGATATACACTCTGGAGCTGATACTCGCTGGATATCAGCGATTGTTCTGCAGCGAGTGCATCGGCTCTTCGGTTGAGATCGTCATATATGCGCATCAATTTGTTGAAGATCTCTCGCTGGATACATAAAGGAGGCTTCTCTACCAACATGTTCTTTAATTCAGCTTCTTCTTTGGTCCTGTTGCCGATCTCCGCATATAAGAGAGCCCGATCGAGGCGGGCTTCATAAAAATGAGGCCTTAGGGAGGCGACTTTTTCGAGCAAGGTAATGGCGGCGTCTGTATCTTTCGCGAGGCTTTCTGTTATTGCCAGCCCATAATTGGCAGCCAAGGAATCGGGAACGGCCCTAACAGCCAGCTTTAGACACTCGCGTGCATTCTCAAGTTGTTTTGGACCTCGGTTCATGAGGACTAGAGCATTCTGCAACGTAGTTGTGAGGGGCTGCGTCTCCGAGCATCTGGGGACCAGAGTCTTCGGAGCTGTTCGCCGTGCCTTCTCTGCTACGGGATCACGGAAGATCACAATTACATGTGACTCCTTAGAATCTGGGGAATGCGGAAATTTTCTCAAAGCTTCTACCGCATAGGGCCAGTAAATGCTGTAGCCGGATAAAGGAGTAGCGCACGAAAGTTCCCCGGAGCGCGTGTACCCCGCTTCGATAGCGATCTTATGCGCCCGGAGAGGCCGATAAACTACGCTGTCGTCGGCGGTCAGCGACAAGTCACCGGGATACTGTAGCACTGGGATTGGGTGCTGCGACGTCGAGGCACACTGAGGAGGATCATCGAGCGCAAAGGCAACCTGTGTGAGAACTGCTAGCACAAATATAAGCATGTATCCCAAACGAGGCCAGTTTAATAAGCTCATGTAATACCCCAACCTTTTGCCCCGCAAAACGCCGGATCTGATAAGAGCTCATCCCTTGCGCATTCCACGGGGGAAGAGCGGCAGACAGCCTACCGCTCTCCAATGATACTGTACTTTACAGAAGTCACTGAAAGAACGGAGCAACCTGGCAAGGGATGCAGGCAAGTTCTTCCGCAGCCGCGCTCATCAGGAGGTACTGGGAATAATTATTCATCCCGCTAATCCTCTTCGCGCGCCCATCATCATTGAGGGGTGAGACAACAACCGCGTTTACTGCGGCGTTGTAGCACTGGGCTCCATGGCAGCTAGTTTCCACGCCGACAACGTTTCCCGGATATGCTGATGCCCAAAAATCGGCATTGGGGAAGTGACCGAGACTAAGCTTATCATCGCTGTTCCCGAGTGGCGCGACAATCGTGAAATGGTCGCTGGCGCTAGCAACTGAATCCATGGTGTCCGTCGATTTTGTTGCTGGAGCAATGACCAACGTTGAGCCAAACGTTACTCCATCCTCATCAGCAACAACCCCGAGTGCATTGACACCATTGCTGTGACTCATGGCGTCCTCCTGAACTCCTGGAGGAACGAGATTGTCATGAATGTAGTTGAATGTGTCAATTTGGTCCTGATTGGGGGTTTGCATCAATCCATTGAGCCAGCTTCCATTATTCGGCAGTTCAATAGTATTGCCATTCGGACCGATGCTAAGATTCCCCATCCCGAATTGTCCGGACCAGTTTGGAATATCTTGAGCAGTCAAAGTATTTTCATAGCCAGGCTCACCGGACCGAACGCCCAGAAAAACATACGTGAATGTGTTCCCGGGATTCAGGCCGCTCAATTGCGCAGCTGCTTGAGCAACGATATCCCACAATACCTGCCGACCGTCGGGATCTGTCGCGTTGATGGGATTATTTTGGGCATACACATATAAGTTCCAGCTCTGTGGATTGACGGCAGTCTGATCACTAAAGGGCCGATCGGGCCGCATCCAGCGTCCAAGGGCAGAGCTATAGTATCGTGCACCGAAATAATCGAGTTGTGACTCAGGGTCACGGTATTTTCCTGTGAATTTAAGTGTGTTGTCGCTTGTGCTCTTTCCAACACCAGAAACAAGCCCGCCCCACGGCGTGAAGTCATTATCGTCGAGGATTGCTGCAGAGGTTCCGGCCTTATCCACAAACATGGCGGTAGAATGCAGATGGTCGGAGATGTAGTACTTGATGTCCGCAGGACTGGGAGACGGTTGTGGCACATTTCGCGCAAGACGCTGGCCAGCGAAAAAGATATAGAACGTCCAGGCACCATTGCTGTCGGTCTCGGCGAGAACGGCACCGGTGGGCCCATACCAATAGTTGATGCCGGTGGATTTCTTGACGCGTCTACCATCCGCATCGTAGGTGTAGGTGGTGGGTCCAGCGGTAATTATGCGGTTTTCTGCGTCGTAAGAATATGTGAAACTGTTTATTCCGTCATTGAGCATGTTGCCGGCAGCATCGTAGCTGTAACCTGTCAGATGGTTATCCGTATCGCCAGCATGCTGAAGGTTCTCGCCACTGAGCGATCCCATCGGAGCCTTCTGCAGATTGCCCCAGGCATCATAGCCATAGGTGTTCCCCCAGTGGACATTGTCAGTGGCAGAGGCAAGACGATTCAATGCATCATAAGTAAATACTTGGCTTCGGGAACTATCCGTAACATTGCTGATAGTCAGGATATTGCCATTGTTGGTATGGGTTTGCGGCGATGGCGTATATGAATACTGCTTGTCAAATAAAGCGCTTGCACCCTGACCTGCACCCGCCCAGATTTCCACAGGCTCAAGCCGATTATTAAGATCAACATGGAATTTATTGTTGTTAAAGTTGGGGCTAGCAAATTCTTTAATTGCACCGATTGCCCAGAAGCTCGGGCTTTGCGCGTATATGACTCCATTGGAGTCCGTGGCACTGGTAAGCCGGGCCGCACTATCATAGCTATAACTCACAGTGAAATTATTTACCGGATAGGTGATGCTGGTGATATCACCCACTGTATTATAGGCGGCAGTGAAAGTCTGACATGCGGTTACTCCCGGGTTACACTGCGTCCTCTTTGTAATATGGCCCATCGGGTCGTAGCTCAAGAAAAATTCAATAGTATTGCCAGATGCGGTTGCCGCCACTTCCCGGCCGATTGGGTTGGTAAAGCTCTGCCCCAAGTATGTGGAATAGTCATAGCGATGGCTGGAACTTTGAGTTGAGGTACCTACATACGTCGTATCTAGGAGACGGTTCAAGGCATCATAGGTGTAATCAATTGTGACCATCTGAGCCGAGCCCCACGCCTGATTTGGAGCTGGCTCTGTCTTGGATGTGACATTGCTGTTATTGTCGTAGGTATATGTGATTGTGGTCGACCCGGTGCTATTCGTCTCCGGGTTTATTGCGGACGAAATCCGCGACAAGGAATCATAGGTGAAGAAGCGCTGTCGCCAGGCTGCTGGAACCGCCGGCGGAGTTGGGTTGGTGCAGGGCAGGTCGGCATTGACGGTGTCGGTAGCTTTCTGGTGCACGCACAACAGGTCGCCACGAGCATTGTACTGGTACGTGGTGACGAAAGGATTGTTGTTCAGGGCACTGGCATCCTTTGCGCCTGTCAGAGCGGATTCTGTTGCGGAAGTCGTGAACGATGGATTGACAAACTGGGCCGAGTTCCAGGTATAGCTGGTAGTCAGAGAGTAGTCGCCAATAGTTCCGGCGGTTTTGCTGAGCAGATTTACAGTTCCACCCGATGGAGTTGCCGAAGCGTACGGCCCGGCGCTGATGGCGGTAGCGAGACGCGAGGCGATGGTGGCGGAAGTATCTCCCGCGCCAAAACTGGTTGAATACTGTATCCCGTTAATCGTGGCAGTAATCAGGCCGGAATCCGCCACGGTCGAGGCATTTTGGCCCCCGGTAAAATTCTCCGGACTGGCCTGAGTTTGAGCCAGTCCTGGACCGGAAAGAGTCATCGTCCAGCCGCCCCCGCCGCCTCCGCAAAACACCGAATCCGAATCCACACAACTGGTGATTTTTGAGGTTGCGATTACGTATGCATTGGCAAAGCTTCCTGCGGTAGCGCTAGTCAGAGTAAATGAGGTGCCACCGTTAGGATTGCTGATCGTCACCAGTGAATTGGCGGGAAAAGCGCTGTAAAGGGCCGCGGCCAGACCTGCAGGAGTAATGGTGGTGTTGTAGGTTGCCGAGACCGGGCCAATTGTCGTCCCACCGGTGGTAATGGTGAAGTTCAATGTTCCCGAGGTGTCGAGGACATTGTGAGAATGGCACGTGGGGCTGCAGGTGGTTATGATGTTGACGGGATCAGACCCGCCAATCGTGAGCGTCACACTGGCATACTGTGCTTGCTGCGAAGTCGCCGACTGTTCCGTCCCGCTGACCGAAAAAGATCCGGTGGCAAAAGTGGCCGCTGCCCCGGGATTCGGTTCAACGACTTTGACCACCCTACCAAAGGCGTCTGTGCAGCTCTGGCGTTTTTTCCCGGATTCATCGATAGCTGTTGTGCAAATGGCTGGAGGTCCCGAGGAGTCACCCGGAGTGTCATTATAGAGCACAATGGCGACGCTCTGATCCGGCTTGGTCGTGGTTGTCACGCGGCCGACGCCATCATAGTCCAGTTGCGTAATACCGTAAGTGGCTTCAGTTGTAAAGCAGTATGGATTGGAAACTGTTTTTATCCGACCAACTGCGTCATAGGTGCTGTCGACTTTGATGTATGTGGGACAATCGGGGGTCAACTGCAAAGTGTGGTAGACCCGTCCCAAGCCGTCGAACTTCACCTTGTAATCGTCGTAGGTTGTGCCGGAGATTAGCCTTTGGCGTTCGATGGTGTTGGAATCAGGATAAAGCATTTTTGTGACACCACCATCCGGGTGATCTCCCTCGGTGAGCCTTAGCATGATGTCATAGGTATAGGTGAAAGTTTGACTATTCTCATCCGTGAAGCTGGTGAGCAAGCCGGTATTCAGATCGTAGTTGCCGCTGATCAAGTGATGGACAACGGGAGCACCCGAATCAGGCATTTGCGTATCGGGAAAACTCGTTTGGGTAACGAAAGCCCCCATCAAAACAGGTGAGTAACTGTATGTAGTTACCCGGCCCATCGGATCGGTGCTACTGTTTAGCATGCCCGTATCAAAGTAAGTTGAACTGGAAGAAACAAAGGCCTGTGCGCTATCCAGCCAGCGGCTCATCGTCGTGAGATTACCTCGCATCGTGTCACCCGCAGGAGTCGCTACATGAGTGGGAGTCCCTATTCCGGATGAAGCCCGGGTTCCCTCGTCATACGCAAACTTGGCCTGCGATATACATGCGGGTACGCTTGTGAAACTGCAGGCTGGCAGCGTGCTCGACTGCGGAGCAGCCCCGTTGTAAACCGTTGTCCACTCCAGGGGTGATACGAAATTGTTGTTGAAGAATGTACTGTTATCCTGCCACCAGTAACGGTTTAGCGTGGAGCGAACCAACGCATTAGAAAAGTCATACTCGTCTTTTTGCAGCAAGCTGCCAACATGGACAGCTTGTCCATTAGGATCATTAAACGTTGGATCGAAGCGGTTGACGACTTTGGCTGCTTGACCCTGCGGCCAGATGGTTGTGGTCTGGACAGGCACCACATTCAGAGCGATTTCATCCAGGTCGCCCCCGGCTGCGCCCATAGTACAGAAGTACTGCGTCTGGACGGTGTTAAGCAGAGTCACTGAATCCGAGCGTCCCTGAAAGTATTGTGTTTGATAAATATATCCGGGGCAGCCTCCAGTTCCGCCGGGGCCAATGGTGTAGACCACATCGTTACCGTTAGGGTCCGTAATGGTGGCTATGCCCTTTGCTGAGTATGGATAAACTGAACTGCCATTTCCTGTAGGAAAGTTGCCCTGATAGTTATATGTCCATTGATGGCCGCCCGCCCCGTCATTGGCGTCAACCGTACGCGACATCACCCATGTGCTGTACCCTGTTCCAGTATTCGAGCCAAATGGCCCAGTTGAGTACGTATAAGCCAGGGACCCACCAGTAGGAAAACTGACATGCTGCACGTCGCCATAACTGTCGTAGGTAAACGTCCACTGCGTCAAATCGGGCAGAACGACTGCACTCAATAACGAGGTGCTCACGGGGCCATAGCTGGCTGCGCCGCTGGTGGAATTGGACAAAGGAAACATGGAGTAGCAAAAATAGAATGTGCGCATGCCGCTATTGATCGTAGAAATCCCTGGCACGTTCCATACACGGGCTGATGCCGTTCCGGACGGGCATTTTGACAAATCAGTCGTCGTGATACCAGGTGAAATCCCCTGAACGGCTGTACTGGCAGAGCCGGGAATGAAGCGTCCCATCGTATCCGTCCAACCAGAACTGGTGACTGTAATTTGATTGCCATTAGCATCGGTGACGCTGCTGGCTTGCACGCCACCACGGATGCGCGCGTTTGACAACGTGCAATTGACGCCCCTCGGATAGCTATAGTGGGTCCCGTTCGACAAAATCAGAGTCTGTGCATCCGGGCGAAGGAGTCCCGTCCCATCCAGTGAGCGCACGGGAAAGGCCTCGCCGGAAAGTGTAGCGCCCTGATCCCCAAAGAGGTGCGAACTGCCGTCAGGAGAGCTGACGCTATCCGACCAATCATAGAGAAGCATGCCCGGGTTGTCCGGATCACTGGTCTCGGTTGTTGTGCAACTATTCAGCCACCAGTCTGTGCTGCCGACAATTTGCACACCGCTATTGGGCATAGGGGCCCACTGCGCTGGCGAAAGCAGGGTGGTTCCATCGGTACTATATTTCGGAGGTTTTATATACCACTGCTTGTTACTGAAGCTGATCATGAAGCTCAGGCCAAGATTGCCGCGCTGGGGAAATGAGGCCAGCGGAATATGCAGAGACAGGCCGCCATTGGTCATGCTGACGCTGTCAAGGTCGCCACCACTAAAAGTATCGTAGGGCTTGAGCCCCTGGTCCTCATTTGGATTATTCTGCGCGATGCCTTCAATACAGAACATAAGACTGAAAGCTATAATTAGCAGCAAATGATCAAACTTAATTCGTATCCCGGGAATTCGAAAAGTTGCGATTGTTGTAACTTCCGAAGAAAGCGTCTTTTGCTTGTTGTGATCACCATCTCTGCCGGCGAATACAGATTCCTGCATCTCTCAATCTCCAATTCGATTCAGAATAAAAACGGGAAATCCGGGTACCAAATTCTTACAATGTCGATAGCAGCCTCAATCTAATGGCATTTAGAACGCTTTCCCGGAAGAGAGATGCGTCTGATTCCAAATGCTTCCTGCTTTGATGTCCAGCCCGCCACACATAAGAAATGACAAGACGAACAATATTGGCGTAAGGAAATCTTGCGTGGTTCCACAGTCTTCTCGTGAATGTTCACCTGGCACAGGCAATCAAATCGACCTTTTGGCTGATCCCTAAAACGAACAAAATTTCGCTTTACATGTTAGCGGGGAACATCAAAAGTAATTCCCAAGGGTGTAGTTGAAACAGTTTTACAAGAACTGACGTAGAGCGGCAAGTATTTAGTTGATAACTAGCCTGTTCTCATCTGGCACTCGCCGTTAATGCCGTTCCGATCTCGCCGCTACCGGGCCAGTTGGAGTCTCGGCTACCGTTTTACTGCGACCTCCGCCAAATCTGTGCTCGGTTCTCCGCGCAGCCGGATCGCGGAGATAATCGAAACGCTATCATCAGGAGCACTGTCCTGTTTGGCAGCCTGCTTCCGGAAACAGGCCCGATTGCGCCCGGCCCACCGCTCACAATGTCTTTCGCTCAGCATCGATACGACTACGCAGCACAGGCAGGCAAGAACGGCTGAATCGCTAGTATCTGCACCTCGCCCCTCTTATGGTCTAAGTTCACATTCGTATTACAATTTCTCGGCTGCACAATACCGACACGGAGAGAACATCCGGAAATGAACACAGCGGCTATTATTGCGGAATTGGAAGCCGAACGGGACCGGCTCAACTGTGCCATTGCAGCCTTACGTGGCAATCGAATCACATTCCGCAAGGCTTCCGGTAAGCCGGATGGGCGGAAACGGCCCCACTCAGCAGCAACCCGGAGGAAGCTCAGCCGAGCTACGAAGAAGCGATGGGCTGAATGGAGGAAGAAAAGGGGAGCGGTATGATTTTAGTCTTGCTCACCATGGTTGCATCCAATCCGCACGCGGGAAGACTTCCCCGTCAAGGTCAGCTGCTGAACAATAGCGCTGGTGCACATCGCCCGAATGCTAGCTCCGGAAGCGATGTTGAAGACGGAAAGATCAACTGGCACAACGAAAAGGACTGCGGGAAAGGATTCTCCCCCACCGTAGAAATATGTTGCCCTACACCGGTACTAACTGCGCGTCCCGGGCCGAACTGACAAAGGGCGTAAAATTTGTGCCATTAGTCGACACCTGACGTTGTTGAAACTCTCGGCACTCAAGCACCTGGTGCAAACCCAGTGGGTCTATCAGACGGCTTGCGCTCTCATATCCTTATCTATTAGTGCTTTCTCAGCATAGAGACTCGCGTCGAAATGGGAACTGTAGTCGATTTTGTAGCTCTAAGAGCCTCGCATTTCAACAGCCTTCAACACTTCGAAATTTTACGATGCTGAATCTAAAGGAGTTCCACGAGGAGCGCCGGGTAGAGCACCTGGTCCCGAACCAGGTGCTTGGGCTTCCTAACACCTCCAAAACGGTTTAGGCTTAATGGGGTCAGAACTCGTCGCCCTCCTACACAGGGACGACTCAGCAAGGGATCCAAGTCGGCCGGAAGTTGTCGGTTCGTCGGTTGGATTAGTATCGAGAAACGCCCTTGTGTCCAGCAATCCGCAGATGAACAAATATAGTGTCCGGCTTGTCGGCAATCCGGGAGTATGGAACCACGATTCTCGTGGCACCAGAACCAACCCCTGTCACATACAACGCGAAGTCATTGGCACAATGTTTGGGTTTTTATCCAATGACTCTAATCCTATTCCGGCCCTGCCTTTGTTGTCGTCTGGTTCAACTCACGCTGTAGTTGCATCAATTGCCGCAATTCTTCGATGCTCGGCTGGTTTGTGGCCTGCGGTGGCGACTGTAGGCGCGGGGTTTGAACATTCTCCTTTACCTGCTTCTGCAAGATCACGTAGATTTCTGTGTCAGCAGGCACCGAAACCACAACGTGTTCTGTAAGCGCCAGATTTGCCACAGTTTGGTCGGATGCCTGTCCGATATTGTTGCTGACTCTGTCGCGCAGCAGATCTCCTTCGCTTAATGGCTGATTGAGGCTGCCTCGCCCCACCAGGGTGGCAGCAATCTCACCAACTCCCGCGAACGAACGCACGAGGATGTTCTTTCCGGTGTGCTTACCCTCGACCTTGCCTCGCAGGGGCCGAAGCTGAAGATCGGTCGCAGCGGCTTCAAAGCCTACTGAAGATCCATCGGGCATCAATAGAGAGTCAAAGCGGATTCCAACATAACCTGATCGGTCGGCAGTTTCGAGATGTCCGAACGCTTTCGCTCCAGCGGGCACTACGATCTCGCCGTTCTGTTCGTAGTTGTATTCGATGACTGCGACGACCGGAGTCCGAACGGCAGTGCTGACGGCAGATTCAAGTCTGGCCCGCAATCTCGTACCGGGCGCCACTCCAAGGTCCCAGTCAATGCCTGCGGCAGTGTCCGGCGGTCTTGCGTTCGATGTAGAAGATGGACTGTTCCTCACAAACACCAGAGATGCCTTGTCCATCGCATCGTGCTCGCTCCGGATTTCAGCAGCCTCGGCGGGCGCAGCCGGGCTTGCACCAGCGTCCGCAGGCTGAGATCGGGGCTGGAACGGCGCCGGCTGCCAGGGTTGCGTGCCATCAAATGGTCGCACACTGCCGAGGTTTGTCCCGGGACTCGGCTTTGCCTGTTTGGTCGCGGTGCGTGCGATCTGGTCTGGATTGACCAGGTTGCCATCGGTGTCCTGCGCAGGCGACCGGCCCGTATCCAAAATAGGTGTCATGCTTGGCGCATGAACCAGATTCGGGGATTGCGATTGTGACTGCTTGCCGTTTGCCGTTGAGGTCTTCGTCGTCGGCGAGGACCGCCGGGAAATGCCATTGAACGCCAGCAGCAGGAGCACCAGGACAATGCCTGCTCCAATCACCAACAACCGACCATTGTCTTTCAATGACGGCTTTGCCTTGTCTTTCTGCGGCACATAGGGCGCGCTGCCGTTTTCACTCGGTGGAGGGCCGCTGGTGATCTGCTCGGATGGCTCTTCTACAACTTGGGTTCCACGGAATCCGTTCTCTTCGTTTCGATTCATTGTGCTTCTCCTTGACTGCTGGCGGTAAACGGCACCGGCAAGAGAATGGGACGATCTACCTGCTCCGCCTGCGTCAGTTGCAATTGCAGTTTTTCGCTTGATTCCTTGAAGGCCGGCTGCTCGAAGACAACCACTCCGTCTGCCCGTTCGCCCGGCGCCAGGCGTCGGGTGGTCATGCGGTATTCGGAGATTGGAATAGGCTCAGCTTTGATTCGCTTGCCCTTGTGCCCGTGTCCAGAACCACTCAGCTCGATCTGCGGCGGTAACAGCTCAATTGTGTGGTTTGAACTGTTGAGAATTGAAAAGCCAAGCACCGTCTGGTGATCTCGCTTTATGGATGCTCCCACGGAGGCGAGTATTTCCTTGCCCTCCCAGGCCGGCGAAGCCAAGCTTTTCTGTCTCGCAAGCTCCTGGGAGATCAGATCCGGCTTCTCTGCAAGGGCTGGGGTTCTGATCGGTACGGCCTGCGCAATCGGCCGAATCTCAGCAATCAGAAAGCTCTGGCGGTCAGAATGGATGAGCAGGCTCTGGGGGCTCCGGTATTCCACGAAGAAATCGACCTGCGCATTTGCCGATGCCTTGCCCGAGCTCACCAGATGCAGCGAAATTTCCTGGCCCGACTTGGTCGTTATCAAGGCGTTGCTTTCGCTCGGCTGCGCTGTGATGGGCTTCAAGAAAACGAGCCGCGGCTCGGCATCTGAGTGCTCCGCTTTGAAGCTCGCCGGATTGCCAATAACCACGGAGCTGATCTCCTCTGGCAGTTTCACTGAAGTCGTGTAGCCAGGCCCGAGGTGCAGCAGAGTGACTGCGCTTTCCTCAATAGGCACAGTTGTAACGCTCGGGATAACTTTGCTGTCCTGCGTTTGAGCTATGCCAATGCTGGCAATCAACCAGACAATCAGAATCAAGTGCACTCTCATCGTGTTCTCCCAGGAGTGCGTTGAACATTCACACTCCGTAAGTTTCTCTCGCGCTCAACCCGCTGGCGAATGCTCGCCACATAAGCAACAACGTCAGGGTTCGCATACTGAAGCCCACGGATCTCAATTACGTGTTCGCCCGCATAATATGCGGCTGCGACCAGTCTCAGGTCTCCGTGGAACTTTGTCATCAGCCGCGCCAGGTGGCGAACCCCGCCGGAGACGTTTTGCTTCAAGTCACAACGATCCTGCACGTTCAGCTTTCTGGCGGTATCCGGCATGAGCTGCATCAGGCCAGCAGCTCCTTTTCTGGAAATGGCGCACCTGTGCCAATCTGACTCTTGCTCGACCAATGCACGGACAAATTCAACCGGAACACCATAGTGCTGGGCGTAGGCAGCAACGTAGTACTCTGCTTCTTGCCTGGATGCGTTGCGCGTTGCAGCCCAACACGGCAAAGCGAAAAGCAGAGTCAGCAGTAGCCAGGCCGTTTTCATTACTCGACCGCCTCCGCGCTGTATTGTTGGGCGTCATAAACCAAACTGGCCCATCCATCCCGCAACAAGAGCTTTCGTCTGTCGGCCTCCGTTTTGGCGAGAAGCGGCAAAAGAATGTCTCGCATTTCGGGAGTAATCCGTTGCTCATTGAGGACTTCGAGGGCCTGCGCCAGATCGAGCATTTCGGAGATTGACGGGGGCTTCTCCAGGCTCCAGCCGCGCAATGCCTTTGCCAGGCCCGCCATACCGCGGTGGAACTCAGCGCTTTGGTTCGGCGTTCTTAGCTGCAGAATCTTCGCTTCTCTCTGTGGAGTCGGGTGGTCAATCCGCAAATAGAAGCTTCTTCTCCGGAGAGGATCGCCGATCCTACGTTCCTCGTTGGAGGTCAATACGACGAAGGGGATGCTCTCCGCTTTGATCAGGCCGAGCTTCGGTATGCTCAACTGCCAGACTGAAAGCAGCTCTAACAGCATTGCCTCAAAAGATTGGGAAACCTTATCCAGCTCATCTATCAATAACACGCAGCGTCTGGAGTGGCCAAGAGCACGCAGAAGAGGTCCAGCACTGAAGAATTTTTCGCCATGTAATTCCTGCGTGAGGGCCTCCCATTCAACCGATCCCGATCTCGACCTCAACTCAACTGCAAGACGTTGCAAAGGTTCGTCGAACTTGCCGATGGCTTTTTCCTCGTTGATGCCTTCATAGCACTGCAGACGTTCGATTTCAGCACCGGTAGCTTCTGCAACTGCGTACGCCAGCTGCGTTTTACCGCTCCCCGGCGGTCCCTCTTTCAAAATCGGCTTATTCAGGCGGGCAGCCAAATACACAATCGTGGCGGTTATCTCATCGGTGATGTATCCAACCGATGCGAGGGCTTCCAATGTTTGCCGGGGTGAGGAAAACACCTAGTCCTTCTCCTTGTCGTGCAGCAAGTGGCTGTTGACAGGGAGAACCTATGTCCACCTGCGATTTCGGTCAAATTTCCTCTCTTGCAAGGGAATTTTGCTCGAAATCCGCTTCTCGGGTACAAAAGCCCAAGATGGAGAATCAGTTGTCATGAAACTTGCTAAGAAGCCAGTCCACTCAACTGTAGAAGCCAGTAATAAAACAAACACGTCTAGTGGGGTTTGCGCGGAAAGGCACTATTCCGTTCTCGAATTGGCTGAGCTCTGGAACTTAAGCGAGAACACAATACGTCGAATGTTCGAAAACGAGCCCGGGGTTTTGAAATGGGGTAGTCGCGAGGGGCGATTCAAACGACGCTACACCACACTGCGCATTCCCGAGACAGTTGCCCTTCGCGTCCACCAGCAGCTTCAAGCCGCGGGTTAGGCAATTACATGACCCGTTGCTGACGCACCTGAGGCTGTCGGCTTCGAGGCCATGCCAATCGCACACTGGATTCAAGCTGCTGCTGCCTGGCCTTTACGAACGGTGCGTAATGCTTCTCGGTCACCTTGATACTGCCGTGTCCTAGAAGTAGCGATACCTGGTCGAGCGGGACGCCAGCAAGCAACAACTCCACGGCAAATGTGTCGCGGAACATATGCGGATGGCAACGCTTTGGTTGATCATCCTCCGTCTTCAGGTTCGCCGTCTTGAAAAGGCGGCGCAGTGATCGCTGCCATCCTTTCTTGGCCGTGTGAGGATCTCCGTTCCCGCTCCAAAAGAAATAGCGGGCGTTAGAGTTGGGAAGCTCATGTAGCAACGTTGAGACATTAAGTGGAAGAGGCACAAAGACGGGAACCTTCGTCTTGTGACGATACAGCAGCAGCCGATGTCGCTGGAGCCGTTGACGTTCCAAAGTGACTGCATCGAGAATTGACAGCCCCGACCACCGCATCAGGAGAATCAGTGCCCGTAGGCGCAGCCCCCGATGTTCAAAGTCTCGCCCGCCTTTCCAATCGCCGTAGGCATACGTACCATCGATGATTTCCTTGAATTCAGCTGGTGTGAAGTAGTCGGTAGGAACAAGGTTCGCATGAACCCCTTTCATCTTCTTAGAGGGGTTCCTTGTCAACCATTCGTTCTCGATGCAAAAAGCGAAAACCCGTTAAGCCTGTGATGCTTGCGCTGCGTGGTCAAAGCACCATTTTTCCAAGAGGCGTGGAATTCCCGGAGTCTAGCCGTAGTCAATTGATCGAGGAACGCGAGCGACTCGCTCTTAGCCCAAGTCAGCAATTGCTGTTCGAATAGAGTCTTGCTCTGGCAGGTTGTCGTCTTGGCAAGCTGGCGTGCCTCTTCGTCCTGCAAAAATGCTTTCACTGCGTCCTTGATCGTAATTCTGAGCCCGCCTCCGGGGGAGACTGACGGAGCGGGTCGGCATTGACTTCCATTAGACGGGCCTTGCGCTCCGCAGTTTCCCAACTGCGCGTCTTGGCGGACGTGCGAAGGAATTCACCAGTGGGCAGCATCCCGTTGATCCACTTCGGACAACGACATCGGCGATAGCTGCAATTGGTCTGCCTGCAAGGCGGATAATGACGGGTATAAACGCGAAGCACGCTGCCTCCTGACACGGCTCGCAGGTCGAGTCAGCCGAGGCGACTGTACGATTATTGTACGATTCGCGCAAACCACCTATAACTTGTTTGTTTTCAGTAGATTAGAATGGTGGAGCTAGTCGGGATCGGAACAGCTCACTGTATTGATAACACGTAAGTTGTTGATTCTTAGTATGGCCAAAAGAACCAAAAAGGCCAGAAAGCCGATTCGGTTGTACAAAATTTGTACAAATTCTTTTGTCATTTCAGTAACCAACACTCGCACACAGTATACCACGATAGTGAATAAATAGCGAAATAATTTTAGAAAATTCCGCCGGGAGAGTGCGAGAGGCGCGGCGTTGCGCCTCTCGCAATTTTTTTTTAGCACAATGAAAAAAGCCGCGCGGCTGCTGCCGCGCGGCGCTTTAGCTGGAAGCCAAGGTCTAAGCCTTCCAGTTGGGAAAGGGATTGCGGGTGGAGTTGCGGAATGCGGTGATGAGGTCGCGGATGGATGACCGGCGCTGATAAAGAGTTTCGATTAGGCGGGACAGGTCATCCGCTGAGCCGTAACGGGACCACCACTCCTCCGGCATCCCATCAGTGAGCGCCCAAAGCTCTGCCGTGTCCATCTCTTCGGCGCGGGTGAGGACAGGTTCAAAGGACTGCCAGCCTGTTACGTGCTGATAGACAAAATTGCGGGCATAGACACCCCTGAGTGGAGAATCAGGAAAGTTCCACTCCGAACAGTTAAAGCAATAGCCCTGGTCAATAAACGCCGCCGTGTACTTCCGGGCCGTGGCTGGTTTGGTGAATACCACTTGGCGCCCATCGGCATTACCGGCCCATTTGTCCAGCACCAGCACACGGGCGAAGTCCTGCAGATTGCGGATTCTCTCCATCAGAGACTCGGGCAGATAGTCAAATACCATGTCCCTTTCAGGATCGGCCACGTAGCGCGAACCGAGTTGTAAGCCACTGCTGCACGGAATCGCCAGTCCAGCCATGTCAAAGCGCAGCTCCGGGGTATTGCTTACCAGCCATTCGGACACTTCGATAAGCGCGACTTCAGGCATGGGCAGACCGAGATATGAACCGAGTCTGCTGGCAAGAAATTCATTCGCCAATATTCTGGTGTGCTGCGGGTTTCCCTGAAACTTAGTGATGTAGAAATGGCCATCGGAAGCGCGCATGAGCTGAGACTGTGAACCGCCGCGCATCCGGCGAATCTGCTGCACTGCGGAAAGAGCTGTAACGGTGTTCATTGCTGCACCGCCATTCCGTTCTGTGTATCCTCGGGGATGAGTGCCCCAAGGATGACAGCAGACGTGCGCTGCACTACTTCCAAGCTCTCCGCCAACAGGTTCTTATTGCCGCGATAGAGCTGGATGTTTTCGGCTGGCTCGGTTTCCAGACTGAGAGCATTACAAACCACAAAAGCAACCGTCTTTGCCTCCCTGAGCAGGACATCGCGGGTTACAAAGCTGCGACGCTTTGTCTCATACAACATCTGTAAGGCCAGTTCCCGAACCAGCACGGAAAGAGTCTCTTTCGCTTCCATGTCAGGCATGAGGCGAATCTGACCGTAATACGAAGTTCCTCGCGCTGGCGCGATCTTGTCCGAATACTCAATCTGAAATTCCTGATTGGCGGCAAACTCGGTCAGCTTGGTCAACACTTCCGAGAGGTCAAGATTAGAGAAAAGATCACTTGCTGCTATGGGCTCGCCTTCGGTCTGCGATACATCCCAAACGCGCACCTGACGGAAGCCAAGCAATTCATGTTGTGGCTCTGAGCTTTCACTGCTGTTTCCGTCTGCATTGGCTGGCTGCTTGGGTTCTGAAAGGATGGGAGCAAAAATCAGAATGCCCTTCTCGCCCTGCTTGATTCTGCGGCCTAACTCATTCCAACCGCGCCACCCCGCAACTTGAGTTGCTGTGGGTCGCTGAGTTGAGATCAAAAGGACATTGCCAAAGCTGTAAGTGTGAAAACGTGCCATCGCGTTGAGGCATTCGGACAGCACCTCGGGATGACCTGACTCGATGTCACTGGCTAAAAGTTCAACACCCGCCCAAACTGCCTGACGAACGCTTCTGATTTTGTCTTTGCTATTAACTAACATTTGAAAACCCCTGTCTGCCGGGTCGGCGTGATTTGTCTTTCACTTCAGGCGGCAGCCAGACAAATCCAACGACCCGGAAGACGGGGACGAACGTAGCGCAGTGAGGAGTGGCAGGGCGCGAGCGTCGGCGCGGTGAGTGCGAAACGCGGACAAGTTTTTATTTTGGGCTTTAGCGGAAGCTAGTCGCGTTTGGCGCGAAACCGGCGCTTAGATCGAGGGACCGTCCGAGCCGCGGCCAAGCGGCGTACGCCCGAACAGAGCGGAGTGGGAAAGACGCGTAGACAGCCGCTTTGGTTTTTGTGTGGGGTGGAAGGCAGCAGAGGGTCCACGAGAATCGTACCGGCTGTGACGAAGTAATCAGCCAAACGGGAACAGGGTTTTCATCGCAACAGACTTCTGATGATGAAGCTGTTCCCTTTCTTCCAGCCGAGCAGGTCTACCAATTCGATCTCCATCCTGGGGGTGATCTGTATGCCAAGCGATGTGCCGTCCTGAAACCGGATATCAATTTCCAGGTAATCGTCGCTGTCCATGTGGATGCTGTCTATGACTTTCCCTCTGACGGCACGAATCACCTTGAATCTGCGTGTAGCCAAGAGTCCTCCCACTGTTGAAATCAACGGTCAATGCGATATAGAGCTCGGTAATAGTTGGATTTGGGTTGTTTGACCGGCATCTTGATTCCTCCCAGTCCTACCAACTCATCTGCTGCTGCTAAGCAGCCGGCCTCCTTTCGGGTTTGCGGCTGTCGGATTGGGCTGGGGACGGCGGGATAGTCCTCTTTCTCCCTCATGATCCACAAAATGATGTCCAACAGCACGCCTAAAAGAGAGTTGAAAAGCTTGGATTTCATAGTCGAAAGAATGGTCTCATAAATGAGTCAAATACACAATAACTTATGTAAATGACTCTATTATTTGAGCTTATCAAAGGGTCGTGGTAGCGTCCATCCGTGATCATAATCAACGGAGGTCAGATTAGGGCTGCCCGCGCCCTCCTGGGTTGGTCCCAGAGAGAGCTGTCGAAAAAATCGAAGGTGGCCTTCGGCACTATCCAGCGTATGGAGAGCTTTGATGGGCCCATCGGGTCTAGGACGGAGACACTTGCCAAGGTCGTTGCTGTTTTTGAGAAGGCGGGAATCGAATTTCTTAACAGTGAAAGCCCGGGCCTAAGATTGCGCAAGAAACGGTGAGTCTACGTATCCAAGATCCCTGGTTCGAGACGAGGGGTTTGGGGGGGCAAATCCTGTCTCCCCGACCATTATTTTCAAAGCCTTACATGTAATTTGGTATTCCATTCTCACTGGTGTAGGGCGAATTTGTGGCTGCGAAAGCCTCAAAGATCACAAGGCGGATTTTTAAGCCGAGGCTCTAATGGGCAGCGTCGAGAATCCCCCTCGCCGATAAATTTATTTGTTCCCCCTTTGGAAACACGCTCTCCGGTCTTCAAAACCGGCGAGAGTTAGTTTTGCTGCTCTGGTGAGTTCGACTCTCACTCCTCCGCTACTTTTGTTTTCAATGATTTGCGGAAGGAATCTCGGTTTATTTCAGCTCAACGAAAACTGGCAAATTCGCTCGGGCTGTGAGCCGAGCCCCAGCTGAGGAGCCCATCTTTTTAGGCCGGTAGCGATCTATCAAGATGCGGAAAAAGAATGGTGAGTCTGGTTCTAGCTACCACTGAATCGATTCTGATTTTTGGCAATGTAAAGTACAATATCCGAAATCAAGAATGAGCAAGCGAAGCCTGCCACCGGCAAAAGTATTACCTCCTCAACTGGTTACAGCCCTTGATGAGTCTAGATTAGTGATCCTCCTGGGGGCTGGTGTCTCACAAGCCGCGGGGCTCCCGTCCTCAGTTCAGCTTCGAGATGTCCTCAAAGCAGAACTGCTGGATGCATTCAAGAAGGATTCTAAGTACTTGCACCGGTTGGATGAAGTGTCCCAAGAAGAGCGGCTACAGATAATTGCTCAGGCCCATAAAGAATACTTTGGCAATCAAAGGCCTTACAATCTCATTTGCCAGCAGTTGTCGCAAGCTGAAGAGTCAGCCAAGGCTGAGTTCTTAAGGGCTTTCAGGAATCTCCCCACGATCAGGGATATTCTGACCACCAACTATGATTGTTTGTTGGAAACAACTCTTGGACAAAGCAACTGTCAGCTCATTTATAGGAATTCGGACCTCCGTCAGCCTCTCAGCCCAAAATTGAACCTCTATAAGCTTCACGGTACGCGAACTGATCCAAATTCTTTAGTGCTCACGGAAGAAGACTATCGCGAATATCAGCAGGAGCACGAAGCCTTAATCGATGCGGTTAAAACGCTACTTCGCAAGAAAGATCTGGTAGTTATTGGATTTTCAATGGAGGACTCTGATTTCGGCGAGATTTATGCCAGGGCAATAAAGGACGTGGAAGACCCGCAAAACTTCTTCATATCACCTACGGCATCGCTGATGCAGGAACTGCATTGGGCTCGCAAGGGCTTTCAACACGTTCCCTTAACTGCACAGGACTTTCTCGCGTTACTAGAGAAAGAATATGACGAACGTCATTACAATGAACGAGCAGCCGCTTTCCCAGAGCCTCCACAAAATGTAGCACCGCCTGCCCCTACCGAGCCCCTCACCAACCCTTTCATTCTTTTTGACACTGAAGCTCTAATTGAGGAACGGCCAAGGTTCTTGTTCGAAACCTTTGTCAAGCCGGTAGATTTTCCAGTGCTCCTGGAGCACCAACATACGATCATTGAGGGCCATCGGGGCTCCGGAAAATCTACCATCTTATGGCGGTTGAGCCTGAAGGCGCGGGCCTTCGGTCCTGCTGATCTGCCGGATCTGCCGATGTGGGGTTTCTACATAAAAATGGTGCCAGGGTTGTTCACTTCATTCCGCAAAAGAGCGACCGATTCTAAGGAAGAGTGGATCAGGCATTTCACACATTACTTGAATCTAATTCTGTTTGTCGGAATTCTCCAAAATCTTGAGGAAGCTATTAAGGATGGTGTCTTTATGTCTGGCCCCGAAGCCAACGATGTTATTCAAAATGTCGGACGGCGATTGCTCCGTTTGTCGGGGACAGAACAGTTGGAGAGCTTACGTGATTTGCGAAGAGCGGTTGAAGAGGCGATTGACACGACCGTGAATGACAGGGATAGTCTTACATTTTACACTGGGCCAACTTTTTTGAGCCGGGCGTTGGAGCGGCTGTGTGAAGCCTACGTGCTACTTGAGGAAAAGTCTTGGCATGTCTTATTGGACGAATACGACAATGTATATCCGGAACAACAGGCCATAGTGAATGTGATTCTTCGTGAGCGTCACCCGAAACTGAGATATAAAATCGCGGTTAAAACGCTGCATATGAATCTTAGAGACATTGACGACAAGACGCTGGATCCAACGGATGATTTCGGCTACGTCTCATGCGACAGCTTTATTTGGGATAAAAAACAGAAAGCGAAATATGAAAAGTTTCTTGAAGAGATTTCTAATCAACGGCTTCGCCGGTCTGGTTACCCAGACACATCCGTGACGCGTTTGTTGCCGGAGGACGACGAAGACTCAGAAAAATCATATGCAGGTTTCCGGAATTACTGTTTGCTATCTAGTGGTCTAACGCGCCAGTTTCTTGAATTGTGCAAGGATGCGGTATATGAAGCATTTCCCGAATCTGCGTTCCGGCATGTTGATTTAACTCCGATCCCTCCTCGAGTCCAACGTCACGTAGCAAGAGTTCATTCGGCAATCTTATTTAAAAGTTTCCGGAGCTGCCGTTACCCTCAGAGGGTGCTCAGGTTATTTACTGCGCTAGGGCCTTTATTCTGGGCCATATCGAAGACAACGGAGAACCAGTCAGAATATCGAACGCCGCTCTCTTTTGAGATAACTGAGTTAGACAAATTGAGTGAGGAAACACAGGAGATTTTAGAAGATGCTATCAAGGCCCGCTTGCTACAGTTTCCAGTGGTGCCCAAAAAACCCCACAATCCGCGAACCGAGGGCCCGGCACAAAAATATAGCTTTCATCGGCTTTTAGCGCCTCTGTTTGGATTGTCGCTGAACGAGCGATACACCGTCTCGGTCCGGGCAC
The DNA here is from genome assembly GCA_020072645.1 of Terriglobia bacterium. Taxonomy (NCBI): domain Bacteria; kingdom Pseudomonadati; phylum Acidobacteriota; class Terriglobia; species Terriglobia bacterium. The sequence continues at coordinate 24,252 of JAIQGK010000002.1, forward strand.
AACAGATGAATCGAATTTGGACGTCTCCAGACCAAGTTCGGGAGGAACTGATGCAAGGATACAGGGCGAAAGGCATCGATGAATACTTGGAAGCCCTGTCGCCCAGACTGTTCACTCATGAGAGCCAATGATATTCGGTCATAGCCGCCCTGCTTTAAAACGCTTTGAGTTGCTCCTGTTTGCGAGCCCCGAGAAGCGGTGTCTCCATGTACTGGAGCAATTGGACGAGAAGCGCCTTCCCAAACGTGCTTGGATCGTCGAGTTTAAAGACTATGAGGAACCGCAACCTCGCGATGCTGCGCGGGAAGATATCCGAGCACAGCGAGCTTACGCGCGGAATCGGAAGGCGATTCACAGTTGGCTGAAGAAACGTTCCATAGAAGAGAAGAGCATACCGTGTCATCTCGGTCTCCTTGTTCCTTTTGACGATAGTCTCGGTCCCATTAGTCCATTCGAGCTGCCTCTCGTGGTGGACATTTCCTGCGCACCCAGAGGACGTCTTCTCGCGCTGTTAGAGTATTTGAGCCGCTGCCAAAAGTTATTCAATTTGCGCGTTTATCTGACATACACATTGGTGCGCAGACAGGTGACGGAAGAGGAGGGTTATTCTTATGGAATTCAGGATATCGCCGTGATTCCTGGCTTCAATGGAGAGATTAGATTGCGGCGTGATCTTTTGGTTCTAGTGTTAGGGTTTGAGGGAAATCGAGCGTTCTCGCTCTACAGAAGGCTAGCACCAAACAAAACTTTCCTGCTCTTGGGGGACAGTGGTGATGAAGAACGAGATTTTTATATAAAACATGCCCGAGAGAATAACAGTGGCTTGTTGCGAATTCATGGTGTGGAGGCGCGGTTCATTCCGAGTCGTGATCCTCTGGCCTTTGCGACAGGTTTTTCGAAATTCCTGACGGAGAAGATCGAGCCCATTAAACAGCACTATAACGTCTATGTTTCATGTCTCGGAACAAAACTTCAGACCCTCGGTATGTATTGGGCATTGAGACAACACGGTTATATACAGGCGATTGATAGCATTCCTTCTGGCCGGAGGATTGCAACTTTCGGGAGGCGCGGGACACTGTTTATCGATTTGGGGTCCACAGGTCTCCTTGATCAACCCTCAGAACTGACGATTTCATCATGATCCCATTTTTCGTTGTTGACCGTCCGATGTCGCTTAACATCTTGAAGACGAGTTTCATTAGCCGGCCTGATCTTACATTTGGCCTCATGACGCATGCTTGGGTTTCAAAGAATTTTCTGCGTCTTTTCGCGAATTTTCCATGTGACCCCACACAGTGTTGGTTAAAAGGTCAACATGGCTGCCCAAGCTCTTTCGATGGTGAAGGCACTTGTCGGGTTGGGCCCTCGATGCGTTCCCGCATTGTGCGAATGTGCGACTCAGGCATTTTTGAGAGATCAATAAGAAATCTACCATACGATGATTTGTTTGCCATTTATGAGCAGGCGCGTGCTGACTATGGTGTCATGAAGGACGTTTTATGGGATTCGAAACAAACTCTTGCATCTGCTCGCCACGCGTTAAGGCAGTACCGGAAGAGGCCAAGGGCGTTTAAGTTGGTATTGGTTGCCCAAGGAAAGAGTGTGGACGAGTATCTGTCATGCTTTTCAGAGCTTGTGCGTATGGGTGCAGAATACATAGCCGTGGGAGGTCTTCTTCGAAAGAGAGAGGCGTCCGTGCGTTATATGTACGTAAGCTCGGAGCTAGCAGCTCAAGTACTTGCTGCAATAAGAAAAGAGTTTGGCACACGTTGGCTCTTTGTTCTAGGTGCTTACCATCATTCGCGACATCAGCTGTTTTCTGCTTATGATGTGTTTGGAAGCGATTATAAAGGCTGGATTTTCAACTACGAACACCGGCGCGACCATGTTGCAAAACTTCATGAGGAGGTCGTGTCCATCGAGAAAAGCACAGTTTGTAACGCTCGACTTCCCTGGCTGAGTGAACAGCGGGATCGCTTGAGCAGACGCGAAGGGCGGCAACGCCTGCTTTATATCGAAATGAAAAATGACGGCGGCAGTAATTCACTCCAAAAAGCGCAGCTTAGGCAGAAGCTCCTGCGCACTCAAGACGAATTGAGTCGCGTCGATGCAGAACTTATCGCGAGGAGACAGCATTTGGTTTCTCGTGATGGACTTCCATCAACATATAAAGACGCAGTCAAACGTCTAGCGGAATCTTTGCACCTGTCAGACCAAGAAGTGCGAGTTCGGGGCGTTCATGAATATTTGAGAAGGGAGGTTTATTCGCAATGCCTCTCCGTTCCAGAGCTTGTTGGAAAGTGAGGCATATGACCAGCGCGGCGCTCGTGGTGGGATGCGGCAAGCTAAAAGTATGGAAGGCTAAACCCTGGCTTGGTGCTGTACCGGCCAAGGATGTGTATATCGGCCCGTTGTTTCGCTTATGTCGTCGATATGCCGAAATGCACTATGCAAGTGATTGGTTTATCCTGTCAGCATTTTATGGGCTAGTGGTGCCGGAACAAGAGTTGTTGGATTACGACGTTACGTTCAATGGGCTGAACTCGTCTGTTATTGATCGAGACCGCTTATCAAAGCAGTCTGCTGCATTGCTGGATCGGTACGAAGTGATCGTCAGTTTGGCTGGCAAGGCTTACAATGAGCAGCTACGGAGGGCACTCCCTAGTTCAAAAGTCCTAGAATTACCGCTTCAGTCGAAGAGTTTATTCGAACGCATGAAGTGGCTCAAAGCGGCAACCACACCGTAAAGGGGTTAAGCCGCTGCCGCAGTCGTTGGTTCGTTGAGCTTTGTAATGCTCCACCAAATGGCGACCATAACAAGCCACGAACACGTTAACTTGAGGATGGTGGCTCCGTCTATGCTAACGGGAGCATGGCATCTGGCAATCCAACCACAAGTCGCAACGGGCAGAAAAAATGCCAAGTTTCGCATCGATTCCCATCTCAAAGCCCTCCAGTGTGCCAAGCCAGCTAGGAATTTCAAAACGAAAAACAGGGAGAGTGTTGACAAAAACCATCGCGGATGATCTGGAATGGAGATTGCGGCTAAGTACCAGCAAATCAGAATCCCAATTTCAAGAATGAGGCCAAGAAATGACAGCGATCCCGGACGTTGGAATCTTGCAATCTGAGTCTCATATAAAAAATAGTCCTCTAGGATGACCAGAATAAGAAATCCAACACTGTAGAATACGGGGTCCCATTGAAGATGATTCCCGTTTATCAATGGAAGCACAGCTGCGACGACGATCGCGTACATGAAATCGACAAATACACGACGTGTGATTGGGGGATCAGGCATTTATTCGACTCTTAGTAAGCGCTCGTTTTTGTAAGGTGGTGGGGCTCTTTAGCCCCCCGACCCAGGGACCACACTTTATAATCGATGTGAAGCATTGTCGGCGCCGGAGTGGACATCCGCTGCAACACCTGAAGAAGCTTCCACTGAACATTCTCGGTCTGAGCACGGATTTCCTGTTCTTCAATCGAGTCTTTCGGGATCAGGACTCGATCAATGATCTTACTCTGCAACTCTGGTGCGTAGCTCAGAATCCCAGCGTTATGTAATCCCCGCGGAACTGCATAATCGGCGATCGGTCCCAGATCTTCGAAGTCCGCAATTTGAGGAAGGACAGTCGATGCCGCTGCTCTTCCTTGGTACATCATTGGGAGCAGCTGGGCGCGTTTATGGAACTTGAGCACTGCATTAGTTCTCTTGTATACGCTCTCATCTCTGAAGGAGCTAAACTGGCTGGTCAACCTGTCGACTATGCCATTTCCTCCAAATGCTCTGAATCTCGCTTCGATGAAAAGGTTAGAGAACTCGCCCCCGTAATGTGTTTCCAGAACTGCACCGATTTCATTGAGTATACGAAGCCTCTCATCCGCCATTGGAATCGGAACTTTGCCAGCAAAGATTTCGTCAAACTCTTTGCGATTTAGATTGCGGAGGAAACGCCCCTTTAGGACTTCCTTGCCTCTTTCCAGTGCACGCAAAATGCAGCCCCACATTGCGAAGGCCCCCTTCCAAATGCCCCCGTTGTATTCGATTTCAAATGATTTGTACGTGCTAAAGTCAGTAAAAGCAAAGTTGATGGAGTTTCCAACCCCGAGAAAGTTGGTGAACGTTTCGTCGTCGTCCGACGGAAAAACAGGCAGCCTCCAGTTCGGCAGTTCCAGCGGTTCTTTCGAAAGCTCTTCCGAAACTACCCGAAGCCGTTTTTCGTCGATGAAGACGCAGGTAGGTGAGCTCCAAATTGGCTCGAGAGTGCTAATGAATGGGTTCATCTTAACCCACGACCTCCTTTGGGATTCTGGCGAAGCTCAGGCGGCGGTAGATTGAGGCCTAATGCCTGGAAGATGCTCTCTTCGGATTCTGAAGCAATCATCCGCCCCCCTCGGAAGAGTCCGGAACCATCGGCTTTGAGTTGCATGCCGAGATCCTTCGCTCGAGTGCAAAGAAAAATGTTGTGCTCGCGAGAACCAGTTCTTATAAGCAGCAGGGTTGCCCAAGTCTCAGGGGAAGCAACGTAGAAATCAACCGTTATATGATGGCCGCAGAGTTGGAAGCGCACTGCCTTCTCACCTCGCTGGATGAGGTCTATTTTGCCGCTCGAAGCAAGCTCATCGAGTACCCTGTCAACCTCAGAGACCTGCTCGGGATCACCAAACAATGTTCTCGGTGGAACGGTCGTGAAACGAGGAATAGCAATGATGTCAAGGTCATGAACTACTTTGCACCGCCGCCGTACCGAACCTGCGACCGCAATCCGGTCGACCGCGCCAGCAAAAAGCTCACACACTTCTGTACCGAGCCGCTCACCAATCGACAACGGGAAAGAGTGGGGCTTTGTGGTTTTCGTGTCATTCATGATGTGCTTTGTGCCGCTTTGGCGGCTTCCTCAAACCAACCAAGGTATCGGCTTCGGGTCTGCAGTCGAGAGAGACTTTGGCGGACGTTCGTCGGGCCAAGAACTACTCGCGTCAAGACCGGGCTTGTAAAAAAGTGAATTAAGTCCAAGTCGTTCCCCCGTCTCAAGGACTTGAGCAGGAATGGGATCCATATCTGCTCAGCCCAAAACACTGACCGCCTCCCTGAGTATAAGCGGGAGGTAGGCAGTTCGGGAATATCCAATCCTCGCACGACACGTTGAATTTGCCCAGAGGATATCAGTAGAAGTCCCTCTGGAGAACGTAAGCGACGGGCATGCTCTAACTGAGAATAACAATTGCCGCAAGGATCCAGATCGATCAAATCGAAGGAGCGTGCACTTAGTGAAGGCATGAGTGATAAATTGTCGCAATATGCAACCGCTAGCTTACGGGTGCGCCTGAGTGTCAGGAGAGTTTCTACCGCCTCTCTGTTCTTATCGATCGCAACAATCAGTTTGGCGTATTTGGCAAAGATACGCGTGCTGGTGCCATCTCCTGCGAATGCATCCAACACCCTTTCGGGCCGCAGCGCCTTGGCAATAATTTGATTGATGCGAAGCTTCTCTGATTCGATCGGATTCATCCGAGCGTATTGGTAAAGGCTGGTTTTGCGTGGCAGTCGTGGCATTTATCTTGTTACGAACTATAGAGTAGGGAGTATAGCGCATATATGATCAGGAAAAACTAACGCAAATTTTCATCTCATGGCATCTTTGTGGGTTCTTTACATGATGGAGGAGGCGGGAACACCCTGTATTCAGCTTTTGCACGACGGATTGGAAGCCTATCGCCGGCCATCAACGCTGCCGGTTGCCTCACGGGGAAATAACGGCCCAGCTAGAGCGCTACCGGGTTGTCATCGAATTGCAGTAGATTATTCTCAACGATGTTAAGTTGGCACCCTTTTACTGCTCATTACAGTCAAGTGCCACGAGCTTATGATCCCCTCTGTGTCTGAGATTTGGGAAGTCGATACGGCCCGGCGAAGACCCGGGCTGTTATCGTCAATAACATCCAGCAGACAAGGATGCATTTCATGTGGGCATTTGGATACGGCTCATTGATGTGGGACGGTTGGGAGAAGCAATTCGGCTTGTCTGCGACGGCCGGTTGCGGTGCTGCATGGGCATTGAAGTTGGGAAGATCGCTCCTTTCCAAGCCTTTGAATGCACAGCAATTATTACACCAAGTTGACGCACGCGAGCCATCCATTCTCTGAGGTGAAGTAGTGTGGAGTAGAAGAACGGATTTTCTCGAAACACAGCGTGGTCAGGCTTGGGCTTGGCGATATCGCCAACGCAGATGTGTTCATTTGGAAGTCGATGGATGTCTGGAAAGCAAGACCAGTTCTTCCGATGCGAGCCGGGCACAATTCCAGAAGGAAATCGCCCAGCAGATGCTAAGACAAGGAAGACATCGCGCGTTCCGCGTTCCGGTCATTCTGCAAATGGACTTCGACCCGGCACTGGACTCTCCACCTCCCGCGATCTACAGCTTGGCGAAGCATTATCTCGATCTGCTCCAGGAGCCAATGGCCAGCTCCAGACTCCAGGGGGCGCGCATTCTCCTTGCTGATGACCGTCTGGTGAAGTTATTGATTTGCAACTATCATCTCCACGGATCAGGTCGCGGCGTCCGGATCCGCGTTGCCACCTTGAACGATTTTGTCCTTAACCTTGAGCTCTACGAGCGGATTATCAACGGCAATTTTAGCGATGGATCAAGGCACTACGGCGATAAGGACAGATCAAAACGTCTCTACTCTAACCCGGATGATGCGATAGACGACTACCAGGACCATCTCGCCAAGAGAGAAACGTATTTCGCCGAAGGTCGGGGAGAAATGTGGGAGCGCTTCCACCTTATGAACAAGCGGCGTTTACAGGAAAAGTTTCTCAAAGACCATCAACCGAGTCCTGACCAGTTGGCATCGGTATTCCGTCGTTCGAGGTTCGGCAAGTCGCGGCTGCGAAAGTTCGACGAACTGCTGAATGCCGCATCCCGCAATCTGCTTATGCAAGCTCTCGTGAGCATTGACTTAGGAACGCCCGCTGCCAAGAGCGGTGAGACCAAGGTTTTCAAGAACAGCGTGCATCAGGCGCTTGCGGCGCTACGTAAAAAACGACATTACATGTTCCCGCTGCTGACAACAGCGGGAGTCACAATTATCCACGTTCCCGCGAAGAAATCCCAAGGCATCGATCTCGACAACTTGGCTCGAAAAATCATTCCGCTCGTTCACGCCGAGCTTAATCCTCCCGCCACGCTCTTGCATGCACTTACTCCACTCGAGCGGGAAGGGGCGGACGATCCGTTCTTCGAACGGGAACTGGCCGCGCTTAAACGCGTTCCCAAGGATCATGTTACGCGTTACCAGGTCTTGGAATTGCCACGGACGGCGAGAGATGCGGAAGCCGGAAGCGTGCGACTTGTGCTGCACAGTGGCACCCGAGAAGGGTCGGGGCCCTGGGATGACTGCGATAAGGTCATACGGGAGTGGGAGTCCGACTTGGGTCGCGGCTATTGAGAGAGGGGCGCGGCTCTGAACGGCTTTGAAATCTTGAGTTCCGTCACGATCCTTGAATGTTGGGGCGTTTCTCGTTCCTAATCCGTGAAGGCGACTTCATGGGAGTGCCTTTTAGAACTCCGTATCTCGGGAAGGTATGTTCCCGTACACTTGATTCGAGAGGATCGGTCGTCCGTGTCATATAGAGAGAGATTCTCGGCTTCGGAGCAGAAGGCGCACAACCGCTTCATCGCGACGAAAATCCATCAGGAAATGTCGAAGCTCCGTGCCGGTGTGGAGGCATCGCCGACGACACCAAAGCGCTGGGTTTGGGAGTTGATCCAGAATGCCAAGGACGTGAATATCGGAGGTAGGGTTCGTGTGCGTATTGATGTGGACCTGGATGACCCGGATGCCCACGTCACCTTCAGCCACAACGGAGGCGCGTTCTCTGCGGAGAATATTCGTTTCCTTATCGAGCAAGTCTCATCGAAGGACCGGACGACTGACAGCACAGGACGGCCGACAACAACCGGGAGGTTCGGCACGGGATTTCTCACCACCCACCTGTTGTCCGAAAACGTCTTGGTCAATGGCGTCGTGAAGGAACCGGGCTTGACGCCCAGGAAGTTCGAGCTTTCGCTTGATCGCAGCGGAAGCGAGTTGGAAGAGATCATCGCTGCTGTAGAAGCCGCGAAAGGCTCGATGGAAGACTTGGATGATAGACCGCCCTATAGGGGATATGCCGACGACAAATTCAATACGTCCTTCCGCTATGAGTTAACTGACAAGACGGGCAAGAAGGTAGCGCACGCGGGTTTGAAAGACCTCGACATCTGCCTCCCGTACACGCTCGCATTCGTGCGGGAGATCGAAAGCGTCGAGTACCCGGACCATCTGGTGAGCCTCCAGGAACCCGACGGCGAAAGCGTAGATGGCGAGGTGCAATTCCTTTCCGTAACCACCGCGGACTCCGAAGGAGACACCGAAACCTATTCCATCGCGGTGCTGAGCGACGACCTGACTACGATCGCCATACCGGTCGAGCACACGGAAGACGGCGTCCGAATCCTCTCGCTTGGCCCCGAGGTACCCCGATTGTTCTGCGATTTTCCGCTCCTGGGAACCGAATCCTTTCCGTTCCCGGTGATCATCAACAACCCGACTTTCAATCCGACCGAACCACGGGACGGCGTATTCCTCACCAAGAGCGAGCGGTCCGCTGCTCAGAGCGACCATAACCGGGCCATCATCAAAGAAGCGCTCGTTCTATATCTTTCGCTGCTCGATTACGCGTCGGCAGCCGACTGGCAAGATCTGTACCTCCTTGCTGCCGCAAAGCCAATGCCGGCGTTCATCTGGGCCGATCAGGACTGGTACAAGTCCGAGATCCTCAAGCCCATGCAGACCGCCCTCCTGCGCACCAAGATCGTGCGAACTGCAGCGGACACCATGGCTCCAATCCATTCGCCTGACGGCAGCAATATCTGGTTTCCGAGTAATCCCAACAAAGAAATCCGGCGTCGCATTTGGCGCTGCTGCAAGCCATGGATTCCCAACCAGCTGCCTGCACAATCGGATGTTGAAGTGTGGTATGACATCATCTGGCCCGACTGCAACAAACTGACCCTAGATCAGGTCGCCATCTTCATCGAAGACGACGGAACGATCGAAACGCTAGCAGGCGAACTATCGGACGAAAAAGAAGTCCACGAGTGGCTCAATGACTTCTACGCGACCTTGAAACTCAGCGAGCCCGACTTCCATGCGGTGGTCACCAAACGGCGCATCTTCCCGAACCAGAACGGCACGTTCAAGAAAAAAGCCGAACTCTCCCGGGACGCTGGCGACATCGACACCGCGCTATTGGACATCCTCAAGCTCCTAGGAAACGACCTACGCGATCACCTTCTCGCTGCGGAGATCGACACGGACCTTGATGATCTTTCCCAAAGAGACGGAAGCTTCGTCGTCAAGGAAATCACGGCAACGGTCGAAAGACTCATCAATGATCGGAATGCCATGAACCGCTTTCGGCCCGCACTCTCCGGACTCCTGCTGTGGTTCCGCGACAACCCGTCAAGTGCCAAAAAGCTCTTCTCCATGCTGTATGAGAACAAACACAGGCTCTATGACGACGAGGAGATCCTCGACAACATCAAACACGCGGATCAACTCAAGCAACTCTTGAGCCGCTACAACGTGAAGAGCGTTGACGAGCTCCAAGCCGTCATCGAACAGCACACCGCGGCCTCTGAGCTCTTGCCCGTCACGCAGCAGATCATTGCGAGCCTAGGAATCACCTCAATAGAAGAATGGACCAAAGCGCTCGAAGACAAAAACCTGGCCGCCCTCTTCTCCCACGAGTCCACGCCAACGCCCGACATGTTCATTTACGCGCAATCGCTGATTCAGAGGGCCAAAGATCGCGTGATGGCCCACTTATCGACGCTTGAGGAATATGACCTCACCGATCTCGACGAGACGGCGGACACCGTCCTCGCAGGAGTCAAGAAGGACGACCGGGATGTAACTATCGTCGTCAGACCAGCATACGATGGCACGGTGATCATCTACTACCAATCGGAACGAGACGTGCTGGACTTCGTAGACCATGAACTCTGGGTAGATACCGGAAGGGACGTCCGGCGCATCACCTTCGGCCACATCCTGAAGAAGACGGACATCCGACGCTTCCCGATATAACGCCATGGACATCGCTCAAGACATCTTGGACCGCATCGGTCAGCCCGAATCCGAGCAGCTGGAATACAAGGCGGTTCTGCCGCCCGCCGCGACCGTCGCGCAACTGATCTGCTCTTTCGCGAATACCAACGGCGGAGGCATCGTCCTCGGCGTCGTCGAAAACGGCAAAGAGGTTCTCATCAATGGCCTCAGCGACGAATTCCGCGCCGTACAAATCACTCGCAAGGCAATCGATCTCCTCGCACCACCGCCTATGGTGACGTATGACTACGTCGTCCACCAGGGCAAGCGTCTCTTCGTCATCGACGTGAAGAAGTCGGATGCACCAGTCTCGCTTGGCGGCAAGGTCTATTCCAGGACTGGGGATCGTACGACTCTCCGGCAGGCAGGCCCCGCCAAAGCCATTCGAAACCTCGGTATTGCCCGTTTGTCGAAACTCTTCAAAGAAAGCCGCAAGTCCTGTACAGCCGCCAGAGCGAAGCTCTTGGACCACTACGAAAGCGTACTCCGCATCCTTGATGACCTCGGCAACCTCCTGTATCCAAAACGGTCCAACATCCCGACCGACAACCCTGAAGGCAAGATGCTTATGCGCATCCTCTTCTCGTCCTGCGCCGACACGTTCGAGATCTTCATGTCAGACCTGCTCTACGAGATCTACCTGGCGAAGCCAGAGACACTCAAATCAAACGCACAAGTGACTGTCAAAGAAGTCCTGGACTGCTCCGACATTCAAGAGTTCATCAGTCGACACGCCAAGAGCAAGCTCAAGAAGCTGCAACGCGGCAGCGTCAAAGGATTCATAGCGGACAACAGACAGATAAAGTCACTCGGCGTGTTCGACACGCGGCAGGAAGAGATCGAAAGAATCTTGCAGATTCGACACCTCTATGCTCACCAGAATGGACTTGTTGACGACAAATTCCGGGAATACTTTCCTACCGCCAACCTGAATGACGAATACCGAATGACACTTGATGAGTTCCTGACACGCTTCGAGTACCTCGCTCAGGCCATCGATGCCGTCGATGAAGCAGCGCGTAAGGACTACCAACTGGCGTCCTTTTCGTGAGATTTGGCCTAGGTGTACGTCGACACAACTTGTCGAATCTTCGATGGCAATCTCGTGCGCAGTGTAAGGTGCCGATAGCTCCAATAAAACGTGAGACACCGCTCACAGAAGTAAGTAACGAGAAAGTCGCTTATGGGAAGTTGGTGCCATAACTAAGACGTCCCTACCGAAACTGGCTTTGGTTCATTTCTTCTTCTCGTCCTGCGGCGGATTGCGTTTCTTGGCGCATGGATCTATTCGAGAGCCTAATGGACGAATTGGCCATTCAAGACCCTTTGTCTCTTTGCGAACTATCATGTTTGAATTTCAGTTTCAAATAGCGCTTTGAATTCGTATTTATCCGTTTCAAGAAAGTACCCCTGAATTTCAAGGATTTGTGAAACGAGGCGCTTTCCGTGTTGCCGTTCGATATGGACAAGCAGCTGAATGGAATCAGCAATGTGGCTCTTTATGGCGCGGTACGGCAGTTCGACGCCACTTTGCAGGACGCAGCTTGTGAATCGCTGCAGGGCCTGGGCAGCGGAGTTGGCGTGGATGGTTGAGAGCGTACCGGAATGACCGGTATTGAGCGCCTGAAGTAAATCAAAGGCTTCGCCACCGCGAATTTCTCCAACAATGATTCTGTCGGGCCGGTGCCGGAGCGTGGCTTTGAGCAGATCTCGAATCGTGATCGGTGGGATTCCATTCTGCTCTTTGCGGGCTTCAAAGCGAACAAGGTTGGGTTTTTTGATGCTGATTTCGGACGTATCTTCGAGCAGGATAATGCGGTCCTCGTCGGGAACAAACCCGGTGAGGATGTTAAGCAGGGTTGTTTTACCGGTTCCGGTTCCTCCACTGATAAGGATATTGTTGCGCGCTTCGACGCGCTGGCTAAGCAGATCGGCAACGGATTGACTAAGCGTGCCAATTCGTATGAGGTCATCCACGGTGAAATGCCGTGCATTGAATTTGCGAATGGTCAGGGTGATTCCGTCAATGCTTGACGGTCGAATGACAGCGGCGACGCGGCTGCCGTCGGGCAGGCGCGAATCAAGAATGGGTTTGATTTCTGAGACATCATCGCCCAGACGGCGAGCGATGTTTCTCACCGCAGCATTCAAAGCAGTCTCAGAAAGTGTCACCTCCGGGACAGCCTCAAGTGTGCCGTTTCTTTCGATAAAGACCTGTGCGCCGGCATTGACCATGATTTCGGAGATGTTTTCGTCCAGTATCAGGTGTTCGATGGGCCGCAAAAACGGCAGAATCAGATCAAAGCTTGCCCGCTCGTTCATAACAGCCCCCTTTTGGCCTGCTCAAAATATGAAATGTTCGGGTCGAGATAGTGTGGTTTGAGATAGCAAATCGTGGCCTCGCTGGTCTCAAAGCCGTTGTAAGGAATGACAATGGCTTGCGCGTTGGCGAGTTCTGCAAAGATTTTCTGGGGAAAGCGAAAGTCCTTCCTCATGCTGTAATTCTTACTGGCACTGACGGAGTCTCTTTCGGATGTGGTAGTGCCAGTCAGAATGCTTACCTTTGACTCCTGCCCGGATTCTGTGATGGTGTAATTGATGAAGGGCTTGTCTTCTTGTCCGCAGAGTTCACTGGCGGTCCTGGTTGAGAATTCATCCGAGAGCGCCAAAAAGATCTTCGTGCGGAACGTCTGAAGCAATGTCCTGTAGCTCTCGCCTGGCAGGGTGGAACGCAAAGAGCTGATGCTTTGCGTAGCAACGATGGCAATGCACTTGGCCTGCCGGGAGAGGCTGAAGAACTTTTCATCGCCGCTCGGGTCGCTTTCTCCGACCGTGGCGAATGTTTGGTACTCATCGCACAGAAAAAAAACAGGTCGGAAGTGCTTATCCTTGTGTTCCTCGATCTTCGGAATGCGGAGCAGAACGGCTCTTTGGAAGTCCATCTTCATCATGGTCCCAATCGCCCGAGCAAGGCCAGCGTTTAGCGAAATTGGGAAGTTCAAGGCGCAGACCTTCCCATTTTCGATGAGCCAATTGAATGACGGCAGAGGCTTCCCGTATTTGTAGCTGCCCTCGGCCTCAACAGTGTTCAAGGCAGGATCATAGGTTTCCTTACGTGGGCAGAAGATCCGTTTCACCGGAGGGCTGTCATCAAAGAGCGACAGGAAAACAGAGATACCCTCAACAATGGATGTGCGGAGCTTGGGTTCGATCCTCGTCCAGTCGTTATAAAACCAACGCTTGACTGCCTCAAATTGCTCCCGCTTGATTGTGTCGTATTCGCGCGGGGCAGGTTCACGGCGAAGCTCGTACGCCACTACGGGTCTGACGGCATTGAGCGCATTTTCGAGTGACACGGACCAGAGCGCCTCATAGTGGCTGCCTTCTTCATTCGCTGTAAAGCCGCTTACGGATGTGGCCCCGGCGCCCTGCAGGCTCCGGTAGGCCGCGGAGGAAAGCTGGATGTACTGCTTGCCGGTAAACTGCTTTTCGCCGTCCTGAATTTTCTTTTGTAAAAGATCGGGGTTAATGGAGCATTCGTACACATCAAACAATGTCACATAGTCGTAAAGAACCTTGTGAAGCAGGATTACGAATTTGACAAGATTGGTGTACGCCTGTTGCCAGAATGGTTCCTTGCCCCGACCGAACAGATTTGTCAGTAGCGAGGCAAGGCCATATGCCAGAGCGTAGGCGTCAAGGTCGTTATAAAGGGGGTTCCATCGATATTCGGAATCGAGGGAAATTTCTATATAGTCCTCCTCACGTCCGTGCTTCTTCATCACTCGTTTGATCTGGTGGCAGAAGTCGCCCTTGACTTCGAGCACTAAACCACTGAGTTTTGTTTGCGCGTTCCGAGGCTCAAAGCCGATAAGCTGGTCCGCAAAAGGCAGCATCACACATGAGGTCTTGCCCGACCCGACCGCGCCTACGACCATTGTTCCGGCGTACAGGCCGCGCGGGGGAGTGGTGATCCAGTGCGGCGTCGGGCTGGGAACGAACTTGGTCGGGTGATGCTGTTCCCCCGTAACGAGAAACAGTTGGTTGCGGCTTGCCGGTTCGGGATAGGGCGGGAGAGGGTTGGGTTTCTTCTTTCGCCCGTGCCGGTAAGCGAAGATGTAGATTCCGGAAAGAGCGGATGAGTAAAGGATGAATGGCGTTGTGAACATCAGGGCCATGTAGGTCCAGCGCATTCCGCCGTACACCATTGGGTCTTTGAGCGCGATCAGTCGCAACAGCAGATTGTCAACGGGAAATGGGTATCTCAATATAAGTACAAACCATGTGCCTGAGGCCAACATGAAGCTGACGAAGGTCTTTGAATGAAAAATATGGTCCAACATAAAGTGACTGCCTTTTTATTTTTGTTCCGATTTTGGTTGGCCGGCCTTAGGGCCACCTGCCTGTTGACGTTTGCGCTGTTCGAGCCAGGGCGCAAAGTCCGCATCGGTTTTAAAGAGCAGCTTCAATGCGCCGACGATTACGGGATCATGTTTCAAGTTCTCCGAGAATTCGCAGTAGAGTTTTAGCGTATGTTTAGTTTCTGAGTCGATCTCGAATCTCAGGGCTGACTTCTTGCCTTGGGGTTCACTTGCGATCAATGGCATGTTCATTCTCCTTTGCTTAAGAAGGCCGCTGGCCCGCCCGGAGTGCCCGCGAAGCAAAGCGAAGCCCGAGAAGGGGCCGATGCCTGCGGCAGAGGCCGGGCGCTCCGGGCCAGCGGCCTTTTCGATTTTGAGATCTCCGTGTTGCTTGCGTCCCTGCAGTTGGCAGAAAACAAAGCCCTTCGTCCGACGGGACGCCGAACCTTGAGCCGAACCGCGAAGCGAACCTTGCAACCGGGCTTGAAAGTGGCTTTTTCATGCGCTTAGCAAATATGTTTCAAACATTCCGGGTTCGGTGCTGTCCGGCGCTGAAGTGGAGAGCGGCAGGAGAGGATCACCGCTTGTCCATTGCTGATAAAGTTTTTCGTGTTCGGGCCGCGAAAATTTCTTTTCTGCTCGATTGAGATCAGCCAGGTCTTTATCGGAGAGCTGGCTGAGTTTCTTTTCTTCCCAAAGCTTCCTCAGCCGGAAGTAAGTCAAGAGAGCTGGCGAATACATCTTGTGATAGGGGCTGGAGAGAACGGCCTGAAATTGCTTCTCGGCGCGATTGAAATTGTTTGGTGAGTCGGCCACATAAATAAATTTGTATTGGCCGTTCATGGCATGGAGCAGGGGCTTGTACCAGTTCAGGTGTGCTGCGAAGCTAGTTACCCGCTCATATTCGTCTTCAAAATATGTGAAAACGGGAATCGCGGCGGTTTCACTATCGTTCGAAACGAATAGAGGAAATTTATCGACAAAATAGCGGACCGTTGCCTGTGTGCCCTGGCTATTTTCATAGATCTTGGCGGGCAGCAGGTCGCCGCTGATATTTCGTTGCTCCGCAAAGAAGTGCGTCTTATCGGCTTCTTCCTCAAGATAATCCTCGCTGAAATTGTCGAGAATGAAATCCAGAATCTTCAGTTTCAGGATGGTACGGGTGTCGCTGCTCTCTTTCCGATTGGAAGAGTGCTCCTTATCGATGGCGCCGTAGATCGAGCGGGCGCAGAGATGATAACGGCGATAACTGCTCCGCTTGTACGGGATTTCCCGGACGTGGCGATTGCGGATTGCCTTCTGCAGAAAGTCGTGGTCTGTTCCGCCGCGAGCGGCCCCGGCAAATTCGCTGAATTGCCGTCTGAGGAAATTGCCTGAGAACGTAGCGACTACATACAGGAACTGGCTTTCCCGTTCGGTATATCCATACTTCATTAACGCAGAAACGGAGTGATCAGGGATTTTCATAACGAAATAAGTCCTCCTACCAGGTCAGGCCCGTAAGGGCGGTGTCCACGATGCTCCGATCCGTAAAGTTTGAAACCGGCCGCGCGTTTTTCAGCGATGGATCGATCGCGGTAATGCTCTGTCACATATTCGAGATCGCACATCTCGCGCTCGCCTTCAGGGGTTTCGTATTCGATCCGGAGATCAGGAATGGGAATCTTGCTGCCGACGACTTTCAAGTGTTGCTGTTCGGCTGTTTCTCTGATTCCCTGCTGTTGCTGCTGGCGTGAAAGGTCTTTGGTTTTCGCCAGCTCCCGGTTGATGTTTCTTTTGAGTTCGTAATCGAGTACAACTCGTACCAGCCTGCTGCCGCGCTGCTCTATTTCACTGGCGGCTTTTTGGTAAAGGCGGTAGAGCGCTGCATCGTGTTTCAGCTCCCGTAGCTTCACAGCCCCGGCATAAATCTCCTGACGGGGATCGGTGCGAAAGTGTTTCTCGGTAAGCTGCTTGGCAGGCTTTGTGAGAGCGATGTATTTGGTTAGAGAGCCTTTTGGGCCGACAATGCGGATTAAGTTCTGGCGGTGAAGGTGGCGGAGATCGCGGTCGAATGCCGCTTGCTGCCCTCTATATATGCTTCGCAACAGGTCGGCTTTCTCGACAGCGCGGAATTTTCCGATATCAGAGAGCATTTGCTTTTCAAGGGTGTTTAGGCGGTAGTCCTTGTCTCGTAGTTCATAGGCGGAGCGCTGCTCGTCATGGTTGTGCGAATGGTCTTTAGAGATCAGTGTGCCCGGGCGCTCAAGCCCAGTCGGAGCACTTTGGTTTCGGTCTGCCCTTGTTCCATCCTCAAGATCGCGGTACATGACTATTCTCCGTATCGCTCCGCAATCTCACGTGAGAGGGCGCTGTGGCCGGTCTTGACCTGCTTATCGAGATGAAGCAATTTCTGTCCGGTACTCTTCAGGCGGAAGCGCCTGAACATGGTGTAGAAGGCTGCGAACAAATTGAAGAATAGGACCAAGGCAAAGATCCCAATCTCGTGCCCGTAGGTGTGAAATACATAACTCTTGACCGGAGTCAGGAACTTCAAACGGCCTAAAAGCAGGACCACCAGGGCAACAAAGGAAATGAAGGAAAACAGGACTGCGTTGGCCAACATAAAGCTCCTGGAGTCAAAAGGCGGCATCCTCACGGAAGTAGCTGATGGTCAGCCCGAGCGGGTTGACCTGGATCAAGCTGTTTGGAACAGAATCTCGGAATGCGAAAACAAAATGCGCGGTATAGAGAACGCGTTTCGTTTCCGTCTTGTCCACTGCATTATGAAAAACTTCTTCAAAATCCACAGTGGCTTTGTAGGGGGCAGCTCTTAAGTCCTCAATCGAAACTTTGATCACATTGATCTCAATCTCGCTCTGCTGGTTTTGGAGGAAGTTGTCGATGATCTTCTGTTTCGTCCATGCTTCCGACACATTGGCCTGAAGCTGCATGTCCATGAACAGTAATGCTTGGCTGAAGTTGTCCCGAATGGTGAATCGGTTACGGCTGTAATATCGCCGGCAGAATTCGCTCAGGAAGTATTTGATCTCGGCTTCCTGCGGCTTATAGGCGAGGGTGTTGTAATTGATTGCTTCGGCACGGCCAATGTCGTTGATGCGGATGACCAACGGCTTGAAGTTCTGGACCATCCGCGCTGTTTTGATGTTGGCGTAAATCAGTCCTGCCGCAATGAGCGATAGCGCCAGCAGGGCGATCTTCAAGTAAGTGTTCGTGACAATGGCATCACCGAACTGCTCTGCATAGAGCCGCTTGGCCGCGTTAAATTCTGACATCGTTTGCGTCTTGGTGCTCATGGTCAATCTCCAATGACTCGGCTTAACAGAACGGCACCTAAGCCGGAACTGGCGCCCGCGGAACCGCTAAACAGGTGATTGGTCAAGGCCGGGACCTTGAGCAAACCATAGATTGCAATCAGCAGGAAGATGAAGATTACTGGCAGCGTGGTCATCCACTGATCGACGCTCATTCCTCCGGTGAAAAAGCGGAAGAACCCGAGGAGCAGTTGGGCAAATATGAAGACGAATGCGGCGGCGATTACTTGATAAAAAGAATATTGCAGAAACGCTTTGAACCATCCCCAAAAGAGCCAGTCCATCTTGGGGACAATGAAAAACGGAATGAAGATAGGGCCGATGAGGGCCAACACTGCTTCGGCAATCAGGCCAAAGCCAATGATGATGAAAACCACGGCCTGGACAGCGGCCAAGATTATAGTAAGGGCAAAGAAGTATAGGCTCTGGCTGAAGCTCCACGCGCTCGGTTCTTCTAGATTTTTCTGAAACTCGGTAACGGCTGTTTCAATTTGCTTGCCCTGCTCCAAGCCGATGCTGTTTGAAAGTGAAGACGCTTCCTGCATGACCAGATCGGTGAAGCTGTAGCCAATGCCGGGTATTGGGGTGTTGTAGTAGGTCACCATGGCAAAGCCAAAGGTGATGACAAGAATAAGTTCGGTGAAGCGGGCGAAGTTGAAGCCTTCGCCCCCTTCGGCGCTTGAGAGCGCGGACTGGATTCCGAACCAGGCAACCAGGATCGTGGCAAATGCCCGAAACAGGTTATGTCCCATCTGGATAAACAAGTCCGAATGGGCTGTCATCAGGTTACGGATGCCGTCTTCAAGCAAAGTTAGTGGATCTTGAACGGGTATAAACATGACGTGTTCCCTTTGTGCACTACTATTTTCCCGGCACCGGCAGACGCGTCGGCATGGTGTCGGTAAAGCTCATCACCTCCGAGTAGTGTTGCTGCCGATAGAGTCCCGTATTGATGTTGCTCACGGCAGTCGTGCGATTGCGCTCGGTCGCAATCAGCTGTTGTTCGAGCAGTGACGCCATTAATTTATTCGTGTCCTGCATGGTGCGTACCAGAAGGACATTGGAGGCGTTGATTTTGTTCAGGACAGCCAATTGAGTATTCAGGTCTGGCGCTGAAGAGAGTGAATCGTCTTCGAGATGTTTGATCTGAAGTTCGAGCTGCTGCGCATTACGGCGCAACTGGCCAATGGTTGCCATGCCGTTAATAGTGGAGCCGTCGGATAGCTCTTCAAGGCCATAAGCCTGCTTCATTGCCTGGGAGCTGATGCTGATTGTGGGGCTGCTGAGTGGCATGTTGACCTGGCCATATCCCTGTTTGGCCGTGCCGTAGTCGCCACTATTAACGCCACTGAGCCACCATGAGGTATTTCCGAGCGTGTTTCCGGCGGTCAGGTTTGACCACTGTGCAAACTCAGCCCGATAGCGGGTGACCATATTCTGAAGTTGCCGGGCCTGTCCGCGCAGAAATTGATATTGCTGCATGTAAAGGCTGTATGTCTGCTGAAGCTGCAGCAGTTGCTGTTGCAATTGCAGGTAGCGCAGCACAGCATTGTTGTAATTCGTGGGATCAAAGACGACCCCACCGAATTGGGCGAAAGCTGGCCTCAAGGTGAGCACCAGGAACAGCGTTATTAGTGTGATTCGGAACTTCATAGATTTACTCCTTAAATATTCGAGGGCATGACGTGTTGTGTGTAATCGGGAGCCAAGAGGTCTTCAGTGAGATAGACCTTCACCCGATGACCTTCCCTAATGGTGACGGTCGGCAGGATGTTCAAGAACCTGTCGAGAACATGCAAGGACGATTGGGACAGGCTATTGGCAACACCCTGGCGGTAAGCATCAGTTGAAGACTCGGGAACTCCGGCAGAATTCGCCTGCGTCCCGAGTTGGGCCAGACCTCCGATTGCGCCGATGGCGATCGATGCACCGAATATCTGGAGATAATGATTGTTTACCTTGTCGTTCAGACCGGTCTCGCCGATTTGGTTCAAACCTTGAAAATGGTCCAGATCAAGCGAATAGCCGTCGGGCATAATCAACCGATGAAAGGAGACGGCGAGCCGTCTTTGTCCGAACGCATCAACCCGCTTGGTCTCACCTATGAGCTTGCTGCCTGCGGGGATAAGCAAGTGCTGGCGGTCTTCGGAATAAACGTCGCTCGTCATCATGCAGATGACAGGGCCGTTGAAATCACCGTCCAGCCGATTTACGAGCACTGCTTCAAGCAAAGTGCCCTCAAAGATGGTGTAGCTCTTGCCGTTTGACAGGTTCGGATTGGCAGCCGGGGCGCGGTGCGCGATTTCTGCGGACGCGGAAGGGCTGGGCGCTGCTGGCGCGAGCAAGCCGGGCATAGCTCCATTTGGTAGATTTATGCCCGCGGTCGCCGGCGGCAACGGCCCAAGGGGCAGCCCCGCAATGGACGCGGCTAGCTGCTCGGCAGTCGGAGTTTGCGGATGTAGGCTCTTGTTGGCCGGCTCACGATAACTTAGAGCTACACTCGATGAAAAGAGGGACATGTATCTGCGCTTGCGTTCATCCTCTGCAATTGGGTCAATCTGTCGCTCTGATGGAGCAACTGAGGACTGCAGCGCGGCTGGTGAATTCGGCGGGGGGAGCTGAGGTTCGGTCGCGGGCTGTGTTGCTATGCTCCGCTGCTGTTCTTGTTGTCCAGCCAAGAGACGCCGCGCTATCTCGTCCGCTGTCCCAGCCGTGTTGACGGGAGCGGAAGGAGTTGGCTGATTTTGTGGTGTCGGTGTTTTGGCCTTGGTGCCGCCTGTCAGCCAGATCAATAGCAGCATGAGGGCGGCCACAATCAGGATTACCCATGATTGAAGCGATTTACGTATTACACCAGGGGGCGTTGTGCGCTTGTCGGTGATCACTGGCGTTCCGGTCTCGGGTGTTGCATTTGTAGTGTCCTGCATAATCAGTTCCTCGCAAAATCTAAACGGTGTTTGCCAATGACCAGATAGCCCTTGTCAATGATCTTGGGCGCGATATAAACGCCGTCGCGTAAGTCAAAATTGATCAGATTGGGCGCTCCATCTTTCACTTCGTAAAGCGTGGGCTTTTCCTGCGCGCTGGAGCGGATGTAGGTAAATTTCTCGTCGTGATAAATCTCCGAAACCGCGAACGGCTTTTTATCGCGCTTGAATTTGTAATCAAACTGAAGCGCCTTGACCGGATACTCCGAGCGAAATACCTCTTTGCCTTCCTGCGCTCTCTCCGTTTCGTGCCGCGCGGTTGCCTTAACACTTTCCACCTCCGATGCCAGTACAAATCTCGGCGGGCCGCTGAGCGCCTGGATCATGGTTTGCTCGGTGGGTTCAATGAAGACCTTGAGGTCGGGATCGCCGCCGTTCTCGCCAACTTCATTCAGCAAGAGTGAATAGACGTTGCCTGCGGCAGTAATCAGGGTCACATTGGTGCTGCTGTTCTGCTTGGCGGGTTTGACGTAGCAGAAATTCTGCACGCCTTCGACAATCCAGAAATCTTTGTCGCCGACAACAAAGTCCAGGATTCGCTCGTTGGCCGGCAAAATGACCAGCGTAGTGAATCGGACCTTGGCCCTGACGGGCACAATGTCCTTGGCTGCGTATTTGACGGTGCGGGCCTCGCGGACTTGACCGAGGCCAATCCCCGTAAAGAGGGTAATGATTGAGATAAGTGCGAGTGTTCGTTTCATATGCGTGTGCTCCTGGCAAGGACTTCCAGCCCTTGCCGAAATCCGTGCGCCCGAAACGCCTCCTCCCGGCGCTGGTTATCATTGGGGTCGTTCGTGTAGAGCCAGTAGGATTTCCCATCCACATTGAGGTTCAAGACCTTCGCCATGTCCGGGCGCTTTATGAATAATTGGCGTTTGGGTATGAGGCCCGAAATCATCTCGATTTCGTTGTCGTTCAGGTGAAAGGTGTTCTTATAAAGCTCGGTATCGAGAGCTGGATTTGCCACAAAAATCTTGGTGCCGCAGCTTTCGAGCACAACATCCAGAATCTCCGACTTGCGCAGCTCATCAAGAGACTGCGTGGAAAGAACCATCGCGGCATTTTTCTTGCGCCAGGTCTTCAGGGCCTCCACGATGTAACTGCGAATGACCGGATGGGAGAAAAAGCGCCAAGCTTCATCCATGAAGAATGCTTTGAAAGTCATGGAGATCGCCGGGTCGTAGATCACGGCGTTGGCGCGATGCAGGATGTAGAAAAGCAGAGGCTCAATGACCTCTGCATACTGGTCCATTCCTTCAAAATCAAAGCACTGGAAGCGGCTGAAAGCCAGCGTGTCAGTGGCATTGTTAAACAATGTCGCGTATTGTCCGCCCGCAGTCCACTTGTGCAACTTGTCGGCCAAGTCCTTGCGCAGGGTGTTCGAGAGCACATCTAAAGTCCGCAGGTCAAGGGGAAGCTGATACAGATTTTCGATCTGCTCATAAACCTCCTTGTCGTCGGCGTGGGTGAATCTGTACTGGCCTTTGCCCTCGATCAGTACCTTGACAAACGAAAACAAGAAATTCAGATTCTCCGCCGTAGGTTCAAGCGAAAACGGATTGATCGTGAATGGGCCTCCGCTAATCCCAACTTTCAGATAGGACCCGCCGAACAGTTGCGTGATGCTCCTGAAGCTGCCGCCCAAATCAAAGATGAAGGTGTACGGTTCATACTTCTGCATGTTGGCGATCAGGAAATTGAGAAGGAACGATTTTCCCGAGCCGGTGCGCCCGGTAATCAGCGTGTGCGCCGTGTCCTGATAATGGAGATTGAAGAAATACGGGCTGCTGTGGTTGGTTTCAAGGATCGCCAGATATTCACGGTCAAGGTGTTTGTTCCACTGGTCCCCAGTGTGCAACGTGAACAGGAATGAGTAATCAGCATAATTGGTGTTCAGCACATCCATCCGGCGCAGGTTGAAATGCTGATTGCCGGGAATCGTGGCGAAAAAAGTGTTTAGCAGGTTGTAGCGTTCGCTATAAAGCGAGCCATCGTTCACGCTGAAGACTTTGTAAATCTCTCCGCAGGCTCGCTCTACGGCCTGTCGGTCCCGTCCATAGACCACAACGGTAAGTGAGAGCTCGCCGAAGTAGTTGCCTTTAATCTCCAGTTCTTTTAGACACTCGCCCAGGTTGTGAACGAGCGACTCCTTCGAGTCATCTACCAGAACATCGCCGATGTTGGGCGAGTTGTCCGCCCTGATCTGGCTCATTAGAGATGTTTTGCTGTTGTGAAAATGACGCCGGGCCGATTGGATCTTCTTACGGGCTTCGGCATTCGGGCGGGGTCGCCATTCGGTGACAACGTGCAAGCTGGCCTCGACCTCATAAAGCTGCTTCAGGATCAGAGGCCAGCTCTGCGCCGTTGGCTCCTTCCAGGTCAAAACTTTCACATAAGAGTCATCCACCTGCAAGTGCGTGGGGTAGCACTCAAGGGACGAATCGCACATAAAGAAATCAACGTGGGTGTCATATTTCAGATGGTGCCACGCCCTCTTCTCCGGGCTGAAGTTCACCATCTTGCGCATGAATTGGTAGGCATCATCCTTTCCTAACAAACGAATCTTTACAAAGTCGTTCACTTGGAGAATGAAGTTCTCCGTCCGCTGGCGCAAGATGCGTTGGGCCTTTTCAATTTCAGACTGTACGAATACGATTTGCGTCTTACTGGACAATAAGCCGTGCAATTCATCCCAGGCCGAGCGGGGATTGGAAAATACTTTCCCGATTGCCTGCAAAAATTTGCTCTGATAGCGGAACCCTTCGTAGAGAACTGCGTAATTGATATTCAGGGAGTAAAGATCAGCGGCTTTGGTCTTGAAATATGCAAGCCGTGTTTCAACCGCGGTCCTGACAATCTCATCGGCAACGGGAGCGTTGGGAATGGGAGGGTTATTTGTCTTAAACAGATATTGATAAATGCGGAATTTGGAATCAAACAACTTGAGGGCCGACTCCAGGCGCTTGGTTAGATTGTCTATTTCCCTGCTGTCCAGACACTCGTAGTCAACGCCATCCACCTCAAGCACCATCCCGATATCGCCGGATTTCGTGATAAAGGTGTTTTCGTCAATGAAACCGAAGACGCTGATGTTTTCGTTCAGCGCTCCTGTTTCTTTATAGTTCTTGACGATTCTTTTTACACTAAGCATGACTAATCACCTTTGTCGTTTGGTCACAGAACTTAAGCGGGTCGTACTGCTTGCGGAACTTGCCGGAGTTGAGCAATATCCTCAGCATTTGTGCATCGCTGTGGGTCGCCCAACGTGCCGGTATCAGCAAAGCCGCAAACATTACGATCCCGCTAAAAACGCTGCCAAAGAGGTTGAAAACAGCGCCGCCGAGCACCAAGGCGGCAAAAAACAGCCGGCGCTCCGCTCCCAGAATGGTGAGCGGCCTGTTTATGGCTCTGTAAACCGGATTGAGTCTTTTGCTTTCCACTTTCTTTGCTTTCCTTCTGGTTGGTGGTTTTGCTCTAAGCTCCTGGCATAAGCCAGCTTAGGAAGTTAACTGCCGCAACGGCCATGCCCACGCCGAAAATGATTCCAGCCAGCATCCGCTTATGGCCGCCCTCGCCAAAAGCAAACATCAGGCCACCTACGACAATTGCTACCAGGCTCAAAGCCTTGGCTATAGGTCCGGTAAAGGCATCCCGGAGTTGATTGACTGCTGTTTCCCAGGGGCTCGTACCCTGAAAAAAGTACATTGCAAATAAAAGTGATCGTATCGTTCCCATATGGCATCCATTGTGAGTAGCTACTCACGTGAGTCTTGGTTCACTCCGGCCAGCTCATCAGCCCGTAGTGGTTCGTTGCTCCGGGCTGGAGAAGACCAAAATGTTGTTCCAACGAACACCGCGGCCAGCCGCGCTCATCTTCGCTTTACCTTGTTTGACTTCGTCTGACATAGCCATTCGTCCGACTTTTCCTTTTTGCGTTCGTCAAAGTGTGCGCGTGCAAGCCGCAGTGTCTATCCAGAGTAGACGCTACAGGTATAAGGAAAGGTGCACTCAGCAGCCGCAAATGCGGCTCTGTTGAGTGTGTTGACGCCAATGAAAAAGTGGATTGAATGGCTAGAGAAACAAGACAGCCCGATTAAGGCAAACCAAATCGCAAAGATACTTGGGGTCACCACTTCGGAAGTTTACAAACTAGCCGCCTGCGGCAAGATTCCAGGCGCAATACGTGTATCCAAAAGAGCTATCAGGTTTTGTCCTGATAAATTTGTGGAATGGCTAAAAGAGACCGTTTATGGAAACGGAAATAGCAATCGTAATCACAACTGAATGACTATGTACTTGTGACGGACAGCTATTAGTCGGCGTAAACACTGTCGACAGAGTGTCCCTAGTGGCATCTACGACTTGTCGCCGAAACTAATCGCGGAATCAAGAGTCTATTTTTAGTAGCGATTATGTGAACGGATGGTAATTATGGTTTCACCAGTTCAGAATGGTTTGATCAACAATTCTTCTGAAAGTGCGCCGACTCCCGATGAATGCCTGGAAACGCACTACTCTCCCGAGGCTGTCTCGTTAATGTGGGGTCTAAGCCCGAGGACCGTTCGGCGGCTGTTTGCGAACGAGCCAGGAATCATTGAATTGGGACAACCTGACAGCATGAGAAAAAGACGCTACTTGACGATTCGTATTCCCGAAAGCGTCTTGGTGCGCGTGCACCGGCGCCTAAAGAAGGCAGGCTGATACTGAAGCAGAGTAACGGGTGCAAGCATGCACTTGCATCCGTTTTTTCGCGGTGAAAGAGGGGGCATTTTGAGCTGGCTGCAGAAACTTTACGGGCGGGCCGAACGCATGGAGCCATTATCTGTACGCGAAGTAGCAGAACTCCTCGGGGTTACGCCGCAACACGTTTATAAAATGCTCGAATCCAATCAGATTCCAGGAGCGCTACGTATCTCAAATCATGCTCTTCAATTTTGTCCGCGGACCCTTCTCGACTGGTTGCGCTCCAAGCTCGCCAGCTGATCGGTCAGGGAACTCACTATTTGCGTTTCCAATAAAGCAGGAGATAATCCGCTCATGATCTGCACCTGTGGTAATCAAGTGGCGTCAAATGCCCGGTTTTGTCCGCGCTGCGGAAAGCGTTTTACCCACAAGTTCGTGAAGTTACTTTCATGGTTTTTTGGAATAATTATTGGGTTTGGAATCCTTATGGCAGTTATCAGTCAGAACGGCCCCACAAGGCCCGTATCTTCCACTGAGCAAGAGAAAAAGGCCAAGGATGAGCGACAGTTTCAACTCGCAGTCAGTGGTGCTAAACAGCTGAAAAATGCGATGCGGAATCCCGACAGTTTTAAGGTGTCCAATGCTCTCTTTATGGATAATGGAGTGGTCTGCTACGAGTACCGTGCGCAGAACGGGTTTGGCGGGATCAATGTTGGCCGTGCCGTATTGACGGCTAAAGGCATGCTCAAAACGAATGAGATGGACGGTGGCACAAAGCTCTGGAACCGCGAGTGTGCGAATAAATCAGGTTACGACAAGACGTGGGCAGTAAATTACGCAATAAGATAGGGAAGAGGCCAAGCGTCGCCCAAATCTCTGCTTGACGGGACGCACTCGGCTCAAAAAAGAGACGATTGCGCCGGGCCATCCTGTACCGCGACTGATTCTTCTGCACACTCTGGGCCGTCGTTCCCAACCTTGCTCACTGTAGAGCTTACCGGGTAGACCCGCATGGACCCGCATCGAACGGCTTGAGCAGATCGGCGACCTTTGCGGGATCAGTGACACCGGGGTCAAGCCAGAGATCGTAATCGGCAGGTTTAAGGATAATCGGCATCCTGTCGTGAATATCTTTCAGCAGCACATTGGCTTCAGTCGTGAGGATCGTGCAGGATTCGATTACCTTGCCTCCCGGGTCTTTCCATCTGTCCCACAGGCCGCCGAACGCAAACAGGCCGTTGTCAGCCATCCCGATATTGTAGGGCTGCTTTTTCTTGGGGCCAATCTTCTTCCACTCATAAAACCCATCAGCCGGGATCAGGCACCGGCGCTTCTTCATCGACTCGCGAAACGCTGGCTTCTCCGCAGCCGTCTTGGATACGGCGTTGATAGTCTAAACCGAACGAAATATCTTTAGCCCAATAAGGAATCAAGCCCCAGCGCATCTTGGCGAATATGCGCTTTGGCTCTTTGCGATCCTGGCGGATCGTGGCGACTTCATCAGTGGGCGCTATGTTCCATCGGGCGGCCCAATTGATGTCTTCAGCAGGAATGTTGAAATACTCGCTGAGCCAACGCTTTTTTGCCGTGAGTCTGTAACGCCCGCACATCGTTTATTTCTTCCGTTGCACAACTGAGATCGATTCTTTGAGAGCGGCAGCGATGTCAGCATCGCCGGTCAGAATATGCGCTGGCTTCGGCATATGCGACTGCTGTCCTAACCATGCCTGTACTTCGGTGGGATCGGCAATGGTGAATCGTCCTTCACGCTTCACGGGCATCCCTTGTTTTGCCCAAGTCTGTGCAGATGCCGGACTGGTGCCGAGAAACTTAGCAATCGCGGTCCAGCCTTTCAGAGTCGTTGCCGGCGCTGTTTTCTTCTTGGCCATCCAGACTAGTTTAGCGAAACATACAGGGCGGTGAATTGTTTGCGCAGGCGAACTGTGGGGTAGTGCTGCTGGATTACGCTGACGCGGTTCTGGTCAACATCAGGCGTGATGACGATGGACGAGGCGGGATGCTGTCCGGCCAGAGCCAGAACCTCAGAGATCGCAATGGCCTCATAGACCTCATGGCCTTGCTTGGTGAGTTCGTCAGTCAGCGAGTGGGGCGCAATCGTGAACAGGATCAGGGTCACAGGTCGGCTTGTCCAATCAAGAAGTGCCTTTTATTGTATTACCCCTTTCGATTGAAAGACCCACACGACTTCCTAACTAGGTACTTATATATTTAAACGGCGTCTGCAATCTGGTCTATAGTAAGTAAAGACATTCGGGAGATTCGCGGTGAGCTGGATTCCATACCCGACAAAAGACTCCAGAAAGCATAAGTCATACTCCCGCATTGAAGCGCAGGGCATCAAGCCGCTCAGAAAGAAGGTAGCATGAGCGAAACGGCCACAAGCAAGACACTTCTCGACATCAACCAAACGATCCTCAAGTGGCTTAAGGAAAAGACTGGCCTTGAGAACCTCACTCGCCCAGACATAGAAAAGTTGGAGGAGGACTGGCGGAAACTCGGCGAGAACACCAAGAGCAAGTCCCTAGAACAGTTATATTCCGAAATGAAGGAAGCCGTTACCAGGCACCTGACGGGTATAGGGATGAGTAAGACTCAGGCTGACGAATGGGTGAGTCCCAGATGGAAGGACTTTATCGACCGTGCGGAAGCAATTCGCAAGTCACCTTCGATGGCAGTCCCGAAAGTAAAAAGAGAGAGGTTCGGGTTGGTCCAGTTCTTCATAGGATTTGTGATTGTCGGCAACATCCTGGCCAGTTACTCGGCCAATCAACAAGCGGACGAACGCGCTGCTAGTGAAGAACAAAAACATATTGTTTTGGTGCAAGAATTGAAACAAGAACAGGAGGCGAAGTGGAAGGCTGAATTCGACGCCTATGAGAAAAGGCATCAGCGGGAAATCGAACATTCGCCTGCTCAGGATCTTCCACCCTGGGCAGTGCCACCACTAAATCCTCCTGCTCAACCGCAGATAGCAAGAGCGGCGGTGCCATTGCCTGTCGCGGTCGAAGAAGAGGCTGACGAGCCCGTTGAAGTGGAGGTAACCAATTCGTCTGGAACACAAACATACGCAACCACTCTCGGACAAGTTTACAAGGCTATTCCAGAGTCCAGAAACGAGATTGAACAGCAAGCCAAGATAGATCACGGGTACGACCACCCCGACCCGCGGTCCTGCGTCTCCACAGATTGCCTGAGCCAGCATTCTAATCAACGGCCTCTTAAACAATATACGGTTGACTCGGAAGTCGGGTCAGTCAAAATCACCCCCAAATAGTAGAAGGGTCCCATGGCAGCAAACGAATATGTCGAAGGCGGAAGTCGCAGTGACCACCGTAGGTCACGCCGTAGGTGGGCTTTTATTCTTTCATTCGTTTTCTTCTGTGTAGGTCGGTCTTCAGTCTTAGGCTACACGCCGTTGCTCGTGATTAGCCTCGTCTTCTTCGTGCTGGGAGTAATCCAGTCGCACATCATCGACCGCAACAAATGACTGACTCCTTGGTTTTTCTTAAAACCTCTAGCGGGAATTAACCTTCGAGGCTCCTCTTGATAAGATTTTTCTTATGGTCGAGATTGGCCTCGTCGAGGGCATCCCCGGCCGTTTTATCCAACAGATACCTGCAAATAAATATTGTTCTTGTTCCGTCAAGCTGCGATACAATCCATCACCATCCCCCCTCATAATTCCCACAAGACAGCGATCTACAATGACGGACGACGCAAGAACTCAGTCGCTTACAATCTATTTAGCGCGTGTTGGAGCTAAGCTGGCCGATCTGCTCAAGCCCGAGTATGCCACACTCAAGCAGTTCAAGATAGATATCAATATATCCACGCAGGCGTTTTTGTATATCGAAACGCCAACTTCCGATTTTCCTGATTGGTCGTCTTTCTTCGATGGCTACGTCGATCAAGTTGAATTCGGAAAGAACAGCTCTACGGGCGCTTTATTGCTTGTGGAGGCCCAAAGCAAATATTTTGCATTGCCGTTTGGTCGCGGGCGCTTCATGTTGAACGATGAATTCGTCGAAGAGAAGTTTGGACTAAAAGTTACGCTCAACTGCATCGGCGAAGGCAAAGTACGGACGATCCAAAAGCGCTCCTTGGATCAGATTCTCAGAATCAGTCAAGAACAGGCGAGTAGGGACGCAACGACGACTGAGTTCGGCTTTGATGTCGAGCAAGATCTGCTTGGCGGCGTGACCGGCACTCCCACAGACACACAGACTTTCGGACCACGTATTTCAGGCGCAGAATCTTTGCACTTAGCTATACCTGTGAACCTGAATGGCCTTCCCGAACTCCTTGGTCAGGTCGCAGATAAATATCTCGATACATCGTACAAGAAGAACTTCCCCTGGGTCGACCATATTGCGGAGGTTACTAATACTGCAAAACAGGATGCACTTGATAAAACGTTGGTTGAAGAAATTAATGCTGGTCAGACGGGTGGTGTATGGATGGCGGTTCCCGACATCGTTGAATGGGTCAGGATCAGCAGATTTAGATTCGTTTCGCCAGGTCAAGTTTGGGAAGACGCTGACATTCACTTGAAGAGGTTTCTCGAACTGCTGGGCAAAACGAAGGTCACGGTGGACCTACTAAAGAATAAGAGGGTTGTGGCTGTGGATGAACAGGGAGATAAATTGAAAATGTGGTCCGTTTATAAATGTCTCTGCGCGGAATTGGACTACAACAAGGAATCGTTTCTGTTGAGCGGCGGCAAATGGTATGCAGTTGACAAGACATTCGTTGAACGCATAACCAAGGATTATAACGACATTGACGACTATGACAGGAAGTTTCCGGAATATCAACACGCGAATGAAGGAGAGTATCTCAACGCGGTTTGGCAAAGCGATCAGGCAACGTATGCGCTGATGGATCAGAAATTCCTAAAGTATCCAAGCAAAATGGAGTTCTGCGACCTGTATACAGCGAACAAAGATATCTGCCATATAAAGAGATATGGCCAAGCAGGCGCGTTGAGTCACCTGTTCGCGCAGGGTCTCATCTCTGGCGAGCTTTTCAAGATAGATCAAAGATTTCGGAAAGAAGTAAACGAGAAACTGCCAAACCCTTACAAGCTTGCCGACCATACAGCAAAACTCGCTGAGGGCGAATACCGGATTGTATTTGGCATCATTAGCGATACGCCTGGTGCGCTACGAATCCCATTTTTTTCACGTCTTAATTTCAAGAACGCCGTCAGAAGATTGGAAGCGTATGGCTACCGGGTTGCGAAAGCGAAAATCACGGTCGAAGCAGTATTCAGTAAGACACGGAAAGAAATGAAAAAAAAGAAAAAGATCAAATAGATCAATCAATAACCTGCCTCAACGCCGGAGTATTTCAACGAGAATCGTTTGGCCCATTTGACTCTCATGTCGGTGTCGTAAATTTCGCATTTTTGAGGTCACTGATCTTATTCCAACATAAAAGTGGCTTTGAATCTAATGATCCGAGGCGGGAACAGGCGTCATGATGAAGAGTATCGGCTGAATCCGTGGTTCCGAGCTGCGCATTGTTAGGCTGATCCTGGGCGCGACAAGCGCTTACATGTCGGAAGGATTGTCGTCTTTCGGGCTTTTGCAAGCTTTCACAAACTCGAATCCAAAATCAGTAAGAACTATTCTAAGTGTTTTGGTAGAGTCCGAAGATATTCGGCTTGGAAAATCCCCCATTCTTCTCTGTGTTATCAACCCCAATCGCTTGAGATTGTCCGCACAGATAGGTGGAAGCCGCAGGGAACACTCAGCCAACGTCAAATTAGGTCGTCCTTCTTTTGTCCATATATAAATGTCGTCGAGGAATACAGCTTCCAACTTAGAAATCTGTTTCAAAATGTCCGGCCATGCTGGTAGTACGAAAACGTTATGATTTGGGTTTGCTGCGTTTGCTAAAAGGTTTGCCCATCGATCTTGAAGATCATCGTCTTCCTCTAGGCTGGCCTTTTCGACGATCTCAAACAACAGTGGCAACTTAACAGCCTCGGGCTTAATTCCCGCGCCGTCGCATATTGTCTTGACGCGCTCGAATAGTCTGACCTGTCTTTTAAAGCGCCACACCTGAATTGAGTCCCGAAAGCTCAGACCAATTTCTTCGGCGGCGGGACCAGCCAGAATCTTGACGATGTCTTCTATGGGCTTGTAAATGGCCTCGATAGCGCCCCGGGCTACGCTCTTTGTCGGGTCTTCGGGCATTCGGCCAATCATAACATCAGCATAGGGTGTTGCGAGGCGTATATTAGGCTGAGTAGCTGAAGGAATTGTAATGTCAGACGAAATAAAGCCATCTAATCCAGCTCTAAACGAATTACAGAAACGGATTAAGGAGTTGGAAGACGCACAAAATGCACTCGCTCAAAGTCTGGGCGGTGATAAGAGAAAAAAATACGTTCGTTTCTTCGTTGCAGCTCTCAGCAGTATTCCGTGGGTCGGCGGTTTGTTTAGTGCGTCGGCCAGCTTCAGCGCCGAGATGGGTCAAGAGAAGATCAATGATCTTCACCGCCTTTGGCTCGCTGAGCACGAAGAGAAGGCACGAGAACTGATTGCCACGTTGATGGACA
Organism: Terriglobia bacterium; assembly: GCA_020072645.1. Lineage (NCBI taxonomy): Bacteria > Pseudomonadati > Acidobacteriota > Terriglobia > Terriglobia bacterium. Next base: position 56,351 of record JAIQGK010000002.1, read on the forward strand.
TTTTCGACAGATTGGATAATTTCGGGGATGAAATTCAGGGGCGAGTTGAGTCTCCAGAATTTCTGACTTTGGTACGGAAGACTTTTAAAGCGTGGGACGAAGCCGATACCGAAGAGAAAAGGCAGATGCTCAAGAAGTTGATTCTGAATGCAGGCGCAATAAAGCTTTGTTCGGACGATCTTGTACGTCTGTTCACCTCCTGGATCGAACTGTATCACGAGCTGCATTTTGCCGTCATCAAAGAGATTTATCGCGATCCTGGAATCACTCGCGGAGAAATGTGGGACGTGATTCGTGGAGCAAGACCTCGCGACGACTCAGCAGAAGCTGATCTCTTCAAACTCCTGATCCGAGATCTCAGCACCGGCGGTGTTATCAGACAAGAGAGGGAAGTTGATTCACAGGGAAGGTTTCGCCGGAAGAGACGAAGTCCCCAGTCACGGGCTGCTGCAAGCGGGGTAATGGAGACGCCGTTTGAGGAGACCAAGCCTTACGTTCTAACAGAATTGGGCAAGCAATTCATCCACTACGTTATGGAAGACGTCGCTCCTCAGTTGGGCGGAAAGCCCGCAACTGCTGTCTGATTGGGTTGACTTCCCTCTGGCAGCCCTTTATACAGACAGAGCGCACCCGTGTTATCAGCACGAACGTGCTCTTAACGACAAATCACCTCTTTGGAAACGCGACCCATGGCTGCCCCACAGTTTACCGGTGGTGAGAGGCAGGATATTACCGCCTTATGTTCCTGCTCAATCGCTCCTTCCACTTCATCGTCCAGCGTCTTGAGGAATTGGGCAGAACCGAAATCATTAACGCCCTTGACATCCAGGACGCGCTTGGACTCACTCAAGAAGTACAGCTTGGAATCAATACGACGGCACGTTCCCAAAATCAAGTCGGTTCGGCGCTCACATTGTCATTGCCACACCAAGCTTTTCGGTTTCCATCCACTTCGCTTGGGCCTGCCAACTCAGTTTCACACTGCCCTCAAGCTGCTCTTGCCGTGCCTTAACAAACGGAGCATAGTGCTTCTCAGTAATTTTGACGCTGCTGTGACCCAACAATAGCGAAACCTGATCTATCGGCACCCCAGATAGCAACAACTCTACTGCAAAGGTGTCCCGAAACATGTGAGGATGGCACCGCTTTGCCGTTCCGTCCGGTTTGGTGATCTTTGCAAAGTTCTTGAACAGGTGTCGAAGACTTCGCTGCCATCCCTTCTTAGCTGTTTCAGGATCACCGTTACCGCTCCAAAAGAAATAGCGCGGGTTGGAATTCGGTAACGCATGAAGCATCTCGACAACGTATACCGGGAGGGGAACGTAAACAGGAACTCCGGTTTTTGCGCGATACAGGAACAGCCGCCCATCGCTCCCAAGGCGTTCACGTTCCAGTGTCACAGCGTCTTTGATTGCCAGTCCTGACCAGCGCATCAGAAGAACCAAAGCCAAAAGCCGTCTCTGGCGTGAATGGAAGTCGTGGCCACCCTGCCAGTCGCCGTATGCATAAGTCGCGTCCACTATGCGTTCAAACTCTTGCCGCGTGAAATAGTCTGTCGGTACGCGCTTTTCTTCAACGCGTTTCATGCGAGCTGCCGGGTTTTTTTCTATCCAGTCATTGGCGATACAGAAATTGAAGAATCCGACTAGGCGCTCGTGCTTCCGCCGCGTCGTGTTTGGCCCATTGCCCCAGGAGGCCCGGAACTTGGTCAGCTCAGGCGTGGTCAGTTCGGTGAGCAGAATCAGGCCGCGCTGTTTGGCCCAGTTTAGCAACAATACTTCAAATAAGGTCTTGCTTTGGGCGATGGTGGTCTTTTCCAGGCAGCGCCCGTCCTCATCGGCCCGGAAGCTTGATACGGCCTCGGTAATAGTGACAGCGGGCTTAATTTGTGGCTTGGTGGGATCGGCAGCCTCATCCATCTCTCGTGCTTTGGCCTCGGCGCGTTCCCAACTGCGAGTTTTTGCCGTAACGCGGATCGGGCCTCGACCGTCCGCACTTACGCCTTGTATCCACTTGGGGCAGCGGCAGCGCCGCCAATTGATGTCCTCCCGGTGTTCGCAATTCTGCGCGTGGCGGGTATATACGGAAAGCATCTCGTCTCCTAATTTGAGAGATGCTGTTCCGACCCGAAAATCTTCGGTTGTACAAAATTTGTACAGCCCAAATTCCACTCGGTTGAAACTGTTGAAAACATTGAGTCAGAATTTGGTGGAGCTAGTCGGGATCGAACCGACGACCTCATCGTTGCGAACGATGCGCTCTCCCAGCTGAGCTATAGCCCCACATTTGCGGGAAGAAGTACTGGAATGATTTTACCAGCGCGGCGCAATTGAACAAAATGGCAGTGCCGGACCGATTTTCTGCCCCTGGCTCTTTCTGCTCTGGCTCTTCATGAGCGGACTAGTGGGTCGGCGGGTCGCGCTCCACCAGCAACATGCGCTTAATCTTGTTTCGGTCCATGCGTTCCAAGGCGCCACCAACGCGGACCACAACTTCCGTTGCGGACATCGACTCTACATCGCACACCAGAACGGTGCCATCGCGAAGCTCAACTGTGTCATGGGCCAGCGTTCCCAGTTCATAGCTCACGCTTCCGCCAGAGGCGTCGTCTGGGCTGATCTCCAGTGGAAACTTGCCTGGATTAAAACCTTCTTTACTAAACTCCAGCACGTGTTTGCCGGGCGTGACGCGCACGATCTTCGGCGTTGTCCCTGAGTCTTCTCCATCCACTTTGAGCGCAGCGCCCTGGGGAACTGAGTTGACGGTGATGCTGATGCTCCGAGGCGGCGCCTGGGCCCGCAGTTCAGGAGGCAGTGTCTGCGGAACCAGCTTGAGCGTCACTGGAACTCCAGCCGCATGGAACGTAGTCTGAAACTTGATCATTTCCCCAGGCCCTACGTTGCTGACCTGCACATAGCCCTCGCCAATGCGTACATTGGCCTTATCAAAGAGGTACAGGGAAAAGACCGCGTCAATCTTCTTGCTCCAGAGATTCTGTGCCGTAGTTTCGCATGTGTAGTTGTGCTCGCGGCCATATGCCGGGCCTTCCTTGAATTTTCCAAACACAAAGCGCAAGATCGGCTGGCCGTTTTCTGGCCAGACAACAGTTTGCCCCGGCGTCTCTTTCGCTTCAGCCGCCGCAAGGAAAAAGCCAAGCACGCACACAACCCACAATTTACAACGGACCATATTCACCTCAAAAAAACACTCAGCAAGAGCTCTGCGCTAGCTTATCGTCAATTCGTCTGATCAACCGCGCTTGCCGATCATCCGCGCCAGTAAATCAGGAAAAAAACGTTTAAGATACACCAAAGCCCGCTCTCGTTTGGCCCCAACAATAATTTCGTTCTTCTCCCGCCTCACTCCTTGCAATATTCGTCTGGCACACTCCGCGGCGGGCATGCCTTGTGAGATCCCTGGATCCATCTTGGCATGTTTGGCTCCATCGCCCCGCAATGCTGACAGGCTGATGTCAGTACGAATATAACCGGGGCAAACCATAGTCACGTGAATGCCATTCTTTTCCTCTTCCGCACGAAGAACTTCAAAAAAACCATGCAGCGCAAACTTTGAGGCGGAGTAGCCGGAGCGGAGCGGCACGCCAAACTTGCCGGCAATGCTTGAGATCACAACCATGTGTCCGCTCTTTTGCGCCAGCATGGAAGGCAGAACAGCGCGCGCCAAGGCCTCGGACGCAAAGAAATTTACTTCCATGAGTTGCCGATAAACGCTTTCGTCGGTATCGCGGGCGAAAGATCGCTGGGTAATGCCGGCATTAAGGACCAGAATATCGATGCCGTTGAAAATACCAAGCGCCAGCTGCGTTTTATCTGGCATATCCCCGGCGTTGGTCACGTCCATAGGAAGTATGCGAGTGTTGGGATCGCCGCCACAAAGAGTTTGCACGCGCTTCAGCTCATCTTCACGACGAGCAGAGAGGACCAGCTTTGCTCCCGCGTGGTGGAACGCCAGAGCCAGAGCTTCGCCGATGCCTGAAGAAGCTCCGGTGATCCATATGCGGCGGTTTCTAAAGTCCATCGCTTACTTGGCTCCTGCCAGATCGGCAGTTGCGGTAAAAAGGAACTGTACAAACTTACCAAAGCCGGCAATCTGGATTCGCTCATCATTGCCATGAATGCGCTTTAGATCTTCAAGGCTCAACACAGTCCCGATGTCATAAGCCTGCACGCCCCTGGCGCGGAGTTGGGCTGAATCGGTGGCGCCCACCTGCATAATGGGAATGGTAGGCGCGCCGGGGAAAACTTTTTGTGCAGCGCGCTCCAGCGCATGGAAGCCGTCTGTATCGAGCCCCGAAGGCGCCGTGGCTGGCCGGGCATTCGTGTTTTCCGCGTCAACAAACGTGATGGCAGGATCATTGATCAGCTTCGCCAGCGCAGCTTTGAGTGCGTCCATGTTTTCATCCGGAAGGGCGCGTACATCAAAACGGGCCTCGGCATCAGCGGGAATCACGTTGGAGCGAAAGCCGCCCTTGATGATTGTTGGAACCAGCGACGTGCGAAGCATGGAATAATACGACGGCTGTGTCTCATGAAGCTTTTGTTGCACCGCGGGATCTTCCACATGCCGGTAAAGCTGCGCTTTCTCCGGCACGCTGATGGTGGCTATCTGCTGGAAGAAGCGACGCGTGGTTTCATTCAACCGCATGGGCGCTTCCCAGCGGGAGATTTTGTCGACGGCGGCTGCCAGATGCGCGATTGGATTGTCCAACCGGGGCGCGGAGCCGTGCCCGCTGGTGCCATGAGCAACCACTGAAAAACCTCGTGGAACTTTCTGCGTGGTGGAAACCGCAACGTATTGCGTTTTACCATCTTCCTCCGGAATGTCGCCGCCTTCATTCAGCGCGTATTCGCAGGCAATCTCATTCCAGTGCTTTTCCACCAGAAAGTCGATACCGAACTGGCTAGTGCCTTCTTCACCCGCTTCAGCCAGCAGGATCACGTCCCGGTCAAGCGGAAGTTTCATGCGATGTAGCAGCAGAAAGACTTCAAGGTTCGCGGCGTCCATGGATTTGTCGTCGACCGAGCCGCGCCCATAAAGATAACCATCTTTAATTGTGGCGGCGAAGGGATCCATGGTCCATTTGTCGCGCTCGACACCCACTACGTCCAGGTGCCCCATCAACAGTAGAGGCTTCTTTTTTCCGCTGCCTTTCAGTCGCGCGACAAGGTTGCCGCGCCCAGGAGCAGACTCGAAGATCTGTGCGGTAATGCCTTCGGCGGCCAGCACGCCCTTGATGTATTCTGCCGCGCGGGTTTCATTGCCAGGAGGATTGCTGGTGTCGATCTTTACCAGTTCGCCCAGGAACTTCACCGCTTCAGTTTGGGCGGTGGTAAAGTCTGGTGATTGTTGGGCAATTGATGCCACCGAGAACAGGAGAAGCACGGAGAAAGCAAGAAAGAGGCGTGAGCACATAGCGAGCAAGCTTAGAGCTTGCGGGCAGTTTCCTGCAATAGGGATTTGAGTTTTTCCATCTCAATTGATCCCGCCGCCAACCCGCCTTGTGCCATGTCGGCTGATCCGCCACCACGACCACCAAGCTGCGCCATTGCGTCTTTCATGAGCTGTCCCATGTTGGATTTCTGGCCGGAAGTCTGTGCAAAGACCAATGTTGGCTGGCCAGCGCCGGAGGCAAGCAACGCGATGACTGCGCTCTTCCCTGCCGTGAGCTTTTGGGCCAGGAGTTTGATAAAGAGTGCATCGCGATCGGTAAAAAATTCGGTGATGACCTGCGGCGATCCCGCAGTTTGCGCCAGCAGGCGTTCGGCGTAAAGCTCCGCCAGTTCTTCCAGCAACTTGTGCTGCGCTTTCCCTGCGGCTTTGGCTTCCCCCAGTGACTTGCGGACCTGTTCCGGCATATCATATATATGATTGGAGTACAGCGCCGCAGCTTCTGTGAGCGTACTGTAATCGCGGCGGCCTGTAGATACCGCGCGCAGCCCGCAGACAAACTCCACGCGCACACCCTGTTTAACTTTTTCGATCTTCCGCAACAGGATGCTGCCGATCTGTCCTGTGGCGCGGACATGAGTGCCGCCACACGCAGTCAGATCGAAATCGGTAATGTCTATCAGGCGAAGGTCGCCGGTCTGTTTTGGTGGAAGCTTGCGAAGACCGAGTTGCCGCGCTTCTTCCAGCGGCACAAAGCGAATGCCAACCGGACGATCTTCTGCAATCACCTCATTGGCCAGGTATTCAGCTTTTTGAGCTTGAGCGGGAGAGAGACCAGACGTTTCCAGGTCAATGGTGCAGCTTTCCTCGCCCATGTGGAAGCTGACCGTTGGCATATTGAAAAGCCGTATGAATGCAGCCGAGAGCACGTGCTGACCAGAGTGTTGCTGCACATGGTCTCGCCGACGAGCATCATCGACGGTGCCATGAACTTGGGTTCCCGCAGGCAGGGACGCGGCGGCGAAGTGCAGAATCCGTCCATCTTCCTCGTCGGCAACTTCAGTAATGGCGATCTGCTTGCCCTCGGCGATCAGCGTGCCAAGATCGTGAACCTGGCCGCCGCTCGTCGGATAAAAAGCAGTGCGATCGAGCACGATGGCCGTCCTGCCATTGCTGTCGAACGCTTCGACCACGCGAGCGTCGAAGTCGTAGAGAAAAGAATCGTGGTAATAAAGGCGTTCAGTCATGAGAGCTATCAGAGGTCAGCACCGGGAACTTAGCTGCTGGCCAAAAACTATTTTAAAACAGCAAACCTCGGCGCGTGCCCCTTTCACATCGTGCACTGATTGATCTCAGGAACCTTGATAAGTGACGGGGTAATCTGATTGCCGTTCACGGTGAAGACAAGATAATGGAAAAATGAGCCGGGTGTTTTGCTCTTGAGCGGCGCTCCGGCGCCTCCGGAAACCAGATAGGTGGGCGGTTGCGCAGGATCAGTACGCGCGGGTGGCGGGGTGAATTTGTCCTTGGGACCTTGATGATTGAAATACATGTGCTCATGCCCTGAGATCACGTAGGAAATATTCTTATAGCCGGCGAAAAGATCTTTCAGGGCCTTTTTGCTGGCTTTGTCCAGCCCATCCTTCTTCTCGTACGGTTCCACGGGATGATGCATGAAGATGATGACGTGGGCCATGTTCTTGTTCGCGTCAAGATCTTCCTTAAGCAGCTTGAGCTGCGTCTTCGTGATTGCTCCAGGGGCCTGGACTTTGGTCTCGCCTTCGGCGGTGGTCACGCTCTTGGTCGCGTTGGAAGGTTCATTTTCGCTATCGAGCGCGATGAAACGGGTATTGCCATAGCTGAACGCGCCATACGTCCCAGCCATGTACTTTCTATAGAGGTCCTTCATGGTTTTGGATGGCGTTTCCTTGCTGTCATCCATTTCATGATTGCCGGGCGCGTTGAAGACCGGAACACCGGCGCGGGCGGCGATGCCCAGAAATTCCTTGTACTGGTCGTGCATGCGCTTGGGATGCTGCGGGTCTTTTCCGGAGATGGTGTCTCCAGTCCAGAGCACGAAGGCCGCGGGGGGATTCATTCTTTGTACAGCGCAAAAGATGTTTCCAGGAACAGCGGATTGAGGATCGCTGGAGTGCGCCGGACGGTTGTCGCCCGCAAGGACAAAAGTAAACTGCGTTGGATTCGCAGACTGGGAGAGAGTAGGCGTCTGGGGCAGTTGTGAGAGCACCGGCATCTGGGCCAGTGCCGCTATGGCTAACAACTGCACTATGAAAAACAGCTTTGCGAATGCATAGACAGTTTGCCGATCCATTATCTTTCCTTTCATGAAGCAACAAAGATCCAGCCGCGGATTTACGCGAACACATTGCTTGGCCGGCTATTCGCTGCCGATCTTCAACGCCGGCGCAATCACGTCAATATACTTCAGCCCTGATCCGGTGTTGAAGATCACGACTTTGTCGGTTGGCTTGAGGAACCCTTCGCGCAACAATCGCTGATACGCCGGGAGACAGGCTGCCCCTTCAGGAGAAGCAAAGAGTCCTTCTTTGCTCGCCCATTCTTGTACTCCCGCCAAAATCTCCTCGTCCGAAACTGACACCGCTGTCCCGCCGCTCTGCTTCAGGATGTCGAGAATAATGTAGTCGGCGTAAGGCTTGGGCACGCGCAATCCCGCGGCGGCAGTCTGCGCGCCCTGCCATACCTCTGCCACAGGCTTGTGTTCATTCCAGGCCTTCACCACCGGTGCGCAGCCGGAGGCCTGCACAACAATCATTTTTGGGCGTTTGTAACTGGCCGTTTTCTTGAGCCATCCGAGTTGCTCCATCTCGTCAAACGCCTTCCACATGCCGATGAGTCCCACGCCGCCGCCAGTGGGGTAGAAAATAGCGTCAGGCAGTTCCCAGTTCAGTTGTTCCGCTACTTCATAACCCATGGTCTTCTTGCCTTCAACGCGAAAAGGTTCTTTGAGCGTGGAAATATCAAACCAACCTTCAGCTTGTTTTCGCTCATTGACCATGCGCGCGCAGTCAGAGATCAGGCCGTCGATCAATGTGACGTGGGCGCCATAGGATTTGCATTCCACCAGGTTGGCCAGCGGCACGTCTTTGGGCATAAATATATGGGCTTCAATGCCCGCGGCGGCGCAGTATGCGGCAAGAGCGCTGGCGGCATTGCCTGCGGAAGGAACCGCCAGCTTCTTCAGTCCGTATTGCCGGGCCATTGTCACAGCGGCGCAGAGACCACGCGCCTTGAATGATCCCGTTGGATTGAGGCCTTCATCCTTTATATAGACGTTAGGGTACTCGCGGCTGGGCAGCATGGGCGTGAAGCCTTCGCCCAGAGTCACAGGCTTGTCGCCCGGAAGAACTTCATGGTATCGCCACATGGTGGCGGCACGACCACGAATAGAATCCGGCGTAAATTTGCCTTTCAGCGAGGCGAGGTCAAACCGCACATAAAGTGATCCGCCATCTTTGGGGCAAATGGTTTGCGGCTGCGCGCCGCTGATGTGGTCTCCGCATTTGGTGCACTCAAGGTAAGCGATTTGGGCCATGCGTGAAAGTTTAACAAAATGCGTGCTTAGTGATACCTCTTCTCGCCCGCGGGAATTTCCACCGGCAATCTGTTTCGCGCGGTGGGCAAAGGGCACGTTGCATATGGGTTATAGGCACAGGGCGGGTTGTAGGCTTTGTTGAAGTCGATTTCGACGTGTCCATCCTTCGGCGGATCAGCATCAAGAAAACGCGCGGCCTGATAGGTGTCTGTCTTACTGGTGAGATCGCGAAAAACAATAAATAGCCCGCCCGAACCATTGTCTTCAGCGTCGAGGCGATACTCCTTGCCGCCAAGAGTGAAGGCTACATAGCCGAAAAAGTAAGTCGGCCCGCGATCTCCAAGCATGTTTTCAATTTCGACCTCGCGCGGCTTGGGATAGGCAACAAAACGCGCATTGAAACGATAAGCCTCATTCACCGGATACCAGTGGAGGCCCTTGAAGTTCTTGCGCAGTTCACTATTCCTGTCTTTCACTCGAATGGCATAACGCTTGCCGCTGGCGTGTACAAAGAAAGTCAGATCGCCAATGGTGAGCCGATCTTCTTTGGAATCGGGACGAAGCTCCATGCTCTCCACTGGCTTTCCCCTCAGAGTGATCATCACACCAGGATTTATATGGATGACAGTCTTGCCCGCATGCAGTTCAAAGCGGCCGGCGCGAGCCGGAACGTAGCTATAGGGCAGCACAATGTCATTGTCGGCAGCCGAACCAAAGCTGTTTTCTCCTTCATGCAGCCACAAAAGAGCGGAAACCGTGAGCCAGCCATCATCGGCTTTCAGCGTTGCCTCATAAGACTGCCGCCACTTTTCCACCGATTGCTGGTAGGAGGAGATTTCTATCGCACTAAGACATACACTGGCAGACAGAAGTAGGCACACAATACACGAGAGCAGGCGCATGAGTTATTTCTTCTCCTCGGCTCCGGCTTCGCGCAGTGACTTGGGATCTGATAAGTTCCTGGGCGATGCTTTCTGCAGCGTATTCACCATGAGCCGCCCAGCGACTGGCGTTCCTACCCTGTGGCCAATCACAACGTCGCGCGCGGAAACTTTTCTGCCATAGACTTTTTCCGTGGCGCTGTTGTCCGGACGAAGAGTTGAACCATCGAGAGAGATGCCGGCAAAAAGTCCGCGTGAGCGCGAATAAGTAAGAATTTCAGCATGCATCAGGACGTCCGTGGCAGCCTGGGCGTCGCGGCCTTTTGGCCCGGCGGCGGCTGCGGCATCAGCGCCCAGTTTAACCTTGCTCTTCAGGATGGAATCTATGCCCTTTGGATTCACAACCAAAAGCACAAAGTCCGTGGCCTGTCCTCCGAGTTGGAAGCCGATGTTGCCGCCTTCCAGTGCAACCATCGCGGGCGGGCCCCAAGCGCCGGTAAACGTGCCTCCGCCGCGGCACGTCATGGCACCTCGGCCATAGTTTGCGCCAACGCCGAGGGCGAGTTTCTTCACTGAGGGAATCACGATCACGCATTCTGATTTGTCCAAAACGGTCTTGGGAATGTTATCTGGGATGTTCAGGATTTCCATCAGGACTTCGCCGGCATGGCGGAGGCGGTCGGCTTCATGCTGCTGGGCCTGCGCGCCGGTACAAAACAGAAGTGCTGCGACTGCGAAACTGAAAACCTTCTTCATGTCTGCTCCTCTTTCAGATAGCTTTTGAGCCCGCTGCAACTTCCCCAACAAGACTGACGGCATTTCACGATTTCAGGTTGCGACCGTTTGCGATCATATAAACTCTATCACTTCGGGAGGAGCAGATGCGGCTACAAACACGAGTCTTATGGTTTCTGCTAATGCCCGCGATTTTAGTGTCATTAGCGCAGGCCCGCGTCATACGGGTGGAGGTAACGTCGCGCACAGACTTACAGGAAGGCAAGCCGTTTGGAAGCGCCGGCGCCTATGAAAAGATCGTTGGGCGCGTGTATTTCGCCGTTGATCCCTCTAACCTGCACAACCGGCAAATTGCGGACCTGGACAAAGCTCCGCGAAACGCTCACGGTGAAGTAGAGTTTTCTGCCGATCTGTATCTGCTTAAGCCCAAAGACATGTCCAAGGGAAACCAGGCCGTCCTGTTTGAAGTTTCTAACCGCGGGGGGCGCGGGATTCTTTCCCTTGTGAATGGCCGCGACGGCGAATTTGGCGACGGCTTTCTCATGCGCCAGGGATATACGATTGCCTGGGTAGGCTGGGAATTTGACCTTTCAAGCCAGGGCGAGCGCCTGCGTCTCTCCGCGCCGATAGCGCATGAGGCGGACGGAAAAGAAATTCATGGATTGGTACGCACGGATTTCACCCCGTCAGAAAAGCGCGAGGACATGCCCCTGGGACACATTCTGCTCGGCCCAGACGGTGGCAATAGCTATCCCGTGGATGATCCGGCAAACGAGAGGAACCGATTGACTGTTCGCGATACTCCAACGGGGGACCGGACGACGATTTCACGTTCAGAGTGGAGCTTTGCGCACGTAGTGAACGGTCAGCTCACGACTGCCCCACACTATGTGCATCTGAACAGCGGATTTCTGCCCGGGAAAATTTATGAACTGGTTTATACGGCTAAAAATCCTGCTGTCGTGGGAGTGGGATTGGCCGCGGTGCGGGATTTTCTTTCTTACTTGAAATACGATCCGCAAGCTACTGCGCCGATGAAACGTGCGTATGCAGTAGGCATCTCGCAGAGCGGGCGCTTTCTCCGGCATTTTATCTATCAGGATTTCAACGCCGACGAAAAAGGCCGTCAAGTAATGGACGGCGTGATCGCACATGTGGCGGGCGCGGGGCGCGGCAGCTTCAACCATCGCTTTGCGCAGCCATCACGCGACGCTCAGCCGATGTCCAGCTTGTTCTTCCCCACTGACCTGTTCCCTTTTACTGATCTGCCAGAGGAAGATCGCTTGAACGCCTCTGCGGGTCTGCTGGATGCCGCAACGCGGTCACACACCGTTCCGAAAATTTTCTACACCAACACCTCTTACGAGTACTGGGGACGCGCGGCATCATTGATTCACACAAGCGCGGACGGCAAGACGGACGCGCCGCTGGCGCCGAACACGCGGATTTATTTTCTGGCCGGACTGGAGCATTTCACGGTGCCATTTCCGCCAGAGAATCGCGTAGGCGGAAATCCCGACTACACTGCACAGCAGAAGGCCAATCCCAATCCGATTCAATGGTACTGGCGCGCTCTGATTACAGATATGGACCAGTGGGTGAAGGATGGAAAAATACCGCCGTCAAGCACGTATCCGAAGATCGCCGAGAAGACTTTGGTGCCGCTTGCGGACTGGAAGTTCCCGAAAATTTCCGGTGTCAATACACCGCATGAGGTAAGCCTGGCGTACCACCTCGATTTCGCACTGGAAGTTTTTGGGCCGCCGCCGGGCAAAGAAGGTGACAGTAAACAGCCGCAGATCGCCTGGATCAACATAGAGCCTCCGCAAGTAGGCACTCCCTTCGCGGTACTGATGCCGCAGAGCGATGCGGACGGCAACGACTTGGGCGGCGTGCGCCTGCCAGAGCTGCAAGTGCCATTGGCCAGCTACACGGGATGGAATCTACGCAATCCCAGCATCGGCGCGCCGGACCAACGCGTGAGCTTTCTGGGGTCGTGGATTCCGTTGGCTAAGACTGCGGAAGAACGCAAGAAGTCAGGCGATCCTCGTCCATCAATTGCCGAGCGTTATGCGTCGCAAGCAGAATACATGGGCAAGTTTGAGCAGGCAGCGAAGAAGCTCATCGAGCAGCGATTCCTGCTGCAAGAAGATCTGCCGGCAATTCTGGAGCGGGGCAGGTTGGAGTGGAAAACGATTGTGGGAGATTAGTGTATGTATGGAATACGTGGGTTCCCTGGTCGGCCATCGTATCCATTCTTTGAACAAAAATACCCGCACCAACTGGAAATGGTGAGGCCGTCGTTTCTGGGTATTGTAGATGTGCCGCCGGCCACGGATGGCTATGCTCTGCGCCAGCTTTGCAGCGGCGATGAAGGCCCGTACGATGATCTGTTCCACCTGGCTTTTGCCGATGAAGGTCGATTCCAGGAAACGATCGAAAGGACATTACCTGGCGGCTTCTTTGTTGTCGAGCACTTGGCCTCACGTGAGCTTGTAGCTTCATGTGTCGCCATGCGCGGCAGTAGTTCACCCAGGCACAAGGCCGGACAACTGGGTTGGCTGGTCACTGATCCGTCACACACGCGAAAGGGCTTGGGGACAATCGTCTCCGCATCGGTGACGAACCGATTTGTGGAGGAAGGCTACGAGCGCCCATTTCTTGGAACGGAAGACTTCAGGATTGCCGCAATTTCAATTTACCTCAATCTTGGATGGCGTCCTCACATTTACCGCAACGATATGGAACCTCGCTGGCGGAGCATCTATGGCCGTCTGGGACGCGAGTTCCTGAGGGACTGATACCCAATTGATCCCTCACGATTTGTACAACAACCCTCTGTTTGCGATATGATTCGCGTCAGCCTTCCTATTACCCGCAGGAGTATTCCCGATGAAGACACTATTGAAGATGATTTTTGTTTTGGTCCTGGCGCTGTGCATTCCCGCGCTACTCGTAGCCCAGAGCAAGACGGGCGACCGCACCAAGAAGAACAGCAGCGGAAACGCGCAGAAGCCGGTAGCAAACTCAGACAAGAAAACGTCTGACGATGCCGACAAAGAAGCCAAGTCCACCACGCCGACCAAGCTTGAGGACAACAAGTCCAAAGACCCGCTGGAGAACGTGAAATTCCGCAATCTGGGTCCTGCAGTCGGCGGCGGCCGCGTGACATCTGTCGTCGGGATTCCCGGTAAGCCCAACGTGTATTACGTTGGCGCGGCGGGCGGCGGCGTTTTTATGACGCAGGATGGCGGTCTTTCCTGGAAGGCGATCTTTGAGAAAGAACCCACGGCTTCCATCGGGGCGATTGCGATCGCGCCTTCCAACCCGAACCTGATCTGGGTAGGCACGGGCGAGAAAAATATCCGCAATGACGTGATTACCGGCAAGGGCGTGTTCTTCTCTCCTGACGCGGGCACCACATGGAAGCATATGGGGCTGCGCGATGCCGGACAAATTTCGAACATCGCGATAGATCCGCGCGATCCGAACACAGTTTTCGTCGGCGTGCTGGGTCATGCGTGGGGACCAAATGCCGATCGCGGCGTCTTCCGCACTACAGATGGCGGCAAGACCTGGCAGAAAGTTTTGTTCATCGACGAAGATACAGGCGCAAGCTCGCTGATTATGGATCCCGGCAATCCCATGGTGCTGTTTGCGGGAATGTGGCGCGTGCGGCGTTATCCGTGGGCTCTTGAATCAGGTGGAACCAGCGGCGGCATTTTCCGGTCGACCGACGGAGGCAATACTTGGAAGAAGCTGACAGAAGGCTTGCCGACAGAACCTACAGGCCGCATCGGGCTGGGCGCGGCGCCGAGCAATCCCCGGCACGTATATGCGCTGGTGGAAAACAAGAAAGGTACGCTCTATGACACCAATGATCTGGGCGACCACTGGAAGATGGTGAGCAACAATCACAACCTGGCAGCGCGCGGATTTTATTTCAGCGAACTGATGGTCGCGCCGAATGACGAGAGCAAAGTGTACTTCATGTCATTCAACGTCATGCTTTCTGAAGATGGCGGTAAAACGGCGCGCAACACCACGCCGCGTGTGCATGTTGACCATCACGCGTTATGGATCGATCCGGAAAATCCCAATCGCATCATCAACGGCAATGACGGCGGTGTTTATATAAGCGGTGACGCAGGAAAAATGTGGCGCTACCTGGATAACCTGCCGATCGAGCAGTTCTACTCCGTAGCGGACGACGATGAGACGCCTTATAACCTGTGCGGCGGCTTGCAGGACAATAACGGCTGGTGCGGCCCATCGAACAGCCTGAGCCGCGGCGGCATCAGCGGCTTTGAGTGGTACACGGTGACCGGCGGCGACGGCGAATATGTTGTCCCGGCGCGCGGCAAAGGCACGCACGTGGTTTATACGGATTCGCAAAACGGATCGATCCAGCGCGTGAGCAATGAAACGGGCATGTCGAACTTTATCCGGCCGTATCTGCAAGGCGTGCAGTCCATGAAGCCGTCCGATTTGAAATACCGTTTTAACTGGACGTCACCTATTGCGGTCTCCATGACCAACCCGAACGAAGTTTATCTGGGCGGCAACGTTTTGTTCCATTCTACTGATGGAGGCAAGACCTGGAATCCCATCAGCCCGGATCTCACACGGAATGACAAGACCAAGCAGCAAAGTAGTGGCGGGCCAATTTGGTTTGATCTGAGCGGCGCAGAAACAGTCGGCGCGATTCTTTCCATGTCGATTTCGCCGGTCGATCCCAAAACAATCTGGGTTGGCACCGACGACGGCCTGGCCCAGGTAACGCGTGATGGCGGACAAAACTGGACGAACGCCACTGCCAATATCGCGAACCTGCCGCAGTGGGGCAGACTGCAACAAGTCGAGGCTTCGCCCAATGACGCCAATACGGCTTATATCGCTGTGGATTTCCACGAGGTGGAAAACAACAAGCCATACGTTTACAAGACGCATGACGGCGGCAAGACGTGGACTTCAATCGCAGCCGGGTTGCCGCAGGACGATCCCGCGCGTGTGATCCGCGAAGACCCGAACAAGAAAGGCTTCCTGGTCCTGGGCACAGACACCAGCCTGTTCTATTCGAGCGACGATGGCGCGCACTGGACGCAGATCAAGAGCAACTTCCCCACTGCTTCAGTCTATGACATTAAGTTCATCAAGAAGTCACACGATCTGGTGGTTGCGACGCATGGGCGCGGTCTGTTTGTAATGGATGACATCACTCCGCTGGAAGAAAGCGGCGCGGAGTTGGCGCGGAGCGACTTCCACCTGTTTCCGCTGTCTCCTGCCGTGAACTGGCACAACTGGAGCAAGCACGGTTTTGCCAGCGGCGGATATGTTGCCCCCAATCCAATGAGTGGCGCAGTGATTACCTACTGGCTGCCAAATGAAATAAAAGAAAATGCCGGCGGGCCGTCGCGGCGCAGACCGAATGGCGAGACGGCGGTAAAGATCACCGTGACTGACAGCAGCGGACAGGTTGTCCGCACAATGTATGGGCCAACAAAGTACGGCCTCAATCGAGTGGCGTGGAACCTGCGTTATGACGGGCCAAAGAAGCTGAATTTCCTGCCACCGCCGGAAGGGCTGAACGACCAGGATTTCTTCTTTGATCCTAGCATTGGGCCAAACGCGCTGCCGGGCACATACAAAGTTGCGGTAACGGTGCACGGCAAAACTGAAACGCAGACAGTCGATGTCCAAACCGATCCGCGTTTCAAATTTGACGCTGAAGGCATGCGCGCACAGCTAAAGCTGGGACTTGAACTTCGCGATGAAGTCTCCGCGTTGCATGAGGCCCTGAACCGGCTCAACGGACTGCACAAGCAGATCACCAGCCTGCAAGAGCTTCTGGCTAGCGATGAAGGACAGGAAGGCGGCGCGAACGGCACCGCAACCAACGCTAGCTACAAACCAGTATTGGAGGAGGCGAAGGCGCTGGACAAGAAAATTGCATCCATCCAGGAGCCGCTCTACAACAATGACATTCAGCCCGGCAGCCAGGATGATATCCACTATCTGCAACGCTTCCAGAACCGCCTGCAAGGGGTCATGCGCGGCGTAATGGGTGGGCCAGGAGAAGCACCGAGCCCGTTGCTGGTGACGGAAGCGGCCGAGGTCCGCAAAGAACTGGAAACTCAACTGGCGCAGGTGAACACGTTCCTGACCACCGAAGTCACCGCTTTCAACAAGAACGCAGCGGAGCATGGTTCCAGCACGCTGTTTGCGGGCGGCCCGATCCAGATCAAGCCGGGTGCAGGGGCGGCATCGAGCGCCAGCACCGGCAATCAGGACGAAGAGCAGGACGATCAGGACTAGCGCGGTTTGACGCGATTCCAGGGGCGCGGCCCGCAAGGGCCGCGCATTTTTTCGATTTGCCAGTAAAGTACGCAGGAATTGGCCTAATCATTCGGAGAAACACGCGCCTTCGATGAAGCTGGCTAACGAAGGCAGCTCCTGCGCGTCTAAACGAGTTTCACCACACAAACCCAGCGCGTCAGAAAAAGCCCGACCCCAAAGAACCTCAAGGAGCAATCAAGTGAGCGTACTACGCAGCATTTTGGCAAGCCTCGTCTGTTTTATCGCATTGAACGGTTACGCCCAGACTGCCGAGGAACTGGTGGCGAAAAATCTGCAAGCCAAGGGCGGAGTGGAGAAGATCAAGGCGATTAAATCACTCCGCATGATCGGTGATTTTGATGCTGGAGGTTTTAAGGCCACCGTGGGAGAACTAAGCAAGCGCCCGGACATGGTGAAAGAAACCTTTACCCTCCAGGGAATGACCCAGATTCAGGCATATGACGGGTCGAGCGGCTGGCAGATCTCGCCGTTTGGCGGCCGCAAGGACCCGGAGATGCTGGGTGAGGACGACGTCCGCGGGCTGGCCGAGGACGCTGATTTTGACGGACCGCTGGTGGACGCCGCGGCCAAAGGCAACAAGATCGAATATATGGGCCACGACCAGGTGGATGGCGATGACGCATACAAATTGAAAGTCACGCTGAAGAACGGCGACGTCTTTTACTACTTCCTGGATCCGGACACATACATTGAGATCCAGATTGAAAAGCAGCAGTTCATCCGCGGCTCAGTGCGTGAAAGCATAACCATGCTGGGATCGTACAAGCCGGTGAATGGCGTAATGTATCCGTTTTTCATTGAGAGCGGGCCCAAGAACAGTCCGGAACGTCGCGGAAAAATCACGGTAACCAGGATGGAAGCGAATGTGCCCATTGAGGACCTCGAGTTCAAGATGCCCGCGGCTCCTGCCGCTTCGCCGGCCACCAAGCCAGCACCGAAACAAAAATGAGCGCTTACTTTTACTGTAACGATATATTGAGAGGAATTTCATAATGATGATTGCCCGCTATCGCCTGTCCCTTGTGCGCTCGATCGCTGTGCTTATTCTCTTGTGTGCGTTCTGCATGATGGCCGCGGCCCAGACGCCCGCGCCGGTGAGATACGATTCCGGCACCATCTCCGGATTGGCGGCAAGAAACATTGGCTCAGCCACCATGGGCGGACGGATTTCCGCCATTGAGGCCGTGGATGAAAACGGCAAGATCACCGTCTTTGTGGGATCAGCCAGTGGAGGCGTATGGAAGTCCATCAATGGCGCCACAACTTTCAAACCGGTGTTTGACCGTGAACCTGTACAGTCGATTGGAGCCGTGGCCATTGATCCTTCCAATCATAAAAATGTCTGGGTGGGAACGGGCGAAACCTGGACCAGAAACAGCGTTTCCATTGGCAACGGGATTTACAAATCGACCGATGGCGGCGAGAACTGGACCAACATGGGATTGAAAGACTCAGAACGCATCGCGCGCATCCTGGTTGATCCCAAAGACAGCAACACGGTTTACGCTTGCGCCACCGGTCACTTGTGGAATGACAATGATGAGCGTGGCGTCTATAGGACCACGGATGGCGGCGCGAATTGGAAAAAAGTTCTGGCCGGCGCCAATGGCTCGACCGGCTGCGGGATGCTGACTTCCAATTCGCAGGAGCCGAAAACGATTTACGCGTCCATGTGGGACTTCCGCCGCCAGGGATGGACATTTCGCTCTGGTGGTCCGGGCAGCGGATTGTTCAAGAGCACAGATGGTGGAGACCACTGGACGGAAATCGCACCCAGCAACAGCCAGGGACTACCGGAAAAGCCCTACGGAAGAATTGCGCTGGCAGTAGCTCCGTCCAAGCCAAACGTTGTTTACGCCATGATCGAATCAAAGCAGAGCGCGCTGTACCGCTCAGACGATGCGGGCAAAAGCTGGAAAAAGATGGATGCCAGCCAGTACATGGTGTGGCGGCCCTTTTATTTTGCCAACCTGATTGTCGACCCCAAGAATGAAAACAAGGTCTTTAAGGTAGACCTGCTGCTGCTGGTCAGCGTGGATGGCGGACGCAGCTTCAGTTCAACAGCAAACACGCACAGCGACAACCACGCCGTGTGGATTGACCCAAGCAATACCAACCTGGTTTATGACGGTGATGACGGCGGATTCTGGAGCAGCACTGACGGCGGCACCCGTTGGGCACGCGCATGGAACCTGCCAACCGCGCAGTTCTATCACGTAAGCGTTGACAATGCGAACCCATACCACGTTTACGGTGGACTGCAGGACAACAGCACATGGGTGGGAGATTCATCCTACCCTGGCGGCATCAGCAATTCGCGCTGGGAAAACGTTTATGGCGGCGACGGCTTCTGGGCATTTGAAGACCCGTCTGATCCGGACTACATCTACGCGGAGTCGCAGGGCGGAGAAATCGGAAGAGTCAATCGGCACACGTTGAGCGGTCAGGGCATCAAGCCCCAGCCGCAATACAACGAAAAGAAGCTGCGCTTCAACTGGAACACGCCGATCCACATGAGCCCGAATGAAAAAGGGACAATCTATATTGGCGCGCAGTTCCTCTTCCGCTCGCGTGACCACGGCGTTTCATGGGAACGCATTTCACCTGACCTTTCCACCAACGATCCGGAGAAGCAGAAGCAGGAGGAGTCCGGCGGCATTACCGTGGACAACTCTGCGGCTGAGATGCACACGTCAATCTATTCAATCAGCGAGTCGCCAAAAAATGGCCAGTTGATCTGGGTGGGCACCGACGACGGCAACCTGCAGATTACGCGCGATGGCGGAAAGCACTGGACGAACGTGGTGGACAAAGTCCCGAACCTGGGCAAGAACTCATGGGTATCCACGGTGACTGCCAGCCGATTCAATGAAGGCACCGCATATGCCACGTTTGATCGCCACACGTTTGGCGACATGAAGCCCTACCTTTACAAGACAACCGACTTCGGCAATACGTGGACTCCGCTCGTGAACGACGCCAGCGGCGTAACTGGATATGCGCACGTCATTACGGAAGACACAGTCGACTCCAATCTGCTATTCCTGGGAACCGAGTTTGGCTTGTGGATCTCCATTGATGGAGGCAAGCAGTGGGCGCAATACAAGGGCAGCGGATTCCCTGCCGTGGCAGTGCGCGACATTGTGGTTCAGCCCCGCGAATCTGATCTGGTATTGGCCACGCACGGGCGCGGCATATGGATCATTGATGACATTTCATCGTTGCGTGCTCTCACGCCGGATTTGATGGCCCAAGACGCTGTCCTGTTGGATTCCACCAGTGTTCAGTACCTGACTTCCAACGGCGGCTGGCCGGAAGGCGATGCCACATTCTCCGGTCAAAGCCGCACACAGGACGCTTTCATCACCTACTACCAGAAGACCCGGCATATTTTTGGCGACATGAAGATTGAAATTATCGATCCGGACGGAAAGGTGATGGATACCGTTGCGGGCAGCAAGCATCGCGGCATCAATCGGGCAACATGGTCAATGCGGTTGAAACCGCCAACCGTTCCGCCCGCAGCCAGCGCTGCATTCGGCGCTTCTACGGGACCGCGCGTCCTGCCGGGAACCTACACCGTAAAAATGACCAAGGGCGATAAGGTTTACACGTCAAAGCTCAAACTGGTGCTGGATCCGCGCGCGCCCTATAACGAACAGGACCGCCGCCAGCAATTTGATCTGGTGATGAAACTTTACAACATGATGGGACGCATGAGCTTTGCCGTGGATTCCATGGTGAACCTGCGCGATGCTGCCAATGCACGCGCAGCTAAATTGCCGGCCAATGACCCCTTGCGCAAGAATGTGCAGGAGCTATCGCAACAGGCTGATGCATTGCGCTCCAAGATTGTGGCAACCAAGGAAGGCGGCGCAATCACGGGTGAAGAGCGAATCCGCGAATACGTGACAAACGTTTACAGCGACGTGAACAGCTATGACGGCAAGCCCACCAATTCGCAAATCGAGCGGACCGATGGGCTGGGCCGAGAATTGGATGACGTTATTAAAGAATTAGATCAACTTACAACCAGACAGCTGCCGGCCATCAATTCTGGACTGCAAAAGAAGAAGCTGGAGCCCATCCAGCCTCTGACGCAGCAGCAATGGGAGAAAATGCACCAGGGAAACACTGGCTCGCAGCCGGGAATGATGGGGATGCGAGACCGCGACTAGCGACGATGCCAAGAGGAGGAGTTCCGTCACGGAGCTCCTCTTTTTTAAGAGCCTGCCTTGTCAACTCCCGCATCATAATTGAGCGCTTCCAGACCGAGAAAGTGCGCGCCTTCACCCAATTCTTCTTCAATCCGCAATAGCTGGTTATATTTGGCGATGCGGTCCGTGCGCGACGCCGACCCGGTTTTGATCTGTCCAGCGCCGGTAGCCACTGCAAGATCGGCGATAAACGTATCTTCGGTTTCGCCGGAGCGGTGCGAAATCACCGCTGTGAATGCATTGCGCCGTGCCATGTCGATGGCATCCAGCGTCTCACTAACGCTGCCGATCTGATTTACCTTGATCAGGATGGAATTCGCAACGCCTTCCTCAATGCCGCGGTTTAGCCGCTCCGTATTGGTGACGAAAATGTCATCGCCGACCAGTTGGATGTGGTCGCCCAGTTCATCCGTCATCAGCCGCCAGCCCGTCCAGTCGTCTTCCGCCAAACCGTCTTCAATGGAAACGATGGGATACTGCCGCGCCCAGTCAGCCCAGAAAGCCACCATCTCTTCCGACGACTTAACCGATTTATCTGACTTCTTGAAAACGTATTTGCCTGTTCCTTTATCAAAGAATTCGCTGGCCGCAGGATCCAGCGCGATGGAGACATCCACGCCGGCGCGGAATCCCGCTTGCTGCATGGCTTCAAGGATCAACTCAATGGCCTCTACATTGGCCTTGAGTGATGGAGCAAACCCGCCTTCATCGCCGACAGCGGTGTTGTACCCGCGTTTCTTCAGGACAGACTTGAGCGTGTGAAAAACTTCTGCGCCCCATTGCAGCGCTTCAGAAAAAGTCTCCGCGCCCACAGGCATCGCCATGAATTCCTGGAAATCAACGTTGCTGTCAGCGTGTGCGCCGCCATTGAGTATGTTCATCATAGGGACAGGCAAAACGCTGGCGCTAACGCCGCCCAGATAGCGATAGAGTGGCGTCTTCATGGCATTGGCGCTGGCGCGCGCGCAGGCCATGGATACCGCAAGGATGGAATTTGCCCCCATCTTCGCTTTATTAGGCGTGCCATCGAGTTCAATCATCGTGTCATCGACGCGGCGCTGGTCAGAGGCGTCGAGGCCTTGAAGTGCATCCGCGATCTTTACGTTGACGTTCTCCACCGCGTTTTGCACGCCTTTTCCAAGGTAGCGATGCTGGTCGCCGTCGCGAAGTTCTACCGCCTCGTGCTCCCCCGTGGAAGCGCCGCTGGGAACGGCGGCACGGCCAATTGACCCGTCACCAAGAGTAACCTCGGCTTCTACTGTTGGATTGCCGCGTGAATCCAGAATCTCACGCGCGTGTACGTCAACAATGCCTGTATCCATGAATGAATCCCTCAAAGAGCCAGAATTATAAATGACAGAAAAATTTGCGGCACGCTCGATCATCGCGCGACTGCGCTTCACGCGTTTGCCCGACTTCTGTTATGGTGAAAGTTTACTTCAGGAGATCATTCCCATGACAATTCAGCAGCAGCCCAACATCCGCCTGGTCAACGCGCCCGATTACCGCGATACCTACGCCAACTCAATACAAATCCGCGTCAGCGTGTGGGACTTTCTGCTGGTTTTTGGCCGCTTGCAGCCTGTGACGGCGCAAGAGGTCGAAGTGCAGAATTTTCAGGGCATCTACCTGAGTCCGCAACAGGCCAAGGCGTTGTTGACCATCCTGGAGCAGAATGTACGCCAGTATGAAGGCACGTTCGGCGAAATCAAGCTCGATCCCAATATCACGGCGCAGCAAAGCCAAATCAACTAGCGCAGCTTCCTGTGAGAATCTTAGCCATTGATCACGCCACGAACTAACGAACTGCCGGAATTCTCGTTCCGGCGTCTTTACCCGCTGATCTTTGTCATCATTTTTTTGCTGCACGCTCCGCTTTTGCGGCTTCCCTTTTTCTGGGACGAAGCCGGCTTCTATGTTCCTGCCGCTTACGATCTGGCGCATTCTCACAGTGTGATCGCCAAGACCACGCTTGATACAGGACATCCGCCACTCTCCGCGGCATATCTTGCGTTGTGGTTCACTATCAGCGGCTGGAAACCCGCTATAGCGCGCGTGGCCATGCTGCTGCTTGCCGCCTTTGCGCTGACTAATGTCTTTCTGCTCACGCGCAAGCTTGTTGGTACTGGCGTTGCTGTGGCCACGACTATCGCCACCGCCGTTTACCCGATCTTTTTTGTGCAGAGCTCTTTGACGCACGCCGATCTTATGGCTGCTGCATTCACGCTTTGGGGAATCCGGCTTCATATCGAAGATCGAATATGGCCCAGTCAGCTTGCATTTTGCCTGGCTGTCTTGAGCAAAGAGACTGCGGCGATCACGCCGCTTGCCTTTGCGCTTTGGGAAATCTTGTCTCGTCGCGATGACAGCGGTCGAAGCCGCTTCCAGCGCGCTGCGATTGCACTCATTCCAGTTCTTCCCTTGCTGGGCTGGCTGGCTTATCACCATCATGCCACCGGAAGATTTTTTGGCAATGCCGATTTCTATCAGTACAACGTGACCCAGACACTCAGCCCGCTGCGGTTTGTTTTAGCGCTGGTGCAACGCGTCTGGCATCTCTTTGGCACCATGAACATGTTGGCGCTTACCGCAGCCACGGCGGTCGCAATGTTCTTTCCGCCGGTTATTGATTCAACCGGCGATTCCACCGTCGTGCGTCCGCGCATCGCCGTACCGGTACAACTCCAGTTCGGATTGATCATGCTGGCGCATCTACTCGCGTTTTCATTGCTTGGCGGTGCGCTGCTTACTCGCTATTTATTGCCCGTTTATCCGCTGGTAATCATGCTCGGCATGTCAACTCTGCACCGGCGCATCAGTCGATGGGAATGGCCGGCAGCCTTGATGGTGATTGTCTTCGTGCTGGGATTATTTTTCGATCCGCCTTACCGCTTTGCGCCGGAAGACAACCTAACTTACAAAGACTTCGTCGATCTCCACTTTAAGGCTGCAAAGTTTCTGGAAGAGCACGAGCAGAATTCCACAATCCTCACCGCTTGGCCGGCCACCGACGAACTTACTCGTCCCTACCTGGGCTACGTGAAGCAATCATTTCCATTTGTTCAAGTACAGGATTTTACCGTTGAGGAAATAATCAAAGCGCGGCAGATGCGGCCAAAATATCAGGTGGCCTATTTATTTTCCACCAAAGTTGACGTGCCGCCGTTCATCCGTTCAGAACGATGGGAGAGACTCAACCGGCGTTTCTTCGGCTCTCATGTCGATGTGTCTCCAGAGTTAGCTGCGGAATTCCTTCACGGAAAAATCGTGTTTCTGGCGCGAAGCAAAGCCGAGTGGGTGGCAATTCTGGAGATGGACCAGCCATCTTCGGTGGCATCAGCCGCTGAGTAAGACCTTGATCGACACAAAACCGATGCAGCGGTGAAACTACCTCATCCGAATATCGCAGCAGCTCTCGCAGCAGAGCCACACGAACAAGCACAGCCTCCCGGAAGAAAGGCTGCTTGCATCAATAGCTATGAAAGTATCCTGGCAACCACCGCAGGTATGTTTGCGTTGTACCAGAAATAAGCAAACACCAGTCCCACCGACTCAATCACCCGAAACCGCCACTGCCGTTTCATGACCCTTTACCTCTCCCGCTTCTTAGCCTCTGGCCTCAACTTCCACACGTGCATGGGCAAAAGGCTGTTTCTCAATGGGGGAGAGAACTCGCATCTTTTTCCAGTCGTAAGCAAACTCGGTACCACAGTCGAGACACACCACATACGTTCCGGTGAGCGTGGCGGCCTCGCAGCGGCGCTGTCCAGGCTTGCTGGTCTGGGGAAAGCTGATTCGTTTATGCCAGCATCCGAACAAAGCGTCAAAAATCTTCACAAACTCCTCCCGGCTGTTGCATCAAGCTATTCACTCTTACAGCCTCGCGTCTACCTGGGGTCGTCTTCAGGATCATCAAGCCCTTCAGGCCCGAGACCTTCGTTACTGTAAGTAGTGGTCTCTGCCTCGATTTCGTTTCACTTGATTTCCACATCCCAATGACACAAATTGTCATTAGTTTGTATTACGAACATCGCTTTCAATACGTTGAACGCAGGTATTCTGGATTTGTTGCATTAAGTTTCGTTGTCGGCGCAGGTACTTCAGCTTGGCGATCTTAGGAATCAATGGGTTAAAACGCGAAAAAGAGTTTCGATTTTGGATGCCCCAACACTCTCATCCCGGGCGTTCTGCACTAAGCGTGGCCGATTGATAAAATTATCCTGACCCATGGAAACCATCGATCCCAACGCCATAGGACGCCGATCAAAAGACGCCAGCCGCCCCTGGACTTGGTCCATTGCCATGTATTCCGGTCCATCGCCGTTGCGCATGGCGGCTGCTCCCGGCGCTTCCAACCCTGTCATTTCCGCCGCCGACGTCAGAGATGTTCCCGCGCGCTTTGTCGCTGATCCGTTCATGGTCAATGTTGACGGCCTTTGGCACATGTTTTTTGAGGTCTTAAACAACCAGTCCAATAAGGGCGATATTGGCCGCGCCACCAGCCGCGACGGTCTAACCTGGCGCTACGAGCGAATCGTCCTGCAGGAGCCGTTTCATCTTTCGTATCCATACGTGTTCCGCTGGAACAACGATTTCTATATGACGCCGGAAACGCTCGGCGCCAACGCTGTTCGTCTTTATCGGGCCACGTCATTCCCTGATCAATGGGCCTTGGTCAAAGACCTGATTCCCGGCCCGCACGCTGACCCTTCAATCTTCCAGCACGGCGGAAAATGGTGGCTCTTTACCTGTCCAACTCCTCACAAGCATGACACGCTCGCTCTTTATTCAGCCGACGGTCCCGCGTCCACATGGACCGAACATCCTTCCAGCCCCATCATCTCTGGCAATAAAAGCATCGCCCGGCCCGGCGGTCGCGTGCTCGACTATGATGGTCGCCTTCTTCGCTTTACCCAGGATTGCTATCCCACTTACGGCAAACAGGTGAGAGCTTTTGAGATCACAGAACTCACCCCGACAACTTACAAGGAGCATGAGGTACAAGAGTCGCCTATCCTCGTACCCGACGGCAGTTCATGGAACGCTTCCGGCATGCACCATATTGATGCGCATCGCGTTGGCGAGAAATGGCTGGCCTGTGTCGATGGGCTCGTCGATTTCTAGCGTCACACGAATCGGTCACTCAGGCTTCGCAGTCTTGCTGCATTCTGGTTGAAAAGAATGAGACGCCAGATCAACACACACGATCTCGGCTTTAAATGATCCCACCCGGCGATTCGCGCCGAACGTGATGCCAGGAAGCAGGCCAGTCCTGAAATCGCGCATCTGCTCCAGAGTCTGAATCAATTTCTCTCGGGTCACGTTTTTGCCAGCGCGCGCCAGTGCCTCTACCATGATCTTTGCCGCGCAATACGCTGAAATCTGCACCAACCGATGGTCGCTGGCAAGATTGTGGCTACTGAGAAAGTAGTCGAACTCATCCACCGCTCCTACTTCAGGTTGCAACTGCGGATAGGCGGCAAATATCCTGCCCTGGAAACGCGCAGGAGCGCCAAGAATGCTTTCATCCAGCAGCGGCCCCAGCACAAAAACTCTGGGGGCCCACTCAGCTTTGTCGGCTGCCTGTATCCACGGCGCAAGCTGCTCTCCATCCCCGATGAAAAAGACCCGCTCTATTCCCTGCTTATGCAGATCACTGATGACCTCTGCGCCCTTCGCCGCAGAAAGCAGAACCTCCTGCGGCTTTTCGACGCTCAGCTCTTTCCATGTTGCCTGCATGGCTGCGGCCACGTCTGTCTGCAGCTTGCTATCGGCGACCACAACCGCGGTCTTCTCCATGGCAGCTTTTTCCCGTGCCGCGGCAAACCGGACTAATTCCTGCTCCAGTTGCTGAAAGCCGGGAAGCAGGTAAAACACTTCACGATTTGCCGGTTCATTGGGCACAGAAAGCGCCAGCAATCCCACCAGCGGCATTTTGCTGGTGTGCGCCACCGCTGCCAGCTTTTCTTCAGCGTCAGGAACAAACGGGGCCACCATGGCAAATACCGGCGCAGCGGCCAGACGTTTTGCGCTCTTCAACATAGCAGCGCTGTTCCCGCCAGAGTCATCAAAGCGAAGCACTATCCGCCGGCCGTAAACTCCGCCGCGCTGGTTTAGGTCGTCAAAATAAGCGGTCAAAACCGCTTTCACCGCGCTGCCGGTTTCGGCGTTCTCGCCCGTAAGCGGAGCAAGGCTGCCAATCGTGATGCTGTTCGGTGTAACGCCGGGCTGGGGTGGCATGGGCTGCTTTGCCTGTAGTGCGTGGACGCGCAGGTTTGCTGCGCCTGCATTGGTGCACAACATCAGGCTGAGAAATGCGGCCGAGAACTTCAGCGTCAAATGCAATGGCATTGATATGAACTATTCCAGTCCTGCAGGTATTGGAACGACTTCCATAGCTGCCTGAAAAGAGGGCGTTAACACCACCCTCCGCGTTTCATTGTCGATGGTTACGATTCCTCTGCCATCCCCTCTCCTCATTAGTTCATCCCTGATGGCTTTGTTTGGGAAGTATCGCGGTAGAGCCTGAGCAAGGCGCATGTAGCGATAGCCCGTGCTGCTTGCGATGCCGTACTTGGCTGGCAACATTTTAATGAATTCGCTAAATGCGTAGCTGCCCAGTTCCGCACGACGGGCGATCAACCAAGTTCCGAATGCCAATATGTTCGAGGGCCGTCCCGCCGAGCAGGGCACGAACTCAGTCTGGTCGTTGACGGCAGCATCCGTCATCGATAAGAAATCACGAAAGATCTGATCAAAAAGAGCTGGGTCGAACGGGGTCAGGGTGCGAGGCCGAACTGGTTTGCAAAGCTTCCTATTGCGTTTTGCGCACACTGGGCAGCCTACGTGTACCCGACCGTGGACCGAACAGGTCGCCGGTAATTTCTTGCGCTTGACCTTCATATGGCTTCGACTATAAGTCTGGTGACCCTGGCAGGAGTCGAACCTGCGACCTGCGGTTTAGGAAACCGTCGCTCTATCCATCTGAGCTACAGGGCCACTCACACCATTTTAACCCGTAATATCAGCTCGCGGCGGCGTACTGGTCTCCTGCTTACTTCGCTCGCGGATGCGTCCTGTCATAGACTTCCATCACGTGCGTTATCGATAGCTGCGTATATTTCTGCGTGGTTGCCAGCCGCTCATGCCCCAACAACTCCTGGATGGACCGCAGATCTGCGCCTTCCGTCAGCATGTGCGACCCAAACGCGTGCCGTAGAGTATGCGGATGCACGTCCGGCGGCAGTCCACGTGAGACTGCGATCTTTTTCACAATTCGCCCAACGCTCCGTGTCGTCAATGGCCCACCTCGCTGATTGATGAACAGCCGGTGCGTTTTCTTGCGCGTTGCCTTGAGCACTTGCTGCCGGGCCACGCGATACGCCGCCAGCGCTTCCGCCGCTGCGCCTTCCAGCGGCACATAGCGTTGCTTCTTTCCTTTTCCACGAATCAAAATTACGCCGTTCGCTTCTTCAATATCGCCCAGTTCTGTGCCTACCAACTCTGAATTTCGGAGTCCGCAGCCATACAGCAGTTCAAAGATCGCGCGATCACGCTCAGGAAACGCGGCGCTCTCCGGCATTTCGGTGTTCAGCAGGCCGTTAATCTCTTCCATCGTCGGGACACGTGGCAGCTTCTTTGGTAATCGCGGCGAAGAAACTAGTTTTGCCGGATTTTGCGCAACAATTCCCTCTCGCCCCAGCCATTTGTATATTGACCGCAACGTTGCAAGCGCACGCGCCACTGAAACTTTGCTCAGCCCACAGCCGTGCAGATGCGAGAGAAACCCCCGGATCGTGATGTGGTCAATCTCTTTCCATTTCGCTTGCGGCCCCAGATATTCGGCAAAGCGGCCCAGTTCGTTGCTATACGCGCGCAGCGTATGCTCCGATGCATTCCGCTCTCCGCGCAGCGAGTCCAGAAATTTTCTGATGCCGTGTTGGATTTCCGTGCTTACCCGTCTTCCCTGCTGCTTCATGGTTTCCCCGTTGTGCCGGTCCTCTTGCCGCGCGGATGAAAGTCGCGATACACGGTCTTTAGCCGGTCCAGCGCAACATGCGTATAAATCTGGCTGGTGGAAATATCGGCGTGGCCCAGGATCGTCTGCACCGTTCGCAGGTCTGCGCCATTTTCTACCATGTGCGTGGCGCAGCTATGGCGCAACATGTGCGGGCTTGCATGCCTTCCAGAAGCGGATGCATCTTTCACCATCTGCCAAACCCACTGCCGCGTCATCCGCCCTCCACCGCGACGCACAAACAGCAGGGATGAAATCTTTCCCTTCAGCAGCGCTTCCCGCCCATCGGCAAGATACGCGCTGATTCGCTCCTGCGCGGCCTTTCCAATCGGAACAATCCGCTCTTTGTCACCCTTGCCCCGCACTAGTATGTGTCCAAGTTCCAGCTTCAAATCTTCCAGTTTTACGTTGATGATCTCGGAAACCCGCATCCCGCCGGCATAAAACACCTCCAGCATGGTTTGGTCGCGCTGCGCCAGCGCCGCGGAAAGTTTGGAGTCGCCCGCCTGCCCGGCCGACTCCATCATCGAATCAATCTCGCTTACCGCCAGCGACTTTGGCAGCACCTTCCATTGCTTGGGCGAATCGATCTCCAGCGTTGGGTCCTGTTTGATAATCCGGTCCAGCAGCAGATACTTGTAGAAGTGTCTAAGCGTGGAAAGCTTTCGCGCCACTGACCGGTCTTTTACGCCATTGGCAAACAACTGGCTCAGAAAGGCGCGAATATCCTCCCGCCTCGCCTCCGTCAACTCGCGCCGGTGTGCCGCAAGAAACTCGGCAAGCTGAATCACGTCAGACTTATACGCAGCCACGGTCAACTGCGTCAGCCCTTTCTCAACGTTCAGGTAATCAAGAAATCTATTCAATATTGGATCTGGCCCCGCCGCCCGATCTCGCTGGCGGATAGAATCACTTGGCTCCGCCGTTTTGTGGCGGCTTCCAGTCTCACGCTTGTTATCAGACCTCATAATCCTCAGTATCCTGCCTGCCGATTCCCCGGCAAATAGCTCTGCTGGTTCCGTTTGGCTTTGAACGCGAATTGGCTTGGGTCTTGCGTCCGGTGATCTAAGTCCCGACTCTTCACTTTTATTCCTGCTCCGCGTCCGTCTGGTTTAATCCGTTGTGAAATTTGCTTTTCCTATCTCGTCATAGGCTAAGTCTGGGGAGCCATGGATACCCTACCCCCTCCCCGATCCCCATTTCTAAAAGACTTATGCGATTCCTCCCCATTGATCCCCAAACGCCGTTGTTGCAAACATAAGCACTTATCTAAAACCTCCCCATTTGCTCCCCATTCCATCGGCTGAGAGATCAGGCAGAGGGTCGCAAAATACCCAAAAGACAAAACGCAACGGTTTCCCGTTGCGCGGACTGTTGACAGGTCGCCCTGTCAGCCTTTGTTATAGCAAATATAAAGCGAATAAATCAAGGGAAATCGACATGAATTGACCGAATCTCCAAAGATTTTTTCTCACGCTCTTCCGGCCATTCTCCGCGCCTCCGCGGTGAAAATTACCCGATTCCCTTCACTAGCAACACCACCGCCTCTGAACCCGCTTTCCGGTCCTTTGAAATCTCCTGATACTCGGGCGACTCCGCCCACTCGCGAAAGGCCTTCTCATCCGGAAACGCAAGCAACACAACTTTATCGCGCCTCCATTCCCCTTCGATTACCTGTGGCTTCTCATCCGCCGCCAGCACTTGTCCCTGGAAACGCTTCATCACGCCCATAAACTTCGACTGATAGCGGTCATAGGCCGCCCGGTCCGTGATCTTCAATTGCGCAATCGCGTAAACGGTCATCTCTACTCCTGTCTCAACAAACCAGAACAAAACGCCATATGTAAGAATAAATCGATGCCCAGCGTCCAACCCTCATCCATTCCCAGTTTCCTCTACGGTACCGCCTGGAAAGAAGACCGCACCGCGGCCCTCACTGAACTCGCTATCCGCTCGGGCTTTCGCGCCATTGATACGGCCAACCAGCGCAAACACTACTTTGAAGCCGCCGTCGGACAAGGCTTGGCTGCCGCATATGCCGCCGGCATCGTCACGCGCGCTGATCTCTTTCTTCAGACTAAGTTCACCTATCAGGAAGGTCAGGACCATCGTTTGCCCTACGATCCTGCCGCAACTCTTTCCGTTCAGGTCGCGCAGTCCATGGCCAGTTCGCTGGAGCATCTTGGCACGGATCACGTGGACAGCTTTGTTCTCCACGGCCCCGCTTCTAGCTCCCATTGGACCACCGACGATTTTGAAACCTGGCAGGCCATGATCAAAGAGCGCGACGCTGGACGCACACGCCTTCTCGGCATCAGCAACATCTCGCTTGCTCAACTCCAGCAGATGGCCCGGGCCCATGCGGAACCGCCGGCTTTCGTTCAGAACCGCTGCTACGCCAATCGCGGCTGGGACCGCGAAGTGCGGGCCTTCTGTCGCGAACACAACATCATCTACCAGGGCTTCTCTTTGCTCACGGCAAATGTTGAAGTCCTGCGTCATCCCTTCGTTGCAGGACTCGCCGCGGAGCTCAACGCTACACTCGCCCAGATCATTTTTGCTTTCGCTCGAGCCGTAGGGATGCTGCCGCTTACCGGCACATCCAGCGCAGAACACATGCGGCAGGACCTTGCCAGCCGTGAGCTTGCGCTGACGCCGGACGCCCTGCACACAATTGAATCTCTGGCCGGCTAAATCAACCAAGAGCGCGGCCCGATCGCACGGCCTTGCCCGCAACCGACTGCGCCGTGCCCGGCCAAACTTTTCTAGTTTCCGAGCTCAATTGGGATGATGATCGCGTCGCTTTTCCACCATCTGCGTGAAACCATGACCTTGCCGATCACAGGTTTGAATTCATTCTTTGAAACCCTGAAGTCGTATGTTCCGCGAGGCACATGCGCAAGAGTAAACTCGCCATTTTCATCCGTAGTCGCAGTGAGCACACGACCAGACTTGTCGCGAATTTCAAAGAAGGCGTCGCGGAGCTTCTCGCGTCCAGAATAAACGACTTTCCCTTTGATGGAGGAAACCTTGAACGGCTTTGGAAGCTCAATCGTATTCAACTCGGGCTGTTCCTTGAAAAATCCCTTCCACGGGCCAGATGAAAACCGTTCCTGGGCAGTCATAGAGCATGTAAACACCAGAAGCGTACACATATACCGAACTAAGGTATTCATGCGCTCTTCCGGCCCTTCTTCTCAGGCATCGCAAACGGCTTCTCTTCAATCCCATTCAGCCGCGCCACCGTCACCGCATTTAACGCGCTCTCCGGCTGCTCTTCATGCTTGAAAAATGCAAATACCTCGCGTTCCGCGCGCTGCGCCTTCAACTCCTCCGCCACCTTTTGTAAATCGGGCGTGCTGTACTCCGGCTCGCGAAAGCGATGGTACAAAAAGTCCGCCGTCGCTACTTTCGGCACAACAATCTTTTCGCTCTCCGCCCAGCACAGCGCCGCATTCTTGCTTTTCAAAATCTCATAGACCGCATCTACAAACCAGCTATCATGCCGGAACTCAAAGGCAAACCTATAGGCCTGCGGCAATAGCTGCGCAAACGCCCGTAACAGGTCAAGATCGATTTTCAAATTCGGTGGCGTCTGGATCAAGATCGGCCCTAGCTTGCCCGACTGCCGCATCGGCTCCATGCTTTGCAGAAAGAACCGGAAAGAATCGCCGCAATCCTTCAACCTTTTGAAATGCGTGATTGATTGATGCACCTTCGCCGCAAACTTGAAGTCAGCGGGCGTTGGCCCCACCCATCCGGCGATGGCGCTGCCCGTTGGCATGCGGCGAAACGTTGCATTCAACTCCACGGCATTCAGCCGCGTTGCGTAGAACTCAAGAAATCTTTTCGACGGCAGCTTCTCCGGAAAAAATGCCGGCTTCCAGCTCGCGTATGACCATCCTGAAGTGCCGATGTGCAGGTCCATGGAAGAAAAGTATAGCCGACCTGGTAAACCTACACAGATCGTGCTCAACAGACATGCCCTCTATTTTTTAGAGTTGTCGTCTCGAAGGTCAGTGAGAAAGCAAGCGTAGTCTTCAGCTTGCTAGCAGGACCCAAGGGATCTGGCGCCGCTGTTTTATTCCTGATCCGCGTTTATCCGTGTTCATCCGCGGTAAGAATTAGTCCTTTGTTCTTCTCCGCGTCTCCGCGCCTCCGCGGTGAAATTTACTTATAGAGAAGATACTTCTGCCTTAACTCCTTAAACTTCTCCAGGTCCTCCTGCCAGCCTTGCGCGATCGCGCGGGGATCGTCGCCATTCATCAATGCGTCAAAAACCTGGCGATTGGCAAGCAGGCCGAGCATACGCTCAATCTTCCAATTGTCGGGATACAGCTTTTTCAGCGCCGCCGCCAGCTCGATTCCCATCTCCGGCCCGTCCAGGACCGTGCGGTCAGTAACGATAATGTTCACGCCCTTGCACTGCTGGTTCTGGTACGGCCCGCTGACAGGCGTGAATGTGACTGGAACAAACCGCACACCGGGAATCAGCCGTGCATTCAAATAGTCGGAAAACGCGCGTGCATCAATCCACGGAGCGCCCAGCACTTCAAACGGCGTATCGGTCCCTCGTCCCACAGAGACGTTCGTCCCCTCCACGATCCCCACGCCGGGATACAGCTCCGCTTCATTCACTGACCGCAAATTCGGCGACGTGTTGATCCAGACGATCCCCGTTGAATCGAACCAGTCGCCGCGCAGCCAGCCCTGCATGGGAATCACCCGCAGCCGCGCACCGATCTTCCGCTCCGCGTTGTACATCTGCGCCAGCTCGCCCAGGGTCATGCCGTGTCGTAGAGGTATGGGGTGGTAGTTGTTAAAGTTTGTAAACTCGGTCTGCGACATTGGGCCCTGCACAAACGAACCATTGATCGGGTCTGGCCGATCCAGCACAATGACCTCGGTATTGGTCTGTGCAGCCGCCTCCAGCAGGTAGCCCAGCGTTGCCGGATAGGTATAGAACCTGGTTCCAGCATCTTGAATATCAAAGACCACGGCGTCCAGCGTCTTGAGCACGTCCAGCGGCGGGCGCTTTTTTGCGTCGGTGCCGCCATACATCGAATACACGGGAACGCCCGTCACAGAGTCAGTCGTATTCTGGACGTTCAAGTCATCCTGCGCGCCAAAGATTCCGTGTTCCGGCGCAAAAATTGCCGCTAGCTTGATTCCTGGCGCCGACGCCAGCACGTCGATTGTCCTTCTGCCTTGGCCGTCCACGCCGGTATTGTTCGTGAGCAGGCCAATCGTCATCTGCGTCTTGTCCTGCTTCAACGAAGCAAAATTATCCTGCTCCAAAACATCAATCCCGGTCAACACGTGCCCGTTGCGCGCTCCCAAATGCCGTGAAGCCGAGGCCGCTTCGTTATAGCCCGTAATCGCCAGCAGCTTTTCCCGGGCAGCAGAAGTTACATCCAGCTTCAGCACTCCCGCCACCGCCGTAGCCACACGCGACCGCAAAGAAATAATCGCCGGTCCCTGCCGAGGCAGAACAGAATTCGTCAGCAGGATCACATACGTATCCGTATAAGGATCAATCCAGATCGATGTGCCGGTGTACCCGGTGTGGCCAAACGATCCCACCGGCAGCAGCACGCCGCGGTTCGACGAAAATGAAGAATCAATGTCCCAGCCCAGCCCGCGGACTTCGGTGGCATTCGGCGGCTGTTGCGGTGTCGTCATCTTCTCAATGATGTCGCCATCCAGAATTTGCTTGCGGCTGATCAGCGCCTGCGCGTACAGAGCCAGATCGCCCGCAGTGGAAAAAACCCCTGCGTGTCCTGCTACGCCGCCCATTCTGTCCGCGCGCGGATCATGCACTACGCCGCGCAGGATCTGCTTTCTGTCCGGCGCAAAAGTTTCCGCGATCTTGTTTTTCCATTCCGGAGGCGGCAGAAAGCGTGTGTGCTTCATGCCCAGGGGCTGGAAGATATGCACAGCAGCATACTGGTCCAGTGGCATTCCGGAGAGCCGCTGCACCAGTTCGCCCAGCACAATGAAGTTGGTATCGCTATATACAAAGACTGAGCCCTGCGGCGCCTGCAGCTTCTCTTCATGGGCCAGCCGGAACGCCGCATCGCGTCCCACCCAATAAGGATTCAGATCGATGTCCGGACGCAGCCCGGAATAATGCGTCAAGAGCTGCCGCACCGTGACTGCGTCTTTGCCGTTCATCCCGAAATCAGGGATATAATGCGCCACTGGTTCATCCAGGCGGACTTGCCCATATTGCACCAGGCGCATCACGCTCGGTGTGGTCGCCACTACTTTGGTCAGGGACGCCAGATCAAAAATCGTGTCCAGAGTCATGGTTTCAGGACGCGGCGAGGTGGCGCGCAGCCCAAAAGCTTTCTGGTGCACGATCTTTCCGCCGTGTCCCACCACCAGCACTGCGCCAGTGATGGCTTGATCATTGATCTGCTCCTGCACCAGCAGATCCACCGGGGAAAAGTTCGCTGTTTCCTTTACTTCCGCCGCTGGTTTCTTCTTTTTTGCGGCAGGCGCGGACGCACCAGCAGCCCAAAGACCTTGGATAGCCAGAATAAGTATAGAAATGAAGCCAATGGCTTTGCGCGGGAATGTCATCTGTAAACTGAGTGTGTTATAAACCGAAAACAAAAGCAACACGAGGGGATTTTCTGCACCAAAGTACCAACAGCATGCTGTCCCGCTCGCTCGACCATCAGGACGAACAGTTCCAGCGTGCCTTTAACGTCCTGCGTTCCGGCATCGAACAGCGCGCTTTCCCTGGTGCCGCCGTCGCCATCGCCCATCAAGGAAAGCTCATCGCCCACAAGGGCCTCGGGCGTTTCACTTACGATGAAGCCTCCCCAGCCGTGACCGCTGAAACGGTCTACGATCTCGCATCGGTCACCAAGGTTCTTGCCACCACCACCGCATGCATGATTTTGTACGATCGCGGCCTGTTCAAGCTCGATCAGCCATTGGTCGAGCTGCTACCCGGATTCGCCGACAACAGCGCAAAACAAAAAGACGTCCGCAGCCAGATCACGCTCCGCATGCTTCTGGCGCACTCCTCCGGTCTGCCGGCCTATATCAAGCTGTTCCAGTCCGCCCATAATAAGGACGATTTGCTCCAGCAAGCTCTCCGCGTCCCACTCACCGCTGAACCTGGTTCCCGCGCCGAATACAGTGATATCGGCTTCATTCTGCTGGGCCAGGCGGTGGAAAAGCTCTCTGGCGAGCCTTTGGACCAGTTTTGCCGGCGTGAGATCTTCGCCAAACTCAACCTTGCGCACACCTGCTTCAACCCGTCGGCAGACCTGAAACCTGCCATCCCGACCACAGAAGATGACCGCACTTTTCGCCATCGCCTGATTCAGGGTGAGGTCAACGATGAAAACGCTTCCATGATGGGTGGGGTAGCCGGGCATGCTGGTTGTTTTGCCAGTTCCCTGGACGTGTCAGTTTTTGCACAATGCATGTTACGGGGAGGCACACCTTTGGTCCAGGCT
This sequence comes from Terriglobia bacterium, assembly GCA_020072645.1. Lineage (NCBI taxonomy): Bacteria > Pseudomonadati > Acidobacteriota > Terriglobia > Terriglobia bacterium. The sequence continues at coordinate 93,016 of JAIQGK010000002.1, forward strand.
CGCACCTTGGAAATTTTTACCCACCGAGAGGATTTTCCTCCCGGCACTTCGCGCGCTTTGGGGTGGGATACACCCTCCCAACCGTCTCAGTCCGGAAAATATTTTTCCTCGCGGTCCTATGGCCATTTGGGCTATACAGGTACCTCACTATGGATTGATCCTGATAGCCAACTTTCCGTCACTCTGTTAACCAATCGCACCTGGCCGGACCGTGGCTCGCAGTCCATTAAGAAATTCCGGCCCGCTTTCCACGATGCAGTTATCGAAGCGCTTAACTGAGGTATGAACGTGAGTTCCAGCAAAGCTAAACTTCGTGATCTCCGGACCGAGCAGCAGAACCTCGCCTCTTCCGCACTCGATACCATGTCCGCGCTGGAAATTACCCGGGTAATCAACCGTGAAGACCACAAAGTTGCTGCAGCCGTGGAGCGCGCCTTGCCGCAAATCGCGCAGGCCATTGACGCCATTGCCAATGCCATTCGCAGCGGCGGAAGGCTGATTTACGTGGGCGCCGGCACTAGCGGACGTCTTGCCGCGCTTGATGCCGCCGAGTGTCCTCCCACGTTCAATACCGACCCTAAGACCGTTCAATATGTGATTGCCGGTGGCAATAAAGCCCTGGGCCGTGCTGACGAATATAGCGAGGATTCCGCCGCCAGCGGGCGTAATGACATTGCCAAACGCAAGCCGGGCAAAAAAGATGTCGTAGTGGGAGTTGCTGCCAGCGGTCGAACACCCTACACCTTGGGTGCTCTGGAGCATGCACGCAAGAAAAGGGCCAAAACCGTAGCCGTTGTCTGCAATCCTGGCTCCCCCATGGGTGCTCTGGCAGATATTGAGATCGTTATCGACGTAGGTCCGGAAGCCGTTTCAGGGTCAACGCGCATGAAGGCCGGTTCTGCACAGAAAATGGCCCTGAACCTGCTAACTACAGGAACAATGGCCCGTCTTGGGTATATCTATGGCAACCTGATGGTGAATGTCCATACCAGGAATCATAAGTTAATGGAACGTGGGCTGAATGTTTTAGAAAAAGCTGCTGGCGTTGACCGCCAAACTGCATCCAAAACTCTTGACGTGGCGGACAATCAGGTGGCCATCGCCCTGATTATGTTGAAGACCGGTTTATCTCGCACCCAGGCAGTTAAAAGACTCAAAAGCGTTAAGGGTAATGTCCGAGAGGCGATCGAGCAGGGTCATTTAAAATGAAGCTAGTTCCCAAGTCACCGAATGGCAGTTCCAGCAAGGCAGAGACGCTGCTGTCCGTGGGCGTTCCCGGTTTCAGAAAGCCGGTTTCGCGCAGCCGGACCATCCGGATTGACTTCAGGGACGGAGAAATCGCGCCAGAGAGTCTTATGGATAAGTTTGTAATTCGTGGTGGCAATCCCCTGGTGGGAAGCGTACGCATCAGCGGCGCCAAAAATGCCGCATTGCCCGCGATGGCCGCCGCCATCCTTACCGACGAGCCCGTAATTCTGGAAAATATCCCTGACGTTCGTGACATTCAGACGGAGCGCAATCTACTGGTCTCAATGGGCGCAGACGTGGAATTGGGCTACGGTCGCGCTTCCCATCGCACCACGATTTCCTGCAACAACCTGGTCAATCCTGAAGCCGCGTATGAACTGGTAAAGACCATGCGTGCATCCACGCTGGTTCTGGGGCCGCTGCTCGCGCGTATGGGACGCGCCCGCGTTTCCCAACCCGGAGGCTGCGCCATTGGCGCGCGGCCTATCGATCTCCATATCAAAGGTCTGGAACGGCTCGGCGCTTCCATCAAGCAGGAGCATGGCTATATTGAAGCCACTGCGGAACGTCTGCGCGGCGGCCACATCATTTTCGATAAGATTACCGTTACCGGCACTGAAGATCTCATGATGGCCGCAACACTGGCCGAAGGCGAGACCATCATGGAGAATTGCGCGCGCGAACCTGAAGTTGTTGATCTTGCTGCGCTACTCATCAAGATGGGCGCAAGGATTGAAGGCGCAGGGACCCATACCATCCGTATCCATGGAGTAGAAAAGCTTCACGGCGCGCGCCATAGGATCATTCCTGATCGTATTGAAGCCGGCACCTTTGTGATTGCTGCCGTCCTCACCGGCGGCGACCTGCAGCTGACCAGTTGCGATCCGTCGCACCTGGGCTCATTGATTCAAAAACTGGAAGAATGCGGCGTGAGCATCACGGCAGGGACGGATTCAATGCGCGTGACCAACGGCCACCAACTGCAAGCAGCCGATATCACCACAGAAGAATTCCCCGGCTTTCCCACGGACATGCAGGCGCAATACATGACGTTGGCCACACAGGCGCAGGGTACCTCGCTCATCACTGAGAATATCTTCGAGAACCGCTTCATGCACGCCGGCGAACTGGCCCGCATGGGCGCTAACATCAAGGTAGAAGGCAGCCGCGCCATCGTTCGCGGCAAGACCCCTCTCAGTTCCGCCGCCGTTCAATGCTCTGACCTTCGCGCTTCAGCCTCTCTCGTCATCGCCGCGCTGGTTGCCGACGGTGAAACGATCATTGATCGCGTCTACCACGTAGACCGTGGCTATGAGCGGATTGAAGAGAAGCTGAAAGGCGTAGGCGCACAAATCCGTCGCATCGGTGAGATCCTGCCCAAACGCGCTGCGGTGCCCAGCGTGGTCGCGTAAAAATCGCCGGCAAGTCCCTTCTCAGTGCTCATTTCTTTGTGAAGTTACGTGGAGTTCTCGCCACGCTTTCTTCCCGCCAATGAAAACGCAGGATTTACGCAACCCATCAGTGTTCCCGCCTTCCCGTTTTGGAACAGCTCCGGATTTTTCTAAGCGATTTTTCATCATTTCCAACTGCTAGCGCCGTACCATTTAATTCTTCGTTTAATACGGAGCGAACAAGCGCATGCCACTTCCCGGCAAGACTCTAAGTTCGGTGGAAAGAGGTTCGGAGGAAAGCCACAGCAATCATAGTGAGCCTCTGCCTCTGTTCCGTCCGGAAGCGATTGCCGCTCTACAGCAAAAATTCTATGGCGAGATTATTCTCGTCCGTCCGTTTTCACTGATGTTGCTTTGCTGGTTTGCGCTGGGGATTACGGCAGCGGTCCTGGGATTTCTCTTCCTTGGCCAATACACGGAAAGGGCGCGCGTTCCGGGGATCATAAGCTCGAGCAGTCTCTCAAATCCGGGTCCGACGGGAGCTGAATTCTACGTGCCCGCCAGCCTGCGTGACCGGCTGCACGTGGGCACTCATCTGACTTTGCGCTGTAATTCTTGCTCGACAAAGTTTGCTCGTCAGGTGGGAACAGTACTGGAAGTCCCACAAACACCTGTGGAACCAGCGGAACTTTCCCAGAAGAATCCAGGTCTCTCTGTGCCTGGGGACAAAATTCCGGTTTACAAGATTAAGGTGTCGCTTCCGCCACAAGCGGCACAGGACATGCAAGTGGACCCTTCAACACAAGCGGGAGTAAGAGTGGAAGCGGAAATCCCGCTTGGGCATAAACCTCTCATCAAGTGGTTTTTTGAACGATCAGGAAGTTAAAGGGACGTAGGGCGCGGTACTTGCAGAAAATGAAATTTTCCTGGGAACAAAAACTGCCGATGGTCTTTCAGACTGAGGCGGCGGAGTGTGGCCTGGCTTGCCTTGCCATGATCGCCGGCTATCACGGTCTGCGCGTTGACCTGCCCGCGTTGCGGCACCGTTTCTCCGTTTCCCTTCGCGGCGCCACCCTGAACCATATCATCAAGTTCGCCGCCGCTCTTGATCTCACCGGACGCCCGCTTCGCGTGGAACTGGAAGACCTGGCCTATCTGAAAGCACCCTGCATCCTGCATTGGAAGATGGAACACTTTGTGGTGCTGAAGAAGGTCACGCGGAAATACGTGTACCTGCATGACCCCGCTGTAGGGCCGCGCAGGGTCAGTTTTGCTGAAGCCAGCCGTCACTTCACCGGCGTTGCGCTGGAACTGACTCCCACACCCAGCTTTGTGCAGCGTGAAGAGCGCCGCCCGCTCCGCCTGCGCGACCTCATTGGCCGCGTCTCCGGTCTCAAGCGCGCTCTGGCGCAGATCTTTGTGCTGGCTTCCGCTCTGGAAATATTTTCCATCATCAGCCCATTGTTCCTGCAACTCACCGTGGATAAGGTGCTCGCGTCGTTTGATCGCGACCTGCTCTTTACCCTTGGCGTCGGCTTCATGCTGTTGATCGGCCTGCAATCTTTCCTGGGAGCGCTGCGCAGTTGGACCACTCTTTATTTCGGCACGTTGCTCAAATTGCAGTGGTACGCCAATCTTTTCTCCCATCTGGTACGGCTGCCGGTATCTTTCTTTGAGAAGCGCTACTTCGGCGACATTCTCTCCCGCTTTGATGGCGCTGAAGCCATCCAGCGCACCCTCACTAACAACTTTATTGAAACACTGCTCGACGGCTTGATCTCCATCTTTGTTTTGGCCGTAATGTTCTTCTATAGCCGCCAGTTGGCGCTGATCGTGATTGCCAGCGTACTGATTTACGTCGCATTGCGTAATTTCGCCTACCGTCCATTGCGGCAATCCACGGAAGAGCAGATCATGCGTCTCGCCAAACAACAAACTCATCTGATTGAGACGCTTCGTGGCATTCGCACTATCAAAGTCCTGGGCCGTGAAGATGGCCGCAAGACGCGCTGGATGAACCTGCTTGCCGACACAACCAACGCCCAGGTGGCTGCGGAAAAGCTCACTCTGCTTTTCAGAGCTGCGAATGGGTTGATTTTTGGCCTGCAAACAGTAGCTGTGGTCTGGGCTGGCGCAATGCTGGTTCTGGGCGGCAAATTCAGCGTCGGCATGCTGTTTGCCTTCGTCGCTTATCAGGAACAATTCAAGGCGCGCATCACCACACTCGTTGACCGCTTGTATGAATTTCGCATGCTCTCGCTCCAGGTCCAGCGGCTTGCGGATGTGGTTCTGGAAAAACCTGAATCCACCTTCATCGATGACGCGGGAGCAGTTGAAGACTCTTCCATCGATGTGAAACACCTCTTCTTCCGCTACTCGGACACCGAGCCGTGGTTGTTGCACGACGTAACCTTCCGGATCGAACCGGGCGAGTGCGTGGCAATCGTAGGAGCCTCTGGAGCGGGAAAATCGACGCTGCTGAAACTAATGGCCGGGCTTCTGAAACCGCAATCGGGAGATGTGGTTGTTAATGGACATTCTGTGTGCGAGAGCCGCGCGGCAGTCCTGGGCAATGTTGGTTTTGTGTTGCAGGATGATTCTCTTTTTGCCGGGACCATTGCGGAAAACATCGCTTTTGCCTCTGACGTTGCCGACATGGCGCGGGTACAGGAATGTGCTCGTCTCGCCTGCCTCGACGATGAGATTAACGAGATGCACATGGGCTATAGCACGCTGATTGGTGAGATGGGGTCGGCTCTTTCCGGAGGCCAGCAACAGCGCCTTTTGTTGGCGCGCGCTCTTTATCAACGGCCTTCCATTCTGATACTGGATGAGGCCACCAGCCATCTCGACGTTCCCACTGAGCAGCGGATCGCGGCCATGCTGGTTGACCTGCGCATGACGCGCATTTTTGCCGCCCACCGTCCGGATACGATACGAATAGCCGACCGCGTCATCACTTTGTCGCGTTCCGGAACCATTTCTGAAGAACCGTCTTCATTGCGTGCAGCGCGTGAAGCGGGAGCACGAGTTTACGAAGGAGAAAGCTATGTCTAAGCAAAACGAGCCTAATCGGGTGCTGCTCCGCATGGGCGCCCGGCTGTTAACTGAGGAAGAAGTGGAAAGCGTAAGCGCTGCCGGTCCGCCGTGTCAGCTCACATTCACACACCTGCCCAAAGGCGGCTCAGACGAGGACACGTTTTGTCCGTAATCTGAGGGTCCCGGGCGAGCGAATGTAACAAAAAATAAAAAGGAGAAAACAAATGTCGAGACAAGAAGACAACAGAGTACTTGTCCGTTTCGGAGCACGGGAACTCACGATGGACGAAATCGACCAAGTGAGCGCCGCCATGCAGAACCACACCAATGTATGCACCGCAGCCATGCCCTTCGCCACCGTTACAGGTTCCGGCGACGGCGATGGCTGCAGCGATACCGACAAAGACTCGAATTTCATTTAATGAAAACTCGGCCGCTTCACTGCTTTTGCGGATGAGCGGCCGCCAAAATCGCTCTCTAAAGCTTGGGCCCGCTCAACGGACCCAAAATGACGAAAAAAGGAGAACAAGCATGAACGACGAAAGCAGAGTACTTATTCGGCGGGGCGCTCGTGAATTGGACCGGGAAGAGACCAAGCAAGTCAGCGGAGGTGTGAGGACCCTTACGGCATGCACATGGGACCCGGACTTCGGCGGTGACGGAGACTCTTCAATCGGTGAGTGCTAGTTCATCAGGTGGGGCCGCCTTGGCGGCCCCGCCCCTTTTCATCACACGAAGTCGTCATAGAAGGATCTTTTGCAAAGCTTGGGTCCGTTCATCAGACCCAAAATGACGAAAAAGGAGAACAACATGAAAGAAGACAGAGTATTGATTCGACGGGGTGCTCGTGAGCTGACACCAACAGAAGCAGACCTGATCAACGGAGGCTTACGTACTCTTACGCTCTGCACGATCGGCGCCTCAGCACAAAAAGACGGAGATGTTTCCCTGGGTGAGTGCTAGTTTCAACGGGCCGCTCTTCCCCGGCGGCCCGGCAAGACTTTTGTGAAATGCTTGGGCTGTTCAATGATCCAAAACCAAGAAAAGAAAAGGAGCAAATGCAATGAATGATCAAACCAGAGTGCTGATTCGTCAGGGATCGCGCGAGTTGAGTCAAGAGGAAGTCGAGCAGGTTGGCGGCGGTTTCAATACGCTTTCCATCACCTGGGGCCCCAATGGCAGGGATGGAGATGGTCTCCTGGGTGAGGCCTAGCTTTTGCGCTTGTCGTCCTTGCGGCCTCGGCAAAGGTTTTTGTGAAGGCTTGGGCCGCTCGGATCGACCCCAAAATAAGAGAGGAAAGGAGGCACTATGAACGACCAAAATAGAGTGTTGATTCGCAAGGGCGCTCGCAACCTTACAGCGGAAGAAGTCGACCTTGTGAAGGGAGGCATAAATACCCTTACTGCCTGCACCGCTGATCCTGATTCACGCAGCGCGGACGGAGATGCTTCCATTGGTGAATGCTAGCTCTTGAATGCGGGCCGCCGCCCTCCAGCAGCCCGAGTGGTTTCTTTGAAAGGCTTTGGGCCGTTTGCTTAGGCCAAAGATGAAAGGAAGGAAAAAACATGGATGACCAGAACAGAGTATTGATTCGCAGGGGCGCTCGCTCATTGAGTGCGGAAGAAATCGAGCGCGTCGGCGCAGGAATAAGTACCACAACCCTGTGCACCATTCCCAGCACGACTTGCCCTAACAAGGACGGAGACGCCTCCATCGGCGAATGCGGGCATGGTTGTTGAACAAGAGTGGCGCGTTCATAGCGCCACCGGCTTAAGCCCGGGACTTCATTCCGGCGGAATTAATGGTTTTAGAAAGTCTTGTACCGCAAGTAAGGAGTAAATGTATGGACCAGGAAAATCGCGTACTCTGCCGCAATGGCGCTCGTGAGTTGACCGAGCAAGAAACCGGCCTCATTAATGGAGGCCTGCGTACCCTTACACCATGCACCATCGGGCCCGGCCCACACCACCGGGACGGAGATGCTTCCATAGGTGAATGCTAGCTGGAAGCGGGGTCGCCCAATTGGCGACCTTTTTCATCCGCCAGCCAGCTGACCGGAAATTTCTCTTGAAAGAGCTTTGAGTCCGCTCAACGGACCCAATTGATGAAAGGAGAAAAAATGAATAACCAGAACAGAGTATTGATTCGCAGGGGTGCTCGCGAATTAACACCGTCAGAATCTGAAATCGTCAACGGAGGATTTGCCACTTTCTCCCTCTGCACCAGCTCTCCTTCCCCGGATGGAGACCAACACGTTGGCGAGTTCGGTTGTTAAACGCGTTCGGCTGCGCATGAGCGCGGCCGAACGCTCTTTTGCAAAGCCTGGGACAGCGATGGACCCAAAATTACGAAAGGAGATAAAAACATGAATGACCTGAACCGAGTATTGCTTCGCCGAGGCGCTCGCGCATTGAGTGAGCAGGAAGTCGAACACGTGGGTGGAGGAATACGTACCGCAACCCTTTGCACCGTCTCTACGGCGGCTAACGCCAGCGCGGACGGAGATACTTTCAACAGCGAGTGCGGCGCCGACGTATAGCATTCCCGCTGAGAAAACTTCTTTTAAAGAGCTTGGGCCCCTCCAACGGACCCAAAAAGATGAAAGGAGAAAAACATGACTGACCAAAACAGAGTGTTAGCTCGCAAGGGCGCTCGTGATTTGAATGAGCAGGAAGTCGCGATGGTATCCGGTGGGCTGAGGACGTTGACCGCATGCACCCTGGCGGCAGCCGGCACTCTCGACGGAGATACCTTCCACAGCGAATGCGGCAGCCCCGATCTATAGCCGTTTCCGCGGTGAAGACTTCTCTTGAAAAGTCGGGTCCATTTAACGGACCCAATGACGAAAGGAGAAAAAGCATGAATGACCAGAACAGAGTATTAGTGCGCAGGGGCGCCCGTGACCTGACCGAAAAAGAAGTCGAGCAGGTCTGCGGCGGTCTCCGGACGGCAACCAAATGCAGTGTAACCGCGGCCGGCGCAATTGACGGAGATCTCCACGAATGCAGTTGACCCGGTTCCAGGCGGCATCCTTGCATGACGCCGCCGAACAAACTCTCTTGAAGAGCTTGGGCCCGCTCAACGGACCCAGATGTCGAAAGGAGAAAACATGAATAACCAGAACAGAGTATTGGTTCGCCAGGGCGCTCGTGACCTGAATGAGCAGGAAGTCGAGCAGGTAAGCGGCGGTTTCAGGACGTTGACCGCATGCACCCTGGTTGCGGTTGGCGTATTCGATGGCGAATGCTCCAATTAAACGGTGGCGTCTTCGGGCGCCCCTTTTAACCAGCATCCAGTGCAATCGCTTAGCAATCATCAAGGAGGAACTTATGGATCAGGACAATCGCGTACTCACCCGCAGGGGTGCTCGCGAACTTAGTGAGCAGGAAGTGGAAACCGTCACCGGGGCTTTCAAAGTCCGCCGCACGCTCACACCCTGCTTTGTGGACAGCAAACAACAATTCCTTAATGGAGATCAGACCATTGGTGAATGTGGTCCTTGATCGATCCCAGGCGGCGTCCTTGTGGCGCCGCCCGGCTATAACACGCAAACTTCTGAAACGGAGGCAACGCAATGAAGCTCATAGTTTTAGCGCCAGCGGACGACAACCACACAGCCCCTATCAAGTGGGCGATGGAAAAGGCGGGCCAAAAGGTAGTGTGCTGGGCAGGTCTCTCATGGACTGATGAAGGTCAGTCTTCCCTCCTGATGAACGACGATGACACGCTCATCCTGGGAGGACACTCAGTTGACGCTGGTGACGTGATATGGATTCGTCGTCCGGAGGTTCCGGTCCACAACCCCAAGGTTTCTGAAGCAGACAAGAAATTTGCCGCGCTCGAATACCGCTGCTTCTACCATTCCATTGCTTATTTCTTTGAAACCATGCCGGTGTGGTGCATCAACAAATATTCCGCGGCCCGCGTAATGATCCAGAAAGCCGTGCAGATGCAACTGGCCCGCAAGTGCGGACTCAAGACACCGGCGACTCTGATGTCCAATCATCCTGCAGCTGTCAGAGAGTTTTTTGCCCGCGAAAATGCCCGCACCATCTGCAAAGGCTTTACCCCCCACGTATGGCAGAAGGAAGGCCATATGTCTGTCGCCATCACGGAAACCTTTGAGCTGACTGCCGACCAGTTGCCGAGCGATGAAGTTCTGACCTATGCGCCCGCCATCTACCAGGAACGCGTACCCAAGGAATATGACATCCGCATGGTGCTGATGGGCAATCACATTTATTCCTACGCGCTCAGGAACAAGAAGCAGGCGCTGGACTGGCGGCAGGACGCAGGGTTAGGCCACGTGACAGCCGAACTGGTTCCCACACCGCCTGACGTCGAAAGAGGCGTCCTGGAGTTCGCGCGCCGGTCCGGGGTGTGTTTTGGCTCGCTCGACTTCGGCGTTGACGCACAGGGCACGTGGTGGTTCCTGGAAATCAATGAAGAGGGCCAGTTCCTTTGGATCGATCAGTTCAATCGTGAAGCCAGGTTGCTGGAAAAGTTTTGCGCCTTCGTGACTGCGCCCGAGGGTTCAACCCTGCCTCTGGAAGCCCGTCAGGACCTCTTCCCTTCTCTGCAGGAATACGAAGAGTTGCTCAAGAACGAGCAGGTTGCGCCTATAGGTCGGCCTCGTCAGGAAGACCCATTCCTCTCTATGGAGGCATAGAAGGCCAGGAATCTTTGCGATCTTCATTGCCTATGGAGTACAACAGATGCGATGAAGATCGCGAAGAAAGCCCTCAAACTGGCGGATGCATTCAAGGTCAGACACGCGGGATCTTTTCGTCTCAAGGATTTCGACCCCGCCGATATCCGTGGCATCGATTCCAAAGAAAAAGCCGATGAGCTTTTGCAGCAAAGCGTGGCCGTGCTGCAGGACCTTCAGGAAAAACTCTACGCCCAGGACCAGTGGGCCGTCCTGCTGATCTTCCAGGCCATGGATGCCGCGGGCAAAGACAGCCTGATCAAGCACGTAATGTCTGGCGTAAACCCGCAGGCTTGTGAGGTATCGAGCTTTAAACAGCCCTCAGCCGAAGAACTGGACCATGATTTTCTCTGGCGGACGACGCGCCGGCTGCCGGAGCGCGGAAAAATTGGCATCTTCAACCGCTCATATTATGAAGAAGTCCTCGTCGTTCGGGTGCATCAGGAATATCTGCAAAAACAGCATCTTCCGCCGGAACTTGTAACAAAAAAGATATGGAAAGAGCGCTTCAAAGATATTCGCAACTTTGAGGAATACCTTACGCGCAACGGCGTCATCATCCGGAAATTCTTTCTCCATGTTTCCAAAGAGGAACAGAAGCGGCGATTTCTTGCCCGGCTGGACGAGCCGGAAAAGAACTGGAAATTTTCAGAAGGCGATGTCCATGAGCGCAAATACTGGGAAGACTACATGAACGCCTATGAAGACATGATCCGCCACACTTCTACTCCAGATGCGCCTTGGTACGTGGTGCCCGCCGATCACAAATGGTTTACCCATATCGCGGTAAGCTCGGCCATCATCCAGACGCTGGAAGACATGGATCTCCAGTTGCCCAAGGTCGATAAAGTACGCCGCAAGCAGCTGGACGCAGCAAGGCAGGCGTTGCAGAAGTCGCGTGACTAACCTGACCCTTACTTGGACTGGTACTTAAGCTTGTCTGAAAGCGGCGAAGCCAGCCATTGCTCCAGGCTCTGCGCCTTGCGGTCGCGTTCGGACGTTTCCGCGCTGGCAACATCAATGGGCCACTGAATGCCAATCTGCGGATCAGCAAAATGAATTCCGCTCTCGGCGTTCTGGTTGTAAACGCCCGTCGTCTTGTATTGGACTTCACAATCGTCGGTGAGCGAACAGAATCCGCGGGCAAAGTTATAAGGCGCCCAAACCTGTTTCTTGTTTTCTTCTGAGACCTCGATCCCAAACCATTTTCCCAGAGTCGGCGACCCTTTGCGGATATCCACGGCCACCAGGAACGCCGCGCCGCGCGTCACGCGCATCAGTTTGCCCATCGGCGGGTCCCACTGGAAGTGCAAGCCGCGCAAAACACCTTTTTTTGACTTGGAATGGTTGTCCTGGACAAAGTTTGTGGGGAGCCCTAACTCCTTAAACTGGTCAGCGCGGTAGGTTTCCATAAAGAAGCCGCGCGAATCCCCGCGCACCTCCGGCTGCACGACAATCACTTCATTCAGATGGACTGACTCAATCTTAAAGCTCATTCGGCGTTCGCTCCCTCGCAAGTTTGGATTCGTGCGTCAGGAAAGGTTCTTTTGCGCCTGCGACGAATCCATCTTGAGTGTAACAGCGGTCTGGTCTGTACCGGAAAGGGCCTGCCAGCCTCGCCGTGAGAGGTCCCAGAAAATCAGATAACCGGCTACGGCAGCAATCGCCAGCAGCAGGAGACCAACGGCGAGTTCGCCAAAGATGATCTTGCCGATTCCGAAGAGAGTTCCATAGACGAGCACGCATCCCATGAGCCAGTCAAAAGCGTTGCTGCCGATATCGCGCACTTGTGGGATTTCTGGCGCTAGTGCCGCAATGCGCTTCCAGCCATGCACCGTCGGTCGCACGCGACGATAAAACGCCAGCAGCTTTTCTTCTGACTCCGCGGGGGTTAGAAAAGTGACCGCGATCCATGCCACGGTCGTGATTCCCGCCGTGATCAATGAAGTCTTGGCAAATGTAACTGGATCGTCGCCGGGAAAATGCTTGTTGAGATAAACCGCAACCACGGCGGCAACGACCATGGCGCTGATCTCGCTCCATGCGCTGATGCGCCACCAGTACCAGCGCAGGATGTATACCGCTCCAGTCCCCACGCCCAGGCCAAGAACGATTTGCCATCCTTGGCCAACCGAATGCAATTGCGAAGCGACATAGCCGCTGATTAACACCATCAGGATGGTAAAAAGCCGTCCCACTGCCACGTAATGTTTCTCAGTTTTCTGTCGCACCATAAACCGGCGGTACAAGTCGTTTACCAGATAAGAAACACCCCAGTTCAGTTGCGTCCCCAGGGTGGACATAAAGGCCGCAAGAAACGCGGCCACCATCACACCGCGCAGAGCTGGAGGAAGAAAATCACGCAATACCATTACGTAGCCCTGCTGGGGATTCGCGCCAAATGCAGCGTCAGGACGCAGGCCGCCATGTGGTGAATACACAGCCAGCGCGACTAATCCCGTGATAATCCATGGCCACGGACGTACAGCGTAATGGGCAATGTTGAACCAAAGAGTCGCGCCCAGTGAATTCTTTTCGTCGCGGGCGCAGAACATGCGTTGCGCCACGTAGCCTCCGCCGCCCGGCTCCGCGCCTGGGTACCATGCTGACCACCACTGCACACCGAGATACATCAGGAACGTTAACACCGGCAATGTCCAGATGGCGCTCGATGTCCAGCCAAGATGGAAGTCAGGAAAGAACGCCAGCGGGTTCGATGTCTGCACTCCAGTCTTTTGCACCTGCTGGCCAATAAACTGGAGCTGAAGCTTGAGTGCCTGCATGCCCCCGACTTTCACCACCGCAACCCATGCCAGAACGATCACCATCGTCATCTTCAAGGCAAACTGAAACAGGTCGGTCACGAGCACGCCCCAAAGACCGCCGATGGATGTGTAAATGCCGGTAAAAGGAATCAACACGAAAATACAGATCAGCAAGGCCGTGTGGCTGGGAGCGCCCAGCGTGTAATGCAGCAGAGTGTGTCCACCCAGAGTCAGTTGCAGGACTTTGCCCTGCGCAATGAGCGGCCCCAGCAGAACTGCGATAATGCTGACCATAGCGTTGGTGACCCAGCCCAGGATGAGACAATTCATCGCCAAGCCGAGATATATGGCTTTGAATCCGCGTAGAAACGCCGCCGGTTTGCCGCCATAGCGCATCTCAGTGAGTTCCACGTCGGTCAGCACTTCCGCACGACGCCAGTAGCGGGCAAAGAAAAAGACAGTGAGCATGCCGCCAAGGCAAGATGTCCACCATATCCAGTTGCCGGCGATTCCCTGCGTCGCAATCACGCCGCTCACAAACAGCGGAGTGTCCGCAGCAAAAGTTGTGGCGACCATGGAGGTCCCGGCCAGCCACCAGGAGACATTCCGTCCGGACACAAAAAACTCTTCGGTGTTGCCGCCCGAGCGACGGCGGTAGTAAATGCCAATCGCCAGGTTAATCAGCAGATAGCCGCCGATCACGATCCAGTCAGTCCAGGTTAGTGACACAAGATCTCCTAGCTTCTCGCTAAAGACGTATCAGCCGATGAGTGGCGGCTCGTCGCCAGACTAGCAGAAGAACGCGCTGGAGTGTCCCGGGGAAACCGCTTAACCAACGGGGGAGCGCCTGCAAGGTCAACGCCTGTGAACCATGCCCGATACTGTCCGATCGTTCACGATATTCTGACCAAACCAACTCCGCATTTCTGGTATCGTTGCGAAATGGTGCAAAAGTTGGTCCAAAATTTGGTGGTCGTCGGCATTGTTCTGCTCGCCCTCTCGTCTCACGCCGTTGCCGGCGATTTTCAGCGCGTCGGGCCAGTCCATCTTGATCATGACGGCGAAAAGTGGGCCCAAAAAACTCTCAAGAAGCTCTCTCTTGAAGAAAAAATTGGGCAGATGTTCATGATCCGGCTGGCCATGCCACAATTTGTGAACCTCAAAAACCCCGAGTACCTGAACTGGCTCGACCAGATTGCGCGCTATCACCTGGGCTCTGTTCTGTTGACTGTACCTGCTGAAGGCCCATCCCTTTCCAAGAGCGAGCCCTATGAAGCGGCCATGCTGGTTAACCAGCTTCAGCGCGCCTCCAAAATCCCACTGCTTGTGGCTGCCGACTATGAACGCGGCCTCTCTATGCGTCTGTATGGGACTACGGTCTTTCCGCACAGCATGGCTTTTGGGGCCGCAGCCAAGCCGGAATTTGCCGAACAGTTCGGAAAGATTGTCGCTCAGGAATCCCGCGCCATCGGCGTGCAGTGGAACCTGATGCCCATCGCCGACGTGAATTCCAACCCCGCGAATCCTGTCATCAATACTCGCTCCTTTGGTGAAGATCCCGCACAGGTGAGCTCTCTGGTGGCAGCTTACATTCGCGGAGCGCGCAACAACGGCCTTCTCACTGCCGCCAAGCATTTTCCGGGACACGGCGATACCTCTACCGATTCGCATCTGGGATTGGCTGCGGTGAATCGCACGCGCGAACAGATCAATCAGATTGATCTTCCTCCTTTCCGCGCCGCCATCGCCGCGGGAACCGACGCCGTCATGGTGGCGCACATCACAGCTCCTGTGCTCGAACCAGACCGGTCGCGGGTCGCCACCAACTCGCCCGCGATCGTCACCGGGATTCTTAAGCAGCAGCTCGGTTTCAAGGGACTGGTAATGACCGACGCCATGGATATGGCCGGCCTCACCGCCGTGTATCCGGAAGGCGGTTCCGCAGCGGCCAAACACGCTGCCATCGACACTGTAAGAGCGGGCAATGACATGCTGATTCTCTTTACTGATCTTGATGGCGCGTACAAAGGCCTTTTGAGCGCTGCGCGCAGCGGAGAGATCCCGGAAAAACGCATTGACGAATCTGTGCTGAAGATTTTGCGCGCGAAGGCGAGCGTGGGGCTGAACAAGGCCAGCCAGATCGATATCAACAATATTTCATCCATGATTTCCAGTCCGCAAAACCTGGCGACTGCGCAGCAGATAGCCGATTCCGCCATCACCCTTGTTCGCGACAACGGCCGCATGCTGCCGCTCAGGCCGCAGCGACGTTCGGCTTCTGCCCCGGCTTATGGAACCGTACAACAGGAAGGAAGCAAGTTCTTGTGCATCATCTTTACTGACGACGTAAGAAGCGACAACGGTCGCCAGTTACAGCGCGAGCTACGAGCCCGTATTCCCGACGCAAAAATCATCTTTGTGGATCCGCGCATCGCCGCCGGTAGTTCGGCGGAAATCCAAAGCGCTCTTAGCTCAGCGGAAAATGTCCTAGCCGCGATCTACTTAATCCCCGTTCCCGGCCGCGCTGTACGCAAGGAAGGCTCTACCGCGGTGAACACCATTTCCGTTCCAGATGCCACGGCGGCTTTGCTGCAATCGATCCTTGAGATCAAGCGAGAAAAGACCGTAGTGGTAAGTTTTGGATCGCCTTATTTTCTGGCAGACTTTCCGCAGATTGAAAATTACGTCTGCGCCTACTCGAATGCCAGTACTTCTGAGACGGGAGCGGTGAAAGCATTGTTCGGTGAGATTCCATTTCGCGGGCGCTTGCCGGTGACAATTCCAGGCATGGCCCAACGCGGAGCAGGCACGGACCAACCTGCCCAAGGCCTTCGAAGCGGAGCACGCGCCACCCGCTGACGACTAATCAGATTCCTGCAAGGTCTTTACGTGCGCCTCAAGCGCTCTTGAGTACTCGCGTTCGGCCTGCAATTCTGACTGTAGTTTTTTCACCAGGCCTTCCAGGCGCATAATCTCGATCTTCAACTTCCCGGCATCATTCAGCGGCGCAGCTTTTGCAGCCGTAGCGGTGCCGTTTCCATTCGTTATAGCTGGCTGAGCAACTGAAACTGGGACTGTTGCCGCAGGCGCTGCAACTGCAACTGGCTGGGGCAAAGGAACAGCAGCTGTCGCCGTGATGGGTAATGGCGTTGCAGGCGCGGGCGCAGCGGCCACTGCGGCACGTTGCTGCACTGGCGGCGGCGTTGCGGGAACAGAACGCGGCGGCATTGGAGCCGATGCTGCTGCCGAAAAGATACTGCTGAGCGCTACCGCCGCATTCGCGGCTGCGGCAGGCGTGGGAACAGGAGCGCCATTGCTCTTGAGCAGATGCTTGACGCGGGCAATCAGATCTTGCGGCTGGAAAGGCTTACGCAGAAGCTCGTCGGCCTTTACGGCAAATGCCTTTTCCGCCACCGCGCGATTGACCACGCCCGACATCAGGATCACCGGCGTCTTCGCCAGTTCAGGATGCGACTTGATATGCTGGCAAACGTCGTAACCGTCCTTGTCCGGCATGATCACGTCAGTGATCACAATATCCGGCTTCGCCGTTTCGATTTCCACCAGCGCCGTGGCTGCATCATGGCAGGCCACCACATTGATGTTCTCACGCCGAAAGGCGATCTTGATCACTTCGCGCATGGTCGCACTGTCATCGATAAAATAGACAGTGGGAATCGTGCTCATCTAAAACCTCCATCACCGTTGTCGTGCGCGG
This sequence comes from Terriglobia bacterium, assembly GCA_020072645.1. Taxonomy (NCBI): domain Bacteria; kingdom Pseudomonadati; phylum Acidobacteriota; class Terriglobia; species Terriglobia bacterium. The sequence continues at coordinate 109,886 of JAIQGK010000002.1, forward strand.
ACTCATCCAGCTCCCGCAGGGCTTCCAGCATCAGTTCCGTAGCCGAGCGGAGCACGGTGCGCGTGGCGGCGCTCTCTCCGGGCAAAAATTTATAGGATCCGGTATCCACGCCGTTGCAGTGCTTCACAATGTGGACCACAGCATCATCGCCAATGCGGTCTCCACTTTCAGCGTGTGTAATATTGCCATTCTCAAAAAATAAGATTCCATCAATGTCACCCGCATTCACCGAGAGCGATCCGGTTTGGCGCGAGTGCACCAGCATCTGGACCACTCCGGGCAAATCAAGATGAGAAAGGCTGCCGGTCAGTCCTTCATCGGCTGAATTCAGCATCTGCACAGGATGAAAACCTTCAGCACTACTGCGTAGGAAGGTTTTGATCTGCGCCGCGATCAACTCCGGCCCCAGGCGCTTGTCCACGTAGTCGGCGCAACCGGAGCGAAAAGCTTCCATCAATGCCTGATCGCCGCCATCGCCGAGTGCAATCACAGGGATATGCGCGGTTTTTGGATCGGCATTGATGATCGGCGGCAAATCATGAGCGCTGATCTCCCGCAGATTGGTTGAACACAGAATTGCCGAAGGCGTGTCATATTCCAGCATGGTCAACGCATAGCCCGATTGCGTCGTGTGGACGACCTCGAATCCTTCAAGCTTGAGCGCCTCAGTAATGCGGCGGGCCAGAAACACGTTGGCATCAATCAGCAAAATCTTGGCGGGCGTGGCGACCGTGGGGTTCATGCCGTCGCCTCCGCGCAGATCAGCTTTTCCAATGCGACGACCGCGATAGTCTCATCGCCAAGGGACAGTATGCCGCTGACATAAGGTGGCTCACTGCCCGTGAGCGGCGCGCTTGCCGCGCTGGCCAGTTCACATTCGCCCGTGACTGGCACAGCCGTCAGTTCCTGGCGCGATCCGATTTTGCAGTTCGCAATCAAATAAAACTTTCTTGGCGGCGCTGTCGGTCCAACCAGGACCTGGGCAACGTCACACACCGGAACAATTCTTCCCCGACGTACCAGCACGCCCGTCAGCAACGGCGTTCGATGCGGAAACGTCTGCACGCTGTCTGGCCGCGCCAGCTCAGTTACAGTTTCTGCCCGCAGAGCAAAACGCTTTTCGCCCAGAGGAAAGAGCACATACGATTTGTCGCCCTCCGCGATCATATCGTCACCACGCCGCGCACACGTTCCAGCCCTGCGCGCAGAGTTTCCAGCTCTGCCCTGTTCAAAAAAGCGTTGTGATTCACAATCGGCACTACCAGTCCATTCACCACGGCCAGGCCCCGATACCATGCTCGCTCTTCATGGGTGAAAGCTGGCGGCACCGCATGCAGTGCTGAAATCTCCATGATGCGGTCCGTCGAGTCCACCAGCACGCCAGTAGGCATATTGCGCAGGACCATCACTCGCGATGCATGCGAAGCCGGCAGGCGAAAATGCTGCGCGGCATCGATCACAAAATAGGTAGTGCCGCTCCGCTCCAGCGTGTACTTTAGCTTCGCGATCTGCGCAGAAATTCCTCCCAGCTTGAACGGATGCAGGTCATCCATGCCGCGGATTTCCTTGATCGCGCCCGCGGCAACAGCAAGTTTGTACCCACCCACGGCAAACACGATCACATCTTCACGCGCCGCTTTCACTTCTGGCCGCAGCTGTTTCAAGGGCTTCACAAGGCCCCCACTTTCGCCGCGCCAAAAATATACAGAACACGCTTTTCGATCCCCTGATAGATCGCTTCCATCGGCAGGACCTGGTCCACCGCGCCAGTCTTAATGGCCTCTTGCGGCATGCCGAAAATTACGGCGGTCGATTCGTCCTGCGCAATCACATGCCCGCCAACGGAACGGACCGTCTGCGCGCCCTTGGCGCCATCATTTCCCATCCCTGTTAGGATCACGCCGATTGTCATAGGCCCGGCATACTCCGCAGCGCTTTCAAACGTAAGATCAGCGCACGGACGATAACCGCTGACGCGCGGGCCATCGTCAAGGGAAATTCTGCCCGTGGGTGAAACACGAAGGTGATGCGATCCGGGACATACATAAAGCTGGCCCGGAACAATAATTTCGCCGGCTTCCGCTTCTTTCACTTTGATCTGTGACACTTCCGCCAACTGACTGCTGAATTGGGCGGTAAAGTTTCCCGGCATATGCTGTACCAGGACCACCGCTCCCGGAAAATCCTTGGGGAAGTACGGTATGAACTTCATCAGTGTGGCCGGCCCGCCAGTGGACGATGCCAATACGATGAGCGGAAATTTCCCGGCGCTCTTGGCCGCTGCATTTACCGCTGCGCGGACTTCCTGAAGACCGTTGTCGCCATTTTTTGAAGCAGGCTCCACGCGCGGTGAAGACGAAGCTACCTCATGCTGCAACTTGGATCGCGTTGCCGTGCGGACCACTCGTACTTTCGCGGCCATCTTGAGCTTGCGGCACAATTCTTCTTTCACCGAACTCATGTCCAGATCAACGCCGCCGCTTGGCTTGGCCACAAAATCAATCGCGCCCAGTTCCAGCGCTTTCAACGTGACGTCCGCACCTTCACGCGACTCGGAGCTAACAATCAGGATCGGCTTGGGATTGCTGGACATGATGATCTCCGTGGCCTGAAGACCGTCTACGTGCGGCATATTGATGTCCATGCTGATGACGTCCGGCTTGAGTGTCTCGGTTTGGGTTACGGCATCTCGGCCATCACGCGCCTCGCCGCACACCTCAAGCTGCGGATCGGACGCAATAATGCCTTGCAGCACCTTGCGCATGAACGCCGAGTCATCCACAATCAGCACCCGAGTTTTCTTACTTAACGTCATCGCTTACAAAATCTCTCTGCTATCCTGCCGCTGCCTTTTCCAACGCCTGTCCCGCCGGCGAGCCGATCAGCTTGGCCACTGCTGTAATAAATTGGTCTTCTTGTACGGGCTTGGTCAGAAACGCCATTGCGCCCTCTTTCATTGCCCGGTCCCGATGCTTGGCTCCGGCACGCGACGTGACCACCATCACCGGAATGTTTCGAGTCTTCGCGTCCTGCCGCAAATGCGACAACAGCTCGTAGCCATTCGTTCTCGGCATTTCCAGATCGGTGACAACCAGATCGCAACGCGTCTGCGTTACGATTTCCAGGGCTTCCAGTCCGTCCGCTGCCAACTTCACGCGGTAACCGGCCTTCTCCAGCATGCGACCAACAAACTTGCGCACGCTGATGGAGTCGTCCACAAGCACCACAAGTTTTTCTTCCGGAACAAAATCAATGGCTTCCTGCGGGATAGCTCCATGCGCGATGGCCGCTGCACCGGGAGCAAAAATTCTCGCCGCATTCGCGCTGGTCATCAGCGGGCGATGTTCAATTGCTTCGCCAGCCACCAGGCGGTTCACGTCAATCAGCAGAATCAAGCTACCGTCAGGAGCGATGGTGGCACCAGGAAACATCTTCAGATTGCGCAGGAACTCACCCAGGCTCTTGATAACGATTTCATCTTTACGCACAACATCTTCCACCACGATTCCCACCTGGCGGCCTGCGACATTCGCAATCACCATGCGGAAGTAACCATTGATCGGTTGGATTGGCTCCAGCCCCAGAACGCTATCAAGACGCACGATTTCCGTGACCACGTCACGCACTTTCGTGAGCAGCTTGCCGCCAACTTCTTCAATTTCGTTGATCCTGAGCCGCCTGATTTCTTCCACGAATGAAAGTGGCAGAGCAAACATGGAAGTACCGCAGCGCACAAACAACGCCTGAGAAATAATGAGAGTGAGAGGAACTTTGAGCGTGAAACGCGTGCCCAACCCTTTTTGTGTCTCTACTTCAATCTCACCATTGAGCAGTGCGAGGTTTGACTTCACCACATCCAGGCCTACGCCGCGACCGGCCAACTCAGTTTTGCGCGGGGCTGTAGAAAATCCTGGCTGGAACAGAAGATCGAGCAAGTCGCGTTCGCCAAGTTCAGCGGCACTTTCGGCGGAAAGCATGCCATGATCCACCGCGGTCTTGCGGACCTTTTCGTAATCAATGCCGCGGCCGTCGTCCTCTACTTCTATATATATGTGGTTGCCGCGATGGTAGGCCCGCACGGCAACATTGCCGGCATCGCTCTTGCCCTGCTCGTATCTTTCTTCGTCGCGCTCAAGGCCGTGCGCCACCGCGTTACGCACCAGGTGAATGAGCGGATCAGAAATCTGCTGGATGATATTGTTATCCAGTTCAGTCTCGGCGCCCGCCAACGTGAGCTCAACTTTTTTGTTTACCGCCTTAGCGGCATCGCGCACCGTGCGGGAGAGACGCGTGTACAGATTGCCTATCGGCACCATGCGCGCCTGCGTAATCTCATCCTGCAGGCGGTGCGCCAGTTTGGTGAACTCGTCAATATCGCCATCCACTCGCCGAACAAAACCGTCAAGCTGCGTCAAAACTTCAGTGATGTCAGCAGAAATTTCTGTCAGTGAACGCGAGAGGATATTGAAATCGTCATAGCGATCCATCTCCAGTTCACTGAACTCTGCCAGCGAATGGTCAAAGCTGTGCGAATAGCTGGAATAACCGCTTCGCAGCGGAAAGTCTTCTGATGGCCTTGGAGTCGGCGCAGAGTGTATGCGGCTGAACTCGTGCTTCTCCTGGAATTCTGAGACCTTGTCCTGCATGCGCGCCTTGGAGAAATTCAGCACGTCGGCCAAACGTTCCAGTTCGGCCACGCGGCCCAGCATGCGCGTGCGATTGATCACCAACTCGCCCACGGCGTTCATCATGCGGTCTAAACGTTCCAGGGCAATGCGCACAGACTTGGACTGCGGCATGGAAGCCGGCTCTTTGCGCATCAGGTCTTCGTCGGCGAACTTTTCGATTCCTTCCGGCTTCTTGATTTCCGCCACTGCATGCGGCGCTACCGGGACCACCGCCTGAGTTTGTATCTCAGCAGGAGCCGCGGCCACAGCCGCCGGTACTGGTTCATCGTCCGAAAGATGTATCTCTTGCAAGTAGCCGGCAGGAGCTGTCTCCACGGACTGCGGAATTGCTGGAGCATGAACATCGCTTACTGGCGCGGCTGAACTGACTGCCGCCTCTTCTTTTTCCGGAGGCACCAATCGCGCGATGCGCGAAAACAGCCCGTGGACGGAAACCTGCATAACGGCTTCGTCAGCCCATTGGTGGTAGAGAAATTTCTTAAGCGTATCAACCGCGTCAAGACAGATGTCAATGATCTCGGCGCTTGGTCGCAACTCACCTTCACGTAAGCGCCCGATCAAATCTTCCGCGCGGTGCGCCACGCTGGATATCCGGTGTAGTCCAACCTGCGCTGCCGATCCTTTTACCGTGTGCATGGCGCGTAGCAGCCGGTGAATCTGCTCAGAGCTGGGATTGGTTTCCAGCGAGAGCAGGCAGTGCGTCACAATCTGCAAATGCTCTTCCGCTTCCGGGACAAAGAACTCCAGGACTTCAGCAGGAACTTCGCCGTCGGGCGGCAGGGGCTCGTAGGGAATCTCCGCTATGGGCGCAGGTGATGCTTCCAGAATTGAATCTGACTTGTCAGCAGTCGCGGTAGCAGCACTTTCCGCAGTCTTTGGCTGAGGCCTTTCTTCTTGCGGCTGCGCCACTGCAGAGGTCTGGAACGCAAAGGGATAACGCTGCTTGAAGACGCCGATGTCTTCTCCCGATTCCACCCCGTTGGTGCTGATCATAATGAGGTCGGACTCAAGCAGTGCCACGGCCTCAGAGATAAATTCGACTAGTGGGCCAGCCGCATCAGCGGCAATAGTCGCATTCAGCGCGTACTGGAAAATGTGCGCGAGCTTGCCGGAAATTTCAGCAAAGAGCGGAAAACCATAGGAGGCAGAGGTACCGGCAAGCGTGTGCGCCGCAATGTGCAGGCGCTCCACATCCTCCTGGCGTGGATACGCGTCCTGCAGGATGCCCGAATATTCCCGCAAAAACTGCAGGCGCTCAGACGCTTCCTGCAGGAATATCTCCACGAATTCCGCCCCTTGCTGGTTCAAGCTTTCTCCTGCGTTGTAGCGGCCCGCGCCAAGTTGGCGGGCTTCTGGTAAATCCGCGCATCGCGATAGATGTGCGTTTCAAACTTTACGTCGGCCTTGTTGATGGACTCGGCATGGCCCAGAAACAGATATCCGCCCGGCTCCAGATATTCATAAAACCGCTGGATCAACTGCGCGCGCCGCTCTTCAGAAAAATAAATCAGCACGTTCATGCAGAAGATGCAGTCAAACTTTCCCATATAGACAACCTGGGCAAGATTCATGGGCGCGAATGTAACCAGGTTGCGAATGCGCGGACGGACCAGATAATGGTCGCCGACACGGGAAAAATACTGTTCACGCTGGCGTGGCGCAACGGTTTCCATGTCGCGGGGTTCGTAGAGGCCGTGGTCGGCGTGCTCCAGCGCGTCGCGGCTCACATCCGTGGCCAGGATATGAATGTTCCATGCGTCGGCAAACTCAATTGCATCGGCCACGGTCATGGCGATGCTGTAAGCCTCTTCTCCCGTAGCGCATCCGGCGCTCCAGACGCGCAGCGAACGTGGGCTCTCCCAGAATTTTTTCATGTGCAGGTCCGGCAAGACCTTTTTCTCCAGCGCCTCAAAGAGCGCGGGGTAGCGGAAGAATGAGGTCTCCTGCGTCAACAGACGCTGCAACAGAGAATCATATTCGACGTTGGAATTTTTGATCAGGCGGATCAGGTCGGTACCATGCGTCAGCTTCCTGGACTCAACGTGCTCAACCACGCGAGTGGAAAAGAAGCGTTCGCGCGAATCGTCAAAATGGATTCCCGAGCGCGTTTCAATCAAGCCGCGTATCTCGCTCAATTCGTGTTCGCTCACTGTCACTACGCCTGCCATGTCTCCCTCACCCTGGACCTAACGAAGTTAACGACGTGACATTGCCGCCGCCGCGCTTACCAGTTCCGGACGCGCTTCACTGGGAAGCGCATTCTGATTGGCAGCGACTACGCGGAATTGCGATAGCGCTTCATTCAGCTGTTCCGACATATGCACCAGTTGTTCTACAGTGCGCGAAGTCTGCCGCGCGCCCTGCGAAGTCTGGCGGGTGATGTTAGAGATAATCTGCATTGCGTTGGCCACGCCTTCCGTACCACGCACTTGCTGTTTTGAGGCCAGAGAGATTTCCTGCACCAGCTCAGCCGACTGGCGCACAACGGTTGAAATTGCGTCCAACGCTCGTCCTGCCTGATCAGCCAGCTTGGCGCCGATTTCCACTTCCTTCGTGCCTTCTTCCATCACGATGACTGCATCATTCGTCTCCGCCTGGATGGCTTTGATCAGTGCGGCAATGTCTTTCGTCGCAGCGCGTGAGTGTTCTGCCAGCTTGCGCACTTCGTCGGCAACCACGGCAAATCCGCGTCCTGCTTCACCGGCGCGGGCCGCTTCGATGGCTGCATTCAGTGCCAGCAGGTTGGTCTGTTCAGTAATGTCATTAATCACGTTGACGATTTCGGAAATTTCCAGCGAGCGGTCGCCCAGCGCCTTAATGCGCTTAGCGGTTGCCTGCACAGAAGACCGAATGCGCTGCATGCCTTCCAGCGTGTCTCGCACGGAGCGGTTGCCCTGTTCGGCGGCGTCCAGTGCACGGCGTGCCGCTTCAGCACTGGCTTCAGCGTTGTTCGATACCTGTTTCATCGAAACTGTAAGCTGTTCCACGGCCGATGAAGTGTTGGTAATTTCCTGGTCCTGCTGAATTGCGCCGGTGGACATCTCTTCCGACGCGATCAGGATTTCATTGGCGCTCGATTGCACGTCAATGGCGGCCTTGCGCACGCGCTCCAGCACTTTGGCAAAGTTATCGAGCATGTAGTTGACGGAGTCCACCACGTTGCCCAGCGCGTCATTGCTCACGCGGCCGCGCAGCGTCAGGTCGCCTCGGGCAATCTGGCTTACGATGGTCAGGAACTCGGTCACGCTCTTCTGCAGATTTTCCTGCGCTTCCTGGTTGAAGACGGCGCGGGACGAGTTCTCCGCGGCACGGTTCAGTTGTTCGGCGATAAAGCCGAAATCATCCGCCGAATCAACCGTGGCGCGCGAGCGGTAGTCACCCTGAGCAAAGCGCTCGGCAAAATCCGAGAGCCGCTTCACCGGAATCAGCACGCGGTTGCCGATCGTAATAAAGGTCAACAGGCCGGCGCCGGCGGCGATGACGAACGCAAACAACAGCTTCAAGCCGGAGCCCTGCCCCAGACCGCCAAAGTCGGTGATCGGGAGTTTGCCTTGCTCGCCGGCGCTGTATGCCAGCCATAAGACCACAAACAGCGCGACCACGTCGCCAATCACCATCGCCCATAGGGCCGAATTCAAACGACCTTTCATAACTATTACTCCTGTCGCTCCGCTCCAAACCGCCACAGAGCTTTCATAAACTGGCTATACTTCAGCACTTGCTACCGGCCGCTCGGCGCGTGGTCGGCCTCGCGGCTTTTTTATTCCTGTCTTTGCGCTCCCAAACGCCGCAGAGTGCTCAACTAATCTCTTGCAATTTCAAATCACTGGGACGGGGAACGTCTCAGTCAATTTCTTCAAATTCAGTGCCAACGCCATGCGGTCTTCATGCCGCAACATGCCGCAACAGTGCGGCATCTCACTAGGCGCTTCCTCCACCAGCAGTGGCTCAGAGGTGCTGCAAGTGCCAATCACCTCGTCTGCCGCAATCCCGATCCGCAGATCGTCGTTATCGCCTTCGCCCTTGAGACTGGCCACCACCACATGCTTGGGGTGCAGGTCTGGACGACGGCCTTCCGTCAACGCGATATCCACAACAGGCACTATCGAACCACGTAGGTTGAAGATGCCCATTAAGAATGCCGGTGCCAGCGGGACTTTGGTCAGATTGGGCCATTCCACGACTTCCTCCACATCGAGCACGGAAAAGCAGAAGCGCTCGCGTCCAGCGCGGAACAGGCAATACTGCCGTTCCGGCTCCGCCTGGGGCAGCAGTTCAAGCTGCTCGGCTTCCGGAGAAAGTGGTTCGAGTTGTTGCTGTTCTTCTGGCATTCGCCTTTTCTGAAGTCCCGAACCCGCGCTGTTTCCGGGACCACTATCGCCTTACGATCTGCCTTACGTTTACCAATTCCCTGCTTCAGACCCTATGTTCCTTCTTGGCTATAGGGTTCCCTCGCTCCGCTCGGGATTTCACATAAGGGGTTCGAGTTGTTGTTGTTCTTCTGCCATTTACTTCCCTACTAATCCGCGCACAGTCCCCAAAAGCTCTTCATTCGTAAACGGCTTCACCACGTAGCCGTCCGCGCCCTGCTGCTTGGCCCAGAACTTGTCACTCTCAGTGTTCTTGGAACTCACCATGATCACTGGAATGCGCGAATAGTCAGCGTTGCCTTTCAGTTCGCGGCACGCCTGGAAGCCATTGCGCTGTGGCATAACCACGTCCATCAAGATCAAGTTAGGACGCTCGATGTCGATCATCTGTTCCAGGCGCATAGGATCATGAACTGAAACCGACATGTATCCGGCCCGATCCAGGACGGACTGCATGAGCCTGACCTCGGCCGGTGAATCATCGACTATCAGAATCTTGGTCAAAACGAACGAACCCCTGCCCTTGGTATCCATTAAAAGTATTGCAATTGCGCAGCCAAGTTGCGGCGGCAGGAAAGGAATCCCAGAACGACATCAAGCTGCTTTTTATCAATAGCTTGAAAAGAACCACGACCAGCGGTGATGGATGGCAGTAAGTCCCTGAGACGGTGGCTTTTGTCTCATGCTGAGACAAAATCTCAGGGATGCCGCAACAAAAAGGGTTGCTGCTACCCCGCCTTTTCGCATTCGGCGATCAATGACAAAAGGCGTTTGCTAGTCGCCGCGAGGTTCACGGCAGCATCAATGTTCTTGGCTTCTTTTGCGGCTTCTACGTGTTGCTTCATTTCTTCAACCTGGGCGCGGGCAATGTCCATGGCTGCAGCCAGATCAGTGGGCTCATTCTTTTTGTGGCGATCTACACAGACATGGAGAATGGTGCGTGCCGCCACTGTGCGTTGCAATGCCTTGGAGGTTTCATCCTCCTGCACAAAGGCCTGCGCTTCCCATGTTGCGATTAACAGCTTGCATCCTCCCAGGACTATTGGGGAAACAGCAGGGACATTTTTTGCCGGCACCGACTTTAACTGCTCCGCGATATCGGTAACGCAGCGGGTCAGGTAATTTTCTTCATCGGCCTGCTCTTCCGCACTGGTCTCGGACGTTTCAGTGCCGCTGTGCGCAGGCCGGGATATCAGGTCCAGAGGATCAGCTTCAGCCGCGGCAACCGGCTGCTTTTCCTGGGCGACCGCCACTGCCACAGGCTGATTGTCAGGCTGTTTCGCAGGCGCAGGCGCCGCCGCAACGGGCTCTTGGATCTGCACGGTCGGTTGGGACACATTGGACGACGCTTCAGGCACAGAGACTTGCGCTTTGCCCCCGGCGGTCTCCAAAGTGTGCTGCAAACAGTGGCGCAGCAGAATCAATTGTAGAAATGACGATCCGCCGGAATACGGCGCACGGAAAGGCGTCTTCCATTGGTGGACAACGTGCCGGACCTGTTCAAGCGATTCACTTTCAGTCAAGCCAGCATCGCGGCAATCCACGGTCGCGAATCCCATCCGTTCCAGTTCATTGACTGACTCACGAATGGCATGGAGATCAAGATGCATGGCGCGGAAAAAAGCGCGTCGAGCCAGGAAATTGAAGCGCGTGAAAGCCACCAGAAAACCGGGCTCAAAATAGTCGTCGCCCACGGCCAGCTTCAACTCGCGGACTTCCTGCAGCGCGCCGGAGTTCTGCAGCTCTTCCAGGCTGTTGGACTCGTTCAGCTTGCGCAGCTTGGAGTCGAGACTGGAAGCCCAGTCAGGAAAAGTTTGAGGCGTTTTCCCCATGGCTGGCTCCAACACACGGGCCACTTCATCCAGTGCTGTTTCGGCCAGGCCATGCGGCGCGCAATGTGCGAAGTACTGCACCAGCAAAAAATCAACCTTGTCTTTATCCGCTTCAGTCTTCTGTTTCTTGTCCAGATGGCGGGCGATCAGGTAGCGCAGGTTTTCTTCATTCTGCAGGCTGGTGCTTTGCAGCAGCTGCCGCAACTGCCAGACTTGCACATGGCCGTCAATCTGGTCGAACCATTGCAGCACGCGCTCACGCGCATGCGCGTCAGAGCTATCGGCGGCATGTTCCAGTTCAGGGCATGTAGGAATGTCGAGCTCAAAAGTGCGGTCCAGTTCAATATAGACAGCGTACAGCCGGCGCGCGATGCGCCAGAATTCTGCGACTTCATCCTGATTGAGCGTAGCTGTTGTTGTCATCATTTTTGCTAAACGGCTGAACTTTTCGCTTTTATCGAGCAATCTTCCGCTCCGGAATGGTCGTTCGGCGCGTCTTGGGTATCAGCCTTAATGATCCAATTCGGAACTTCTTCTAAAAATTTGACGGCAATGGCCATTTTGTCATGGTAGAGATGCATAGCTATGACCTTGGCCACAATGTCGAGCGAACCATCCGCGTTTCTTACTCGCACAATATCTTCAAAATCCAGGGTCAGACCGGAAACAAAAAGGACTTCATCGGACGTACCAAACTCAATCATGGTCTGTTCAGAAGATGTAGCCTTGCCCGAACGTCCCTGGCAAACTCTTACGGGAATACGTACCTGCATTACCCCAGGGAAAAACCTTGCCAGCTCTTCGACACACTCCGCCGGCTCGATTGGCTCTTGACCCTCCAATACCGCTTTTTCCATGAACTGGAACTCTTTTCCTTTGGCAAAACTTAGCTAAAACACTTAGAGCAAGACCCCGGCCAAACCTTAATAGCACTAACCTGTTGATTCCAAGATGCAAAGTGTTTCATTCTCTGGCCCAATGAGGAAAAGTGTCTCAGGATGAAACAATGTCTCACACCTTTTGTCTCATGACGACGCCGATGCCGCCTTGGCCCCAGGACCAATGTTGTAGCGCTTAAGTTTCCGGTACAAAGTTGCGCGGCTGATCCCGAGCATCTGTCTCGCACGCGCCTTATCGCCATTCACTTGCTCAAAAACCCGTTGAATCGTTTCACGCTCCAGTTCCTCCAGATCGGTATTTGAAGATGGAGCCGGTTCATATTCGAGATCCATTTCGTCCCCGGAAGAGATCCATTCCTTTTGCTTGCGCACTGCCGGAGGCAGATCAGATACCTCGATCATTTCCTGATCGCCGAGCGCTACGGCACGCTCAATGCAGTTTTCCAGTTCGCGCACGTTGCCCGGCCAGTCATACTGAAACATCGCCTCCATGGCCGCAGGAGAAATCGTGATGGTTTTGCCGGGAGCAAAGCGGTCCAAAAAATAGTGGACCAGGGACACAACGTCAGAGCGTCTTTCCCGCAATGGCGGTAGATTCAGCGTCACCACATTCAGGCGGAAATAAAGGTCCTTGCGGAAGGTGCCCTCTTTTTGCGCAGCTTCCAGATCACGATTGGTAGCGGCGATCACTCGCACATCGACTTTGAATTTCTGATTGCTGCCGACTGGCCGCACTTCTTTTTCCTGCAACACGCGCAGCAATTTGGCTTGTAATTCCGGAGATAATTCGCCAATCTCGTCCAAAAAAATAGTCCCGCCATTGGCCGTCTGGAACAGCCCTTCCTTGGAGCGCATGGCGCCGGTAAACGCGCCTTTCTCATAGCCGAACAATTCGCTTTCGATCAGCGTGGGCACCAGAGAGCCGCAATCCACAGCCACAAAAGGCCGCTTGGAAAGCAGACCGCGATAGTGAATGGCCCGCGCCACTAACTCTTTGCCTGTTCCGCTTTCACCGGTGATCAACACAGGCGTGCGCGTATCTTTCAGGCGGGCAATCATTCGCAGCACTTCCTGGATTTTGTGTGAAGAGCCAACAATGCCGCTGAGTTCCATCTCGGCATTTACACGGTCGCGCAGGAACTGATTTTCCGCAACCAGGTTCACCTTTTCCGCCATGCGTTGCAACAGCAGCTTAAGTTCTTCAACGCGAAAGGGCTTGGTGATGTAGTCATAAGCGCCAAGCTTCATGGCCTGCACCGCGGTCTCAATGGAGCCGTGGCCGGTCATGATCGCCACTTCCGTTCGCGGCAGCAACTGCTTTACGCGCGGCAAAAATTCCAGGCCGCTCATGTTCGGCATCATCAGGTCGGTGAGGATGATATCGGGGGAACCGTTTTCCAGTTGAGACAGGGCGGCTTCCGCGCTTTCGGCTTCCACGCAACTGAAGCCGACGGAGGTACCCACGGTCATGCAGAGCTTGCGAATGCTCGGATGATCGTCCACGATCATGAAACGGACTTTGGCGTCACTGGTCATTCCGCTTTGCCGAAAATCCTTTCCACAATATTGATCAGTTCCTGCACTCGAAAAGGCTTTTCAATATAAGGCACGCCAGTGCTCTGCAATGCCTTCATGGTGTTCTCATTCACGGTATCGCCGGTAATAAAAAGCATGCGGTCTTTGAGTTCCGGCCGATGTAGCACGATCCATGAATGCACGTCCGCGCCGCTGGCTCCGCCGGGCGTGCGCATATCGGAAATAATTCCGCCAAATCTGCCGGTTTCCAGAGTGCGAATGCCTTCCGCCGCGGAGTTGGCCGTGCTGCAGGCATAGCCATTGCGCTCCAGTGCCGTGCGGATGAACTCCATCACGGAGCGCTCATCTTCAATAAGCAGCAAAGGCAACCGTGCGAGCGTTGCAGCGCCGGAGTTCATTGCTTGGCTCCCGCGGTAACGACCAGCTTCAAATCGGTCCTGGTTCGAACAGGCAGACGCACACTGAAGGTGGCTCCTTGCGTCTCCTGGTTGTTGGCGCAAAGAATCTCTCCTTCATGCTCACGCACGATTCCATAGCAGATGCTCAAGCCCAGGCCGGTTCCCTGTCCGACTTCTTTGGTTGTAAAGAATGGATCAAAGATGCGCTCCGGATACTGGATACCTTCGCCGTTATCGCGGAACAGGACCTCGACCCAGCCGCCATCCTGAATCGTCTCGATCTCGATCAGGCCTGGCCGACCGGCAGATTGCACAGCGTCATAAGCGTTGTTCAGGATATTGAGAAACACCTGCTGCAGCTGATGGGAATCGCCGATCAGATCAGGCAGGCGCGAATCGAACTTCTCCACGATCTGCACGCCGTGGTTAGCGAAGTCATAAGAACGCAGCGCGATTGTCTTGCGGAGAATATTATTGATCTGTAACGGCTGGCGTTGCGGCGGGCGCTGGCGGGCAAAGCTCAGCAGATTCTGCACAATCTCTTTAGTGCGTTGCGCTTCTTCCAGAATCACTTGCAGGTCTTTGCGCGCGCTGCCGGGAACATCAGGATTTTCCATGAGCAGATCAGAGAATCCCATGATGGCCGTAAGAGGATTGTTGACCTCATGCGCAACGCCGGAAACAAGCTGGCCGACGGCCGCCATTTTTTCCGTGTGCATCAGCTTGGCCTGAATCATGGAAGTGTCAGTGATATCGGTCATCAAGACGACAACGCTGCTGACTTCGCCGCGGTCATCGCGCATTGGACTCAGGTTTACGGAAAACTTGCCTTGCGTGCCGTTGCCGCGCGTGATCATCAGTTCCAGATTGTCTGATTGCAAACCGTGCAGGCTGGCGTCAAAGGCTTCAGCAAAAGCCTTCTTGTGAGAATGCGAGATGATGCGGTCCAGGCGGTGCCCGACCAACTCATTTTGGTCAAAGCCACCGCCTTCATACACGCGCTGGTTGGCGTAGCTGATTAAACCGGCGGTATCAGCCACCATGATCATGGTTTGTGTGTTGTTCAGGATCTTGCTGGTAAAGTCGCGCTCGCGCTGCAATTGCGCCTGGAAGTTTTTCACTTCAGTGATATCAAGGAAGACGCCGCGGTACTGCATGATCTTGCCCTGGCCGTCTTTTACAACGAAAGCATTTTCCAGCGCATGAATCATGCTGCCGTCACGGCGGGTTAGCGTTACTTCAAAGTTGCGAATCGCGCCTCTGTGGTGCAATTGGCGGGTGATTTCTTCGCGCTGCTCGGCTGAGACATATACCTGGCTCTGAAGATCGAGCTTCAGCACTTCTTCACGCGTCTGGTAGCCAAGCATGCGGACCAGAGCGTCATTTACCTCGATAAAATGGCCTTCCGGCGAGGCAAAGAAAACGCCTTCCTGAACGTTATCAAACAACTCACGATAGCGCTGCTCAGCTTCGCGGCGGTCGGTAATGTCCTTGAGCACATGAACAGTCTGGAGGCCTTCATCAAGCGCGCCATGGATGCGCGAACTTGAGACAAGGTATGTACGTTCCAGCACAGGATGCAGGTATTCGTCAGACTCGTTTTCCGCGCGGCAGAAAGGACAGGGCTGCGGCGAATCGGAAGCAATCGAGACCAGGGCGCGCATGCTCAGGCCAATCAACTCAGCAGGGCGCACGCCGATGAACTCGGATAAAGATCGATTCACGCGCAGGACTTCAAAATGTTCGTCGTGCACCACAATGAAGTCTGAGATCGAATCAAAAATTTCCGCCCATTGGCGGCTGGACTGCGTGATCCTGGTGAACAGTCTGGAATTTTCCAGCGCCACCGACGCGTGAACGATGAGCGCCTGAAGCAGGTTAAGATCGCCGGGCATGAGTTCACGGCTGATATCGGCCAGAGCCAGAATGCCGAGAAGATCGCTTTCAGTTCCTTCCAACCGAACAAGAGTCAGATTCTGCCAGCCGCACGCCGCTATCAGATCCGGGCCAAGCGCCTGAACGCCGCTGCCGGTAATCTTCACGTCAGGATGGCGCTCCGCATATTCAGAAAACGCCGCGTTTAACTTGCGTTGCAGTTCGCGCTCTGGCCGAGGCCCGCAAAAGCCGACGCTCTCCACCTTATTACCCTGGGCCAAAGAGAGGATGGCTGATCGCGCCCCAATCATGCCGGCGACGCGCTCGGTGAAGTTCTTCACAAAATCCGGCAGTCGCAGCGCGGAACCAAGATCCAAGGCCATTTCCATCAAGTCTTCAGTGCGCTTGCGGTGCTGGTCTGAAAGCTGAAGATTGTGGGTCGCTTCCAGCGTCACCGTGATTTCAGCGCCTAAAACACGGGCGCGGCGAACGTCGTCAGCCGAAAAGCGAGTCTTGTCTTTTTTGTCGAGAAATCCCAGCACGCCGAGCTGGCGTCCGTCGCTGGTGAGCAATGGAATCCCGAGGTAGTGTTTCAGGTCAGACTCCCAGCGCCGCAGCTGCGCTTTCTCAATGGACGAAAGCTGGTTAATGTCTTCACTGAGGTGCGGGTTTCTGGAATCCAGCGCGCGCTTGGCGAGCGCAGAAATATCGATGTCAACGCGGCTTGCCGAGCCCTTACTGGCGGCCCAGCGTAGGCGGCACTCGCCTTGATCCACCAGAGCGACAAAAGCGCGTGCGACGCCCAGAAAGTCGGCGGCGCGAACAACAAAAGCCGGGAAAAAACTTTCCAGCCGTGAGCTTCCCAGGTCGGCGGAGATTTCCAGCAGTTGATCGAGCTTCTGTTTTTGCCCGGCATACATGTCGGCCAGCTCGGAATTATCCAGGGCCATGCGGCCAATGTCGCCCATTACGCCGAACGCGGAGATTTCGGCGGGGGTGAAAGCGTTCTTACGAACCATTAGCAAAACGGCAACAGTGCCCGTCGTGAGGATAGGCTGCGCCAGCCCGTGATAAACAGCTTCCGTTTGCGTGAATCGATAAGAGAACTTGAAACTGAGCTGTTGATTTTGGTCGATCGCATGGCTGGCGTAAGAACGGGCGTGCTCCATCAGAGCTTTTGCACTTGCCGGATCGCCTGCCCCGGGGCAAACCGCCGCAGAATGGAAGGTTTCACCCTCTCTCACCATGATTCCTGAGACAACGGCGTGAAAAATGTCTGCGGCTGATTCCGTAATGCGCTGTCGAAGAGCCGGCAAACCACCCATAAAAGAAGAAAGCTTCGCACAGGCCTCAAGCACTCTCTCCATGGGTGCAGGTGCTTTAACTGGGGCTTTGGATTTGACTAGGCTCGCTTTTATCGTCGGTCTCATTCGTCTCAAGGGTTTTATGACGGGGAAGCCTGAAGGTACTCTGGAATCTCATTTTGAGTCAATAAGTAATTGACCTGCCGGAATCACCGCAACAACGTGAGCCAATGACCGGAAAGACCGTCTCACAGTGAGATCGAGGATGATTGCATCACGCCAAATGAGACGCTAAATCATAGAGATTGCTTGGGTTCAGTCCCTGCCCTGCCTAAACCAGCAGCCTGCCGCAACCGCGCGGCCCCGTAAATCATTGATTCTGCTCAGCCCTAAAAACTCCCAGGTACCGAAAGGGCTAGTCCCATGCTTAGGTGGCCATGACATTGCTTTTATTTATCCGCTCATTCCCTGTAAGGGCAGTTGTGTTCCCGGAGCGGGAGTTTTCCAAAGGCGGTTTTGGACTGGGCAGAGGTCGGGAACAAGAAGCAGATATTGCGAAATGAAAAAGAATGAGAGCCGTGAAGCGAAGCGGCCGTAGAGGTTCGGAACATGAATATTAACAAGACAATTGGCGGCAAGCTCTATATGGGCTTTGGCCTGATCATGGCAATCGTGGTCGTTGCGTTCTTTGTGAACTGGCTGGCAGTGCGGCACGAGCAAACGACGAGGACGCTATACAAACAGTCGATCACGATGGTGGAAAGCCTTTCCAAACTGGACAAGGCAAGGAATGAGAACCGTCTTTTTCTGCGAAACTTCCTCCTCAACGGAGACCGCCGCGAAGCGGATGCCCTTGCCCGCGGCCAGAATGAAGTGGAAAACCTGATCAATGAGATCAAGGAGAGCGGCACAGCTTTGGGAGACACCACTCGAGCGAAACAATTGCTGGACCAATTGGCCGACGCTGAACGTGAATGGGGCAGGGTCTTTGCCGCACCGCTGATGGAAAAACGCCGCCAGGTGGATACGGGCAGCGCGACGGTGGCGGAGCTGCAGATCGCCTACCTTCAGGCAACACCCACACCAGAACAGAAACAAAGAGAAGAACAGCCCCTAGTGCAGCTTGCCGGCATGATGAAAAACGCCAACACGGACGCCGAATCGTCGGACAGTCAGGCGGCAACGCTGATCACTTTCGTGACCCTGGGTGGTCTCATGATCGTGATCCTGCTCTCCGCCTCAATCTCATGGCGCGTAGCGAAATCGATTACATCACCTCTTTCACAATTAATCAGTGTGGCCGGGCAGATTGGCAACACCGGCGATCTGGAGCAGAAGGTGGAAATCAGGGGCGAAGATGAAGTCGCCCAGTTGGCCCGCACCTTTAACAACATGGTGCTCTATCTGCGCGAGATGGCAGGCATTTCCGAGGCGATTGCCGGCGGTGATTTATCGGTAGAAATCAATCCGCGTTCATCGCGCGATACGCTGGGCAAGGCTTTCCGCGAAATGACGCTCGGCCTGCGCAACCTGGTAAAGAACGTCCGCGACAGCGCGGCGCAGGTAGCCAGCGGCTCCAATCAGGTGGCCTCGGCGTCTGATGAATCAGCCAAGATCAGCGTGCAGGCGGCCTCAGCCATTGATGAAGTCACCAGCACCATGCATGAAATGAGCATCAATGTGCAGAACATGGTAAAGAGCACGCAGATGCAAGCTTCCAACGTGAGCGAAACTTCCGCTTCCATCGATGAGATGGTGGCCTCAATCCAGCGCGTGGCAGATACGGCCAAAGTGCTGCTGGATATCTCGCAGCGTTCGCGTGACGAAGTGCATAACGGAATCAATACGATGGAAAAAGCAACGGACGGCTTGAGCCGGATCAATGCTTCCATCGGTTCGTCAGCAGAAATTATCTCTGCGCTGGGCCAGCGCGCGGACGATATTGGAAAGATCATTGAAGTCATTGACGACCTGGCTGAGCAGACCAACCTGCTGGCTTTGAACGCTGCCATTGAAGCTGCGCGAGCCGGTGAACACGGCCTGGGCTTTGCCGTTGTAGCCGACGAAGTGCGCAAGCTGGCAGAAAAATCCGCACAGTCCACGCGAGAGATTTCTGAATTGATCCAGAGCATTCAGAAGGAAGCGCGCAAGGCGGTGGACAACATGGAAAAGAGCACCACCATTGTGAATGAAGGCCTTTCACTTGGCGGCGACCTGAGCGGCGCGCTGAAGAAGATTTCCAGCGTTGTCTCCGAAGTCTACAAGTTCGCGCAGGAGATTGGCGCGGCGACCAATGAGCAATCGCACGGTTCATCGCAGATTGCCAAGGCCACCACGCGGCTGAATGAAATCACTCATGAAATCAACTCTTCAGTGGAAGAACAGGCCTCGGGGGCGCAAGCCGTAGTCCGCGCCATGGAAAAAATGCGCGAGCTGGTACAGCGGTCTTCTTCCGGATCAACGGAGCTGGCGGCTTCAGCGGAGCAGATGTCAAAGATGTCACGCTCCATGCTGGAGGCGATGGACCGCTTTGTCCTGGAAAACATGGTGGCACGCGATGCGCGGGCTGGGCAGCGCCGGAACGAAGAGCAATCGGGCCGCGGCACGCCAACACCACAATATGCAACCGCGACCGCGGGCGGAAGCTACAACTAAGCCGAAGGAGACCCGGATGTCCAAAGAAATGCACATTGTCGGCTTTCGCGTAGGGCGCGAAGTTTTTGGCGTCCCAATCGCGCTGGTGCATGAGATTGTGCGCGTGCCGGAGATCACTTCTGTGCCGGATTCACCCGGCTGCGTCCAGGGCGTGATCAACCTACGCGGCAAAATTGTCTCCGTGGTGGACCTGCGTCGCCGCTTTGGAGAGAAAGATATTAAGCCCACCAAGAAAAACCGCATCCTGGTGACGGAGGTACACGGGAAGCTGGTGGGGCTGATCGTGGACAGCGCTTCAGAAGTTTTGAAAATACCAGAGAGCGATGTTGAACTGCCGCCCGTTTTTGATCAGGGCGAACTCAACTATGTGACCGGCGTAGGCAAGCTGAACGGCCGGCTGATCATTTTGATTGACCTGAACAGGATCCTGCAAAAGGGCGAACTGCGGCGGGTGGCGGAAGTGAACGAACCACGAGCGGCAGCCGCCTTCGCTGGATTGTAATCGGCACCTAGGACGAAAAACGGGAAACCATGGCCACTCCGAGTATTCAAATCCAAATCAGTGAACCGGAATACAAGCTGCTGCAGACGCTGGTATATCAGGAATGCGGCATGTACTTTGATGAAAGGCGGGCCCATTTTTTGCAGGACCGCCTGCAACGCAGACTGAAGATCTGCGGGCTGGACACGTTTTACGCTTACTATCGCCTGCTCACCAGCTATCAGGGCAAAGCGGAAATGAGCGCGCTGGTGGAAAACCTCACGGTGAATGAAACCAGCTTCTTTCGCAACAAACCGCAACTTGAATTGTTCCAAAAAAATGTCCTGGAAGAACTCTTGAAACGGAAGCAGGAACGGCGCGACTGGAGCCTGCGCCTGTGGTGCGCGGGATGTTCCACGGGACAAGAGCCATACACGCTGGCGATGCAGGTGTGCGACGCGCTGGCCTACTACTATCTGCGCAATCCGCTGCCATTTGAAATGCCCAGCCCCAAGCCACTGATTCCCCCACCGTGGAAGGTGGAGATACTGGCTTCCGACATTAACTACACGGTATTGCGCACCGCGCAAGAAGGTGTTTATTCAGAAAGCCAAATGGAATCCGTGGACTACGCGTACCGTCTGCGCTATTTCGACAAGCTGGGCGACCGATACGCAGTAAAGCGAGGATTGAAAGACCTGGTCCATTTTGACTTCCACAATTTGAAAACGGAATTCCTCCCCCAGCGCAATGACGTAATCTTCTGCCGCAACGTGATGATCTACTTTGATGAAGCGGAGCAGAAGCGCCTGGTGGAAAAGCTGTATCGCTGTTTGAACGCTGAAGGCTATCTTTTTATCGGGCATGCGGAAAGCCTTTTTGGATTGTCAGACAAATACAAGATGATCCACCAGAACAACGGCACGGCGTACCAGCGCATTGAGGTGGCAGGGTGAACTTCTTCTCTGACGATCACGCGGCCGAGCTTCGCGAACTGTTCTTTGAGAGCGCAACAGAACTGTTGCAGACACTCAACGAAGAGGGGCTGGAGCTGGAGAAGCGTCCGGAAGATCAAGAAGTGTTGCGCCAGGTTCGACGCACAGTCCATACCCTGAAGGGAGACTCAGCGGCCTGTGGCTACACCGAGCTGAGCGAGTTGGCGCATGCGCTGGAAGATGTTTTGCGTCCGGATATTGCCGCTGTGAGCAAGTCAGCTTTAGCGGAAGTGGTCCTGATTGCCGCCGATACGTTCAGTTCCATGCTCTCCGCGTATCGAGGCAGCCTGCAACCGCCGGCAGGAGAAGAGCTGAAAGAACAGATCGTTTCGCTTACCAGAAAGCCGGCCAATACAGTGCGTTACAAGCTGCAGGCTCGCTTCGTCTGGAGTGAATACGAGCAGATGGTGGTGGCGGATGCGCTGGGTCGCGGAGAAACGGTTTATAACGTGGCGTTCTCCATTGAACCGCAATGCCCGATGCGCGGCGCCGCAATGCAGTTGATCCGCAACGTGTTACAGGACTGTGGAAAGCTGCTGGCCGTGGCGCCCGATCAGAGCACGCTCAGTAACGATCTGGACGTGGTGGAAGCGGCCATTGCCAGCGACAACTCCGAGGAGTGGATCGCAAAAAAGTGCCGCATTCCGTCTGTAGTTGCGGAAGTCCTGGTCCAAAAAGCCGGACAGACGCAGGAGCCTGCGGATGACGTGCTGGATATTGTGAGGCACGTAACCGCTCCGCAGGAAGATGAAACCGAGACCAGCATTCGGGCTGAAGAAACGCCGGCGATGACGGCTGCTGCCCGTGAAGTTGCAACACAAAGAGCTGAGAGCGCCAATTCGCAAATAGCAAATGACACGCAGCCCGCAAGTTTCGCCAGCATGTCTGAAACGCTTCTCCGCGTGGACGCCGAGAAGATTGATTCCGTGCTCAATCTGGTGGGCGAACTGATCATCGCCAAGAGCATGCTGCACCAGGCAATCAACGAATTTGAGAAGCGTCATCCCAAAGATCCATTGAATATGCGGTTCTCTGACGCCATGGCATTCCAGGCACGGATCATGAATGACCTGCAGAAATCTGTAATGAAGATCCGCATGGTGCCGGTGGAACATCTATTCCGCAGGTTTCCCCGCGTGGTGCGAGATGTAGCGAAGTCCTGCGGCAAGGAAGTAAATCTGGTGGTGACGGGCCAGGACACCGATCTGGACAAGAGCATTCTAGACATGCTGGCGGAGCCGTTGGCGCACCTGGTACGCAATGCCGTGGACCACGGGATTGAGTCTCCGGCAGAGCGCATCAACGATGGAAAACCGGCGCAAGGCACGGTAACGCTTGACGCTTATCACCAGGGCAATGAGATTGTGATTGAGGTGACCGACGACGGCCGGGGCATCGACCGCGAGAAGCTGATAGCAAAAGCAGTGGAGCGCGGAGTGATCAAACAGGGCGACGCAGCGGTGCTGGGCGAAATAGAGATCAATAACCTGATTTTCCATCCAGGCTTAAGCACCGCGCAGGAAGTTACGTCTATTTCCGGCCGTGGCGTAGGCATGGACGTGGTGAAGACGGTGCTGGAAAAACTAAAAGGCACTGTGAGCATTCGCACAACCGCCGGCAAAGGAACAACGTTCTTCCTGAAGGTGCCGCTGACACTGGCAATCATCAAGGCTTTGCTCTTCCGCGTGGGCGACCGGTTATACGCGGTACCGCTGGCTTCAGTTGTGGAGATTACGCGGACGACGCAAGGAGCACTGCATCGTGTGGACCAGCACGAGGTAATGCAATTGCGCAATGAGGTGCTTGCGCTGCTGCATCTGCACCGTCTGGAAAAAGAGCCGGCGGAAACGGGAAAGATGTTTGTGGTAGTGATTTCCACGGGCGAACGCAAGTTCGGCCTGGTGGTGGACCATTTGGTAGGCGAAGAAGAATTGGTCATCAAGGCCATGGACGATCATTTGGTGGCCACGGACCTGGTCAGCGGCGCTTCCATCCTGGGCGATGGAACGGTGGTTCTGATCCTGAATCTCTCAAGTGTAGTTGCAAAGCTCGGCAAGTTACAGATGGTGGGGGCCACAGCATGAGTAGCAAATTGCGAGTCCTGGTGGTGGATGATTCCGCACTGATGCGAAAGTTGATTCCACAGATCCTTGCTCGGGACAGCGAAATTGAAGTTGTAGGAACGGCGATGGACGGCGCTTTTGGTCTCAAGAAGATTGAAGACCTTCGTCCTGACGTGGTGACGCTGGACCTGGAAATGCCGCGTATGGACGGACTGGAGACATTGCGCGAGATCACGCGGAGGTTCCGCGTGCCGGTGATCGTGGTGAGCGCGTTGACCACGGAGGGCGCAAGCGCGACATTCAAAGCGCTGGCGCTGGGAGCGTTTGATTTTGTGGCCAAGCCGCGCGACGCTGCTTCCGCTCATATGGATGAGATTGCCGTGGACCTGATCAGCAAGATCAAGGTCGCGGCCAAGACCAAAGTGCGCAACACGCCGGCGCCACTCACATTCGATCGTCCGCGAATGGACAAAAAACCAATAAGAGGACGGCGTGAGCCTACCAAGCTCGTGGCGATTGGCATTTCTACCGGCGGGCCAAACGCGCTGCAATATTTGTTGCAGCAATTGCCCGGCGATTTTCCCGGGACCATTGTTGTTGTGCAACACATGCCGGAAGGATTTACGGAGATGTTTGCGCGGCGGCTGGATGAGTCCTGCGCCATCGACGTAAAAGAAGCGCAATCCGGCGACCTGCTGATTGCAGGGCGCGCGCTGATTTGCCCAGGAGATCGCCACATTAAAGTCCGGCGGATGCCGCTGGGCAACACCGTGGTGCTGTCCGATGAAGCGCGCACCAACGGTCACAGGCCGTCAGTGGACATTTTGTTTCGATCAGTAGCCGCGGAGTTTGGCAGCCGCGCCGTGGGAGTTCTGATGACCGGCATGGGCGACGATGGCGCCGAAGGCCTGGGTTTGATGAAAGATGCGGGCGCGCTGACGATTGCGCAGAGTGAGGATTCCTGCACGGTCTTCGGCATGCCCAAAGCGGCTGTGGAACGCGGACATGCGATGCGCATTGTCCCGCTGGATATGTTGGCCAATACGCTGGCCATGCAGTGCAACCCGGAAAAGATTGCTCGAGCAGTAGTAAAAGTTTGATTGGATTCGCGAGGAGAACAAGTATGGAAACATTTCCAATTCTGATTCGTAAAGACGGCAGGCCGATCCGCTATCTGGTGGTGGACGATTCCGTCTTCGCGCGCAAGAACGTAGCGAAGATGGTTGAGGCTTTCGGCGGAGAAATTGTCGGCGAGGCCGGCGATGGCTGCACCGCCATTACCGAATATGACCGAACCACGCCTGACATGGTGTTGATGGATATTACCATGCCACAGATGGAAGGCATTGAGGCTGCGGAACGCATCGTGCGTTCGCATCCGAATGCCCGCATCGTGATGGTATCTTCCGTCGGCTACCAGGAAAACATTGTTGCCGCGCTGCAAAAGGGCGCGCGCCACTTTGTCCAGAAGCCGGTGAAGTCGGAAATACTTTACGAAGTCATCAAGTACGTAATGGGCGATGACGCTGCGGTGGCAACACCAACTGCCCAGGAAAGCTGAGACCCGATGAAGATCGAACTGATTCAGCCGTTCATCAACGCGGCCGATGCCGTGCTGGCGGAGACGCTGCAATGCGCGGCCCGCATGGGCGACGTGACCATGGACGAAGAAGCCTATCGCCGCAAAGGCGTCGCTTCCATGGTTACCATCAAGGGCGACATTGAAGGCCGTATCATCTTTGATATCGATACGCCAACCGCGGCCAAGGTAGCGAGCTATCTCACGGGATCACCTGTACCCGAAAGCGATGAAGTGGCGCGGGAAACAGTGTGCGAACTGGCCAATATGGTGATTGGCAGCGCCATTACCGCGCTCAATGACCAGGGATTCAAGTTCAAAATTTATCCGCCGGTGATCCATGCCGATGAACTGGGCGAAAAAAGCAGTGAAGATCAGGAATCACTGGTGATGTGTTTTGACACAGGCAGCGGAAACATTTTTATGAATATCGCCATGCGTTATAACCGCAAGCGTCGAACTGACAACTAGAGCTAACTTCTTCTCATAGCGATTCCAAACGGGCGGCCGCAAAGCCGCCCATTTTTTTGCACTGTTTAATTCCGCAGACTATGGGAAAGTACGCACCAGAAACGGCGTTTGCAGCGGACAAGGCAGCGGAACGTCATCGTTAAAATTAGGATCGATTGTGGGAACACACGATGGGTCCTGCTGTGGAACGTGAAACGTAGGCAGCGGACGGTTTACGATTCCACCGTTTACCGGAGTCGCCAGAACTACATTTGTAGCCGTCTTGATAATGGAGATCGAAGGCGTGGGAAAAGTTCTATCGGGTAGGACCGGGCCATCCAGGCACAATGGATCTGTACAATTCGGCCTGTGCACGTCATCGCGAACGGTGGTAATGTCATTGGCGCTCACTACATAAACGCGCGACGCGTCAGACGAAGCGTCCACTGAAATTGCGCCTGTGCCAACTGCGATTGTTCCCGTTTCACGCAGACCAACCGCATCAATCACGCTGACCAGATTGCCGGGGCAACTGCTGGCAGTTGTAGGAAGCGTGAGGTGATTCACTCCTGCCGGACAATTTCCCAGCGCCGCATAAACTTTGCTGCCGTCACTCAGCGCGGTGATAGAAGTCGGGAGCCCCGACAACGGTGAAATATCCGCAATCTTAGCTGGCAAGACCTGCGGATTTGAGCCCAGGTCAAACCCATTGCCTTTGATGACGGTAACACTCGGCTCGCCCGTGTTGTTCACGTAGACGCGCTTGAGTTTGGAATCGTAAAAAGCAAAGTTCGGCGATGGAGACGCCGTTGTGCCTACCTTGATGGCATTTCCACCAATGCATGAAGGACCGGGAGCACAAGGAAGAATGATGTCCAGCGAAGTATCAATCACGCTCACAGTTCCATCGCCCTGATTCACTACAAACACAAACAGCCCGTCTGTGCTCATCACCGCCCAGATAGGCGAATTTCCGACCGGGATCGGATCGCCGATCACCGTGTCGTCAATGGTGGAAATTTCCGTGACGTTGTTGCTTCCCTGGTTTACGACAAAAATCTTGTTGTTGGCAGCGTTGCCAGCGATCATTACCGGATTCGAGACCGGATGCGTGGGAGTTGACGGCAGTTTGATCGTATCAACGACAGCCAGGATGCCGCCGGCTATCACGTCAACGCTATTGCTGAGGTTATTCACGACATAAAAATTACCGGTGCTGCTGGTGGCGCCGGCCACTGGATTCAGACTGGTGGCGGGCAACGTCACTGTTGAAACCGCGGTGTTGGGAAGGAGCGCAATATAAGTGGAAACCGAAGGCGGAATTGGAATCGTAGCGGTCGGGTCCCCTTTATTAATGATGAAAACGCGATTTGAAGTTTTTCCCAGAAAAATTGGATTCAGCCCCAGTGGCACGATCCCTACGCTTGAGTCGCCGGAAACGTCAATGTGCATATCACTGCCAGGGCCGCCGGCCGGAAGCGGGTTGGTTGAGAGTGTGATCGCATGCGCAAGCGTTCCGGGGTCGCCAGAAGGCGATGGAACAGGGACGATAAATTGCCGTAAGGTGTCATTGCAGCCTACGGCCACCAATATAAGAATGCCCAGGCTGGCCAGCAGCCACATTGCCTTGAAACTTGCCTTCATTCAAACTCCACCGGTGCTACCGGTTTGAACGCCCAAACTCTGAATTATTGCGAAGGATTTTATTGTAACCCATTTGTTTATGTCGCTTTGCTCCAAACCGCTTGGGAGCGTGGCACTGGCTGACAATTCTTTGCGCTTGATGCAGGCCGCTCGGCGCGCAAGTCGGCCTCGCGGACCAGATCAACCGATCACCGGATCACGTGCGATCACCCGATCTTGAGGTTTCACGCCGCTCGTTTCGGCGGCTTCTTCTTTCCCACAACCGATTTCTGCTTCCCTTTCACTTCAACCTCTGACTCTCTCTGGGCAGCCTCCACGCGTTGCGGACCTTTCTTCTTTCCTTCCATCTGCGCCAGACTTTGCTTCAGCGCGGCCATCAGGTCAGTCGGCGCGGCGGCAGGGCGCGGCTTATCAATCGCCACCACCTCTTTGCCTTCCATGTGGGCTTTGATCAGCTTTTTCAGGTTCTCTTCAAACGTGTCGTAATACTTTTCCGGGTCCCACTTCGCGGCCAGGGCTTCAATCAACTGGTGCGCCACTTTCACTTCGCCTTCTTTCAGCGTGGCATGCTGGGTGCCAAAGTCAGGCGCTTCACGCACTTCCTCTTTGTAATACATAGTGTGCAGCATCAGCCCTTTTTCATACGGGCGCAAAAACGCCGTGTATTCGCGATTGTGCATGGCCAGCTTGGCCACACCCACGTAGCCGGTATCTTTCATGGCTTTTACCAGCAACGCGTAAGGCTTTTTGGCGGCTTCGTCCGGGGCCAGATAGTAGGATGACTCAAAGTACACAGGGTCAATCTCTTCCTGCTTCACAAACTCCAGGATCTCCATGGCTTTGGCGGTTTTGGGCTCGATCTTCTTGATCTCTTCCGGCTCGATAACCACATATTCGCCCTTGCGGAATTCATAGCCCTTCACAACCTCATTCCGCTCAATGACCTTTTCATCCACCGGGCAGTAGAGCTGCTGCTTTACCCGGGCGTTGTCGTCCCGATGCAGCATGTGGAAAGAAACTCGCGTGCCGCGTGCGCCGGAAAACAGCCTTACCGGCATGGAAATGAGTCCAAAAGTAAGATACCCGGTCCAGACAGATGCAGCCATGATTCACCCTTAAGTTAGATTCACCCTTTAGTTAAGATTCACCCTTGCGTACGTTCATGGTTTAAGGAAAGGTTTAGGCCACCCTGTTTGTGGCAAGCCCTTTCTCTTGTACGATGCGCTAAGGGGCTTGTATGCCGCCAGCCCCGCTCGTCCGCCGGGGAGGAACGCACTGCCAAAATCCCGCTCATTCAGGATCTCTGACCTCCTAGCGCTGGGCTTTGCCGCCGCGATTCTTGCTGTCTTTGCATCCCTGCATCACTCTGAATTCCCTCCCGGCGGCCGCCGATTCCTCACCGCGCTGGCCATCACCGCCGGATTCGCCGTGCTTGCTTGGTTTGCCGACGGCGTGAATTTCAGCGGATCGCTCGCCGGCTCTGCCGTCGCTTTCATCATGGCGGTCCGCGATCTGCGCATGTTTCTGGCGTTGCTCATCGTCTTTGCTGTCACCCTGGTTGCCACTCGTGTGGGTTATGCGCGCAAGCAGCAACTCCGCACCGCTGAGCCCCCTGGTGGACGTACCGCCTCACAAGCCATGGCCAATCTTGGCATCGCCGCGCTGGTAGTTGCCGTGGCCGGTAAAGCTTGGCCGGTGCTCGCGCTGGCCGCTCTGGCTGAAGCCGCCGGTGATACCTCATCGAGCGAAATCGGCATGGCCTTTCCCGGCAAAACCTTCATGATCACCACCTTCAAGCCGGTTCCCGCAGGGACTGACGGCGGCATGAGCCTGTTTGGGACCATCGCCGCTTTGCTCGGTGCGGCGAGTGTTGCCATCGCGGCGGTCGCTACAGGTCTTGTTCCTGTAAGCCAGCTTGCCACCATCGTTCTTGCCGGTTTTTTCGGCACCGTCATCGATAGCTTGCTGGGCGCGATCTTTGAGCGCCACGGCTGGCTCGATAACGATCTGGTCAACCTGCTCAGCACCGCCGCAGCAGTGGGTATGGCCTGGTGTTTGGGTTCCTGACCGACCCTGCGCATCCATTAATCAATCGAAAGTAGCACTTTACTGTCCCCTGCCACACTGTGGGTGCCCCATCCTTTGCGTCCTGCGAGAAACGCATGTCCAATCCGAACTGACTGTGGACGCAAAGGGTGGGTTAACAGAAAAGCCTACCTTCATCGCTTTATCAGGTGTGTTTCGCTGTGGATCAGCGGCCAGCGTTTGATCGGACGCCAGTTGACTGTCTTCACATCTGCGTATTCGGTTTCCAGGATGAAGCCGGGATCAATGACGAAGTGGAGCGCGGTCTTATCTCACGTAAGCAAATTTAGCCGGCCAGGGATTACCCGATCTCCTTTGCGTTCCGCAGCCTGCCCTGAGCGAAGTCGAATGGGTGTCCTTTGTGGTTAAGTTTATGACTAACGGCTGAAAGTAGTAATATTCTTGGCGTGCCTTGCGTCTTAGTGTCAAAAGACACCCTCAGGTCACGACGAGGAAAAAATGAAAGGTCAGAAACATGCCGTCGCTCTTGCAGCAGTTGGGCTCATCCTGCTGGGCTCGTTTGCCGGTTGCGGTGGCTCTTCCGGCCCTTCGTTCGTGGGGAAGCTGACTCCGGATTCGGTCCACGCGGGAAGCCCGACGTTCACCCTGACCGTGACCGGTGACGGTTTTGGTTCCGGTTCCGTGGTGGAAATGAACGCCAATCCGTTGCCCACCAAGTTCGTCGCCTCCACCACATTGACGGCCTCGGTGGATGCTTCTTTCGCGGAAGTGCCGCAAATTCTCCAGGTGAGCGTGGTCAATCCTTCAAGTTCGAATAGCTCGCCATTCACGGTGTCCACAATCGTCATCAGTTCCCTCTCGCCCAGCAGCGCGAAAGCGGGCGGCCCTGCCTTTACGCTCACGGTGGTCGGTTCGTTTTTCACTTCATCCTCCGTTGTGGAATTCAATGGTTCAGCGCTTCCAACCACCTTTGTTGACCCAAATACGGTCACTGCTGCGGTGCCGGCATCAGCGATTGCGTCTGCGGGCACCGTCCCGGTTGACGTGGCAAATGGACCCCTCTTCAGGACCGACCCCGTGGGCTTCACGATAACTCCATAATTCCGGCGTCATTAATCTGACCTACCCTTTGCTTCCGGTGGGAGGATTCGTAATTTGTTACGATCAGGCGGGAGACAAAGGATGGGGCACGCACTACTTTCCTGGGGACGCAATTAGTCAATAAAAACGGCGCGAGTCCCGTTTAGAACCCGCGCCGGCACGTCTATCGTGATTTAGCTTTTACTGCAAATTCCCAGAAGTCCGGACCGTCTGGGTACCAATTGCTTCGCGTGGGTCCCCATCCTTTGCGTCCTTCTAGGGTCGCATACTCAACCCGGACTGACTGCGGACGCAAAGGGTGGGGTAAACTTTCAGCCTTCATCGCTTTATCCGGTGCGTTTCACTGTGAATCAGCGGCCAGCTTTTGATAGGACGCCAGTTCTCTGTCTTCCAGTCGGCATATTCGGTTTCCAGGGTGAATCCGGGATCGATTACAAAATGCAGCGCGGTCTTGTCCTGAAAACGGACGTCAATTGCATGGTTCTCGCCGGAGGTGAAAACCTCGACAAAATCCACAGGCTTGCCTTTGACCTCTTCAAAGCGATAGAACGTGCGCCCGCTGTAACGGCGCACCGTGGTCTTTCCGCGTTTGGTTTCGGTGAAGCGCAGCGCAGGCGGCAACCTCTCTCGCTTCTTCGGTTTTTTGGGATCGCCGTGTTTTGAGTTGCGAAGCCTGCGCGTTGAAGTTTGAGGTTTGGTTTTGGCGGATTTAATTCGAGCAGGTTTGGTTGAGGCGTGAGCGCGGCGGCGGGAGCCTTGCGCCCGGGACGGGGAGTGTTTATGTTCAATAGCAGCCAAGGTTTGCCTGCCTCTAGCAGGTGAACGGCGGTTAGGGCGCGTTCGGTGCTTGTAACACCGGGCGCTGCCCGTTAGGTTAAGCAACTAGTGTGGTGTCTCTGAAATGACTCGACAACGCATGCAATAAACAAATCATTGTGTACCGCAGCCGCTCTCGGCTGCGCGCAATAATCTTTTGGGCAAGCAAGTATCGGCCAGCATTTGTTGAAAACCTTCTTGTATTTCCTTTGCGGGGTTTAGATGGCGCAAGCGCTTTTAGCCTGCGTCTTTCGTTTTGGCTGACCGCTGCGGAAAAAGTCTCCTCCCCTCGAAACAAGTGTTAGCAATTCAAATGGCTTGGGCTTTAGCCCCTGAAAATCCAGGCTGAAAATACTTTTTTCGGCAGCCTGCTAAAAAGTACTAACAGCTCCTCACACATATAGCTCATTCGGCAGAAGCGCGTAAAGAGACTTTTTATTCGTTTTTTCAGCCCACTTTTCGTGCGGACCGCCTAACAAAATTAAGTCCCGGATTTTGGTGTTCTGCTTCGGCGCAATCGCCCATAGCTGCAACTTCTTTCCCGCTAAAACAAAACTGCCCGCATGCATTGCATACGGGCAGCCGGTTAAGTAGATGAGCGTTGGTTATTTCTTTTTGCGGCCAAAGAAGCCGGCAGCGATGGAGCCGAATCCCAGCAGGCCTAGCAACGGCAGCGGAGAAGCGGTCTGGGGCAGTTTCTGGCCTGCATCAGCGTTAGCGTTTGCATTCTGATCAGACGCCGAAGCGTTGTCAGCCGCGGTGGAGTTTTTGTCGGAGTTTTTATCAGTAGAAGTAGCACTCTGGTCAGCGGCAGCGGCGCTGCTGGCAGGAGCTGCGTTCTGGTCTGTTCCGGTGGTGCTGCTGGCCGGAGGATTCTGGGCTGTGGTGGAGCTGGCAGCGGCGTTCTGGTCAGCGGTGGTGCTGCTGGGTGAAGTCGTGCTGCTGGTTGAAGGAGTCTGAGCTGCAGTCGTGCTGGAAGCAGCGGCGCTCTGGTCGGTCGTGCTGGGAGCGGCGGTGCTGGAAGCAGTGGAGTTCTGGTCCGTGGTGCTGGTGGTGCTGGACGTTGTCGAGCTGCTTGGAGCGCTGGTGCTGGCAGCCGCGCTCTGGTCGCTCGAGCTCGGCGTTGTTGCTGGCGGATTTACCGGAGCGCTGGCGCTCTCGCCCTGTGCGGGCGCCTGGGTTGTGTTGGTAGTTGCTGCGGGCGCGTTCGCGTTGTTCGTGTCCGTGGTCGGAGCCTGAGCGCTGCCTGGTGCGGCTGGCGTGCTGTTGCTGGCCGACGTGGAAGGTGAAGCTGCGCTCTGATCAGTTGAGCTTGTGGCAGCTGGTGATGACGCGCTGGACATGGTTGAAGCCGGAGCTGCTGCGCTTGAAGCCGATTGATCGGCGGCGGAAGTGCCCGCGGTTGCGCCGGATGCGGCAGCCTGGTTATTGGTGCAGGAATCGGAAATCATGTTGACTGAGCTGACCTGCAATGAACCATCACTGGCGCGCGTTCCCTGGATCTGGACCTGGTGTCCATCGTGCGGCTTCAGCATGGAGCTGTCGCCCTGCAGGTTGACGCTCTGGCCGTTGTCGGCCGCAAGCACCCAGTTCCCGCCGGACTGTTTCAGGCAGCCGCGCATGGAATTGGATTGATCACTGGTGCTGGTCGTGGTCGAATTTGTAGTGGTCGCGCTTGAATTCGTTTGATCAGCCGTTGAAGGCGTTGAAGTGGAAGGCGAGGTGGATGGACTGGTTGTCGAGGGCTGCTGGCTGGACTGGTCGGTTGTGGAGCCAGAGCTGCCTGTCTGCGCAAATGCCATCCCTGTGGTCAGCATCAGCGCCAAAATAAATTTCTTGTTCATGTCGTTGCTCCTTCGTTATCTGCGCCCGTCTGGGCTTGATGCGAGTTTGTTCCCGCCAACGTCCACTGAGGTAAGGACGCCGATACTGGTTAGAGACTGGTAAACTCTCTCGGGTTGACTGAGAAATAAAACATAAGCAGAGCTGCTGCTCGTGCTAAATTTTTGATGCAACCCGCGGCAAGGTTTATGACAGGCACACACAAAAACGCAGCAGACATGCAGTCCGGAGAAGATGCCGTATGGATGGAACTGGCTCTGGAGCAGGCGCGGCTCGCTGCCGCAGCCGGTGAAGTGCCTGTTGGCGCTTTAGTAATCAAGGATGGTGAGATCATCGGCCGAGGGCATAATCGCAACCTGCTGGATAGCGATCCCACGGCCCATGCGGAGATCGTTGCTCTGCGCCAGGCTGCTGCTCGATTGGGAAATCATCGCCTGACTGGCTGCACCATGGTCGCCACCATTGAGCCTTGCTCCATGTGCGCCGGTGCGCTCATCCATGCGCGGATTGTCCGGTTGGTCTATGGCGCCGCTGATCCTAAAGCCGGAGCTGCCGGGTCCACGGTACAGGTCATTAATCATCCCAGCCTGAACCACCGCATGGAAGTCACTGCCGGCGTGCTGGCTGAAAAATGTTCAGAAATTCTGCAGAACTTCTTTCGCCAAAAAAGACAGCAGACCTCCTGCTAACCGGAAATCTTGGCAGCAGTCAAAAAACGTATGTCCGCCAACCTACTCACCTCTCTGCCTCAAGACCTGCGTTATGGACTTCGAGTGCTGGCCAAGTCGCCTGCCTTTTCACTGATTGCGATTCTCACCCTGGCGATTGGCATTGGAGCGAACACGGCAATCTTCTCCGTGGTCAACGGCGTGCTGCTCAATCCTCTGCCCTTTTATCAACCTGAGCAGTTGGTCTCCATGTTTCAGAAGATTACGAACTTTGATAATGGCTCCATCTCTTATCCAAACTTCAAAGACTGGCAGAAGATGAACACCACCTTCGTGGGCATGGCCGCTTACCGCTCTACCGGGTTTAATCTTTCCGGCAACGGCGAGCCGGAACGTCTGCATGGAGAAATGATTTCCGCCGGTTTTTTTGAAATTCTTGGCGTGAACCCGATCATGGGCCGGACATTTACCGCTGACGAAAACCAGCTTGGCGCGAACCCCACCGTGATGATCACTGAAGGCTTGTGGCAGCGCAAGTTTGGCGGACGCAAAGATATCATCGGCCAGCGGATGATTCTGGACGATGTGGGCCGAACCATCGTCGGCGTGGTGCCATCCAGTTTTCATCTCCACATACAGAACTTCCAGCGCGGCGGCCCGCTGAATGACGTTTATGTCCCAGTGGGCGAATATAACGAGCCAAAGTTTTATAACGATCGCGCCGCTGGGTGGGGCCTTGACGCTATTGGCCGGCTCAAGCCGGGCGTGACTCTGCAGCAGGCGCGTGAAGATATGGAGCGAGTTTCGCGCGATCTGACCGCTGCTTATCCGGACGTCAACTCCGGCAAGAAAGCCAATATTCTTTCACTGAAAGACGGAATGGTCGGCAATATGCGCCCGATCCTTTTTGTCCTGCTGGGCGCGGTCGCATTTGTTCTTCTTATTTCCTGCGTGAACGTCGCCAACCTTTTACTGGCGCGGTCCACGGCGCGACAAAACGAGTTTGCCATCCGCATGGCCTTGGGCGCGGGACAGCACAGAGTGATTCACCAGCTATTGACTGAAAGCTTGCTGCTGTCCTTGATCGGGGGCGCGCTGGGGCTGGTTGTGGCCAAATTTGGCATGACGGCGGCACTTGCCGCTGTCCCGCGCACACTGCCGCGCGCGGAGGATATTGGCCTTGATCTTCGCGTTCTGCTGTTTACGTTTGCTCTGTCCATTCTCGCAGGCCTCATTTTTGGATTAATGCCGGCATGGAAAGCGTCGCAAGGCAGCGTGAGCAGACAACTGATTGAAAGCGGACGCGCTCTGGCAGGTGCACGCGGTGGCGCTCAAAGTGTTTTCGTCGTTGGAGAATTGGCGATGGCGTTGGTGCTGCTGATCGGCGCGGGCCTGATGATTCGGACGTTAGTCAGCCTGTGGCGATCCGATCCTGGCTTCAATCCCAAAAACGTACTGACTCTGGAGCTTTCCGGCCCTGCTTCCTTCAAAGGCGGCTCCGCCGACGCAATACGGTCCGCTTACCGCCAGATTCATGACAAGCTGGCGACAACTCCGGGCATTGAAGCCGTGTCTTTGAGTGGAGGCGCACATCCCATGGGGAGCGATGACGAAAATTTCTTCTGGGTTGTAGGCAGGCCAAAACCAGCGCATCCAGGCGATTATCCCATGACCATTGAGTATGACGTGGAACCGGACTATCTGAAGGTGATGCAGATTCCGCTCAAGCGCGGACGCTTTTTCACTGCCGCAGACAACGAGCATGCAGCCCCGGTTGCTGTCATCGATGAAAGCATGGCGGAAAAATATTTTCCTGGACAGGACCCCATTGGACAATACATTGATCTCAACACCAATCCTTCCGCGCTGGATAAATTACCGAATCCGCAAATTATCGGCATAGTGGGTCACGTGAATCAGTGGGGGCTCGATAGCGATGGGCCCGATGCGCTACGCGCCCAGATGTATCTGCCGCTGGCCCAAATTCCAGATAGAGAAATGCAGCGCGCCGGCCTGGCATCGGACACGTTCGTACGCCTGCACTCGGCTGGAGCCTCCAATGTGGCCGCGCTGCGCAGCCGCATCCTTGAGTACAACGCAGGAATGGTTGTTCATAATCCTGAAGACATGGAAAAAACCGTTGCCGATTCCATCTCCAACAAGCGCTTCACCATGACGCTGCTTGGCGTCTTCGCGCTTCTGGCGCTGCTGCTCGCCAGCATCGGCATTTATGGCGTTCTTTCTTATATGGTGGGGCAGCGCACCAAGGAAATCGGCGTGCGCCTGGCCCTGGGAGCCCAGAAGTTTGACGTGCTGCGTATGGTCCTGAAAGATGGCGCGCGCATGACGCTGGCCGGAATCCTCATTGGACTGGCCGGTGCTCTGGCTCTCACACGCCTGATGGGGACCATGCTGTACGGCGTTCGACCTACCGATCCTCTTACCTTTGTCTCGGTCGCCGCCGTGCTCGCCGCCATCGCCATGCTGGCCTGCTACATTCCGGCACGGCGCGCCATGAAGGTGGACCCAATGGATGCCCTGCGGCATCAGTAATCGCGTCCCGTGAGCTGCGCCAGGTGAGTAAAAGCGGCAGATCTAAAGCCCTGGGGCGACGAGGCAAATCACAGTGTGTACGTAGCAGCAACCGAACCCGCGAACCAGCGCGCTCCTTGATGGGCCTCACCTGATAAAATGATCAGCAGACCACGAATTTTCACGACGCGGAGAGGTGCGTGAGTGGTTGAAACGATCCGCCTCGAAAGCGGACATACCTTAACGGGTATCGGGGGTTCAAATCCCTCCCTCTCCGCCATGTACCATTATTTTCTTGTATTTAGATGCCTTCCTGTCTATCATCCTGTCTGTAGCTGAAAGATAGACAGGAGCCTACCAGCCGTGCCGAAACCGCAAAACCACAAAGGGTATTCTTGCCGGGTCAACATCCTCAAGTATGTCAAAGTGGCCGATAAATGGCGCTTCGCACCTGCGCAGACGCAGAACAATAAGCTGAAGCAAGATTGGGTGCTGGTGGATGGCTGCCCGGAGCGGCATGCCGAAGGCACCTATTACATTGAGTGGTACGAGAATGGCGCTCGGCGTCGGCAGAGTGTCAAGGATTCGAGCGAAGTGCTGGAGCAGGCGCGGCGCAAGGCCATTGAGCTTGATGCCGGCAAGGCCGGAATCGAGCTGGCCGAAAGCGAAGAAGGCCACGGTCTCCGCATTTGGGATGCCGTGAAAGCATATCTCAAAGAGATCGAGCCGCCACAACGCGAGCCCAGGACCTACGGCGCATACAAGCACTGCCTGGAGCTGTTTGCCCAAAACTGCCGGAAGACCTATCTGCACGATGTTACGCGGGAAGATATTCTCGGATTTATCCGCAAGATTTATGACCTCGGCTGCGGCCCACGTACTGCGAACAATCGCGCTGTGATCGTCTGCCAGTTGCTGAAGCTGAACGGCATCACTGGATTACTGCACAAACGCGACTGGCCGAAATATGTCGATCCGATACGGCCGATTTATGAACCGGAAGACCTGACGGCATTCTTTAGCGCCTGCCAGCCAGCGGAGAAAACCTTGTTCCTGTTCTATCTCCTGACGGGGATGCGCGACAAGGAAGTTCGATATTCGACCTGGCGGGATGTAGATTTTCGCAGTCACGCGGTGCGGGTTACCGCCAAGACGCAATGGGCATTTAAGCCGAAAAACAAGGAAGAGCGCGAGGTCCCGATTCCAGCCTCGCTGGTTGCTGAGTTGAAGGCCCACAAAGAGCGCCAGAAAGGAGACAATCCGAATAACCTGATCTTCCCGACAATGAAAGGCGAGCCGGACAAAAAGCACGAATGGAAGCTGAAGCGGATTGCGTATAAGGCCGGTCTGAACTGCGGTCGATGCACCTCCCGCCATGGGAACAAATGCGCAGACGGCGAGTTTTGTTCCAATTGGTTCCTGCACAAATTCCGACATACATTTGCGACCCGGAATTTGCAGGACCATGTCTGCGACATTCGCACCCTGCAATTATGGCTTGGACACAACGACCTTGCTTCAACGATGGTATATCTGAAAGCGGTGCGGAATAAGGATGTGGCGGCGCGGGTCAACGGCAGTGAACTGGCTGCGTTTGCAACCGCAAACTCAACGCCGATTCATGCAGCCCAGTAGGGGAATTGGACCAAAATTCTCTTGGACGCCTTAGCCCCGTCTGATCTTGACGCTACCAAAAAATGGTAGGCACGCCTTCACTCTCAAGACGCTGAAGCTCTGCACCTACGAAAGAAAGCCGGAAGCAGCCCGATTCCATGCGCCAGTGCTGATCGAATGCTCCAACGAACAAGTCATGAGGAAACGCAATTTTCGCATATGGATTTTCAAGCACAATGGTTCGGATGGTACCTTCGTATGAATTGCCTACGATACCTTCAGATTCGACCTGGGCAAGCAAGTCAAATTGGTCAGACGGCTGAATTTCTTCACCTCGTTGTCTCTTGGCATCAAGTCTCCGCCAAACTTCAAGTCGCACGTGGTTTAATTGGTACGGTGCGAGGATCACAATCGCACTAAGTCTGGTATTGCAATCAGGTCTCAACTCTGCTCGTCCCGAGAAGTGAAAGGTGCTCGGCTGTGCTCCAAGTGGTGGTCGGTTCATGTAAACCTTCTCTCCGAAAGCTGCCGCGAGGACAATCTCCGGGATCGCACTTCGATAAATGCTTGTATTCCACAGGACTAACGCACAGCAGTCGTTTCTGTAGTACTTGAATTTTTCGGACGCCGCCTGAATCTTTTCTTTGATGGGTGGACAAGGATTGTATCCGCCCACAGGTTTTATTTTTGGATCGGCGAATTCCTTAACTTCAAATACGCATGTCAGCTCCTGCGTAATCCTGTAATCGGGTTGCTTCCGACTGGATTCTGGAATACGACTCCAGTTCAGATTCTGCGATTCAAGATACTGCTCAAATACGAGTTCCGATTGCGTTTTGACGCTTGCTTTGGAGTTTTTGGACGGTATTGCGGACGCTTCGTCAACAGACGCCACGTAGACTCTCCT
Source organism: Terriglobia bacterium (assembly GCA_020072645.1). Classification (NCBI taxonomy): domain Bacteria; kingdom Pseudomonadati; phylum Acidobacteriota; class Terriglobia; species Terriglobia bacterium. Next base: position 148,181 of record JAIQGK010000002.1, read on the forward strand.
CAATGTGCATATTCAAATTATATCGATGGCAGGTTTTAAGCGAAGCGAGATTTCTACTGGCCGCTCGGTTGTGGCTAAAGAAGGAGAATGAGCGTTTGGGTTTTGAAGACCTGCACATTCTCGCTCTCCAAGGCATTATCATTTCTGAGTAAGTAAATACGCTGCCTTTTGGGGAGGAGAGTCCCTTGGAGAGTACCGCATCAGCACTTTGTCGTCGCTTTGAGCAGCTTTTTGACTCGACGGATCCCGCTGATCGCGGCCGTCGGTTTGAAAAGCTCCTTCGTCATCGCTTAAGGCTGGAGGGCTTTCAGGTCGAACTCAATCCCAAAATTGCCGCACCCCGCCAAACCGATCTCTTTGCACGCGTGGGCTTAACGGACTACATCATCGAAGCAAAATGGCAAACAGACAAGATTGGCATCGCCGACATCGATAACATCCGCATCCGGCTCCAACGCACGCCCACGGATGTGGTCGCGTGCATTTTCAGCATGTCCGACTACTCAGAACAGGCTGTTGATCAGATTGTGCAGGATCGCACGCGTGAAATCCTCCTTTTTAATGCCGCAGAAATCAATGCGATTTTTCAGCAGCGAGTCCACGTTGCGGAGCTGCTCAACAAAAAACGCGATGCGCTGCGAATTAATGCATGCGTGCTCTTCACAGATGCACCCAGTGCGGTCACCATTGCTGACCCTACATGGCCGATTTCCAAGCAGCAACTTTTTATCGACGGCCAACAGGTACCCTGGTTCCACTGCCGTACGAGAGACAACGATGTGGGCTTTCTCCTTACGGACGTCGAAATCAATCTGAGCGGTCATTGCGTGCGTCTCGCGTTACGCTTGGATATTGCAAGACCAGAAGAACTCGCCGGCATATTTTCCGCCGTCACCCGACACGTTGGCCTTTCCGATGAAGGAACTTTTGCGATTCACCAAAGCGGACATGCGTGGTACGGATTTGGCATTGCACATTTTCTAAATGCGATCCAAGCCTGGGAAGAACGTTATGCTGCGCTAGAAATGACGAACTATCACCATTCAGAAGAGCTAGCATATTTTGACTCGTGTAATGGGAGGTTATTGGCTCTCACAGCGCGTCAACGTGTTGGAGACTCGGTTTTCTTGCACAGTGCAGAGCTAGAGCTCCACCTGCCGGGCATTCCAGTCAATGGGACGGGACTGCAGCAACTCTGTGCTGCGACCCAAAATCCAAACGCCCACTTAGAGCCAGTACTTGGGTTCGAACCTGATAGGGTTCGTCGCGAGTACCGCCAGACTCCCGTGACGGCCGTGGCCCAAATCGTTGCCATCCACCTCGATGGAGAGCAAATGGTCACAGGGATCGTGATTAACAATCCATTTTTTGGCACTGACCCTTTGGCACCTCCTGAGGGCAAGCAGAAGTATTCGCCTTTGCCGTACCTCGCTGATACGGAACTCCTTGTCTGTGATCTGGCCCACTGGCATGAACCGGGCGAAATCGTACAAAACTATTTTTTTCGTGAGCTGAGCGGAATTTGGACCGGACACATGCCAGTGTTCGAGATCATGTGCGAATGGGATGAAATTGCATCAGGTACCAAACCACGTCCAAATTCCGCAGAAGCATTTGAGCGGGCATGCGATCGAATTCTGAAAGAATACGCCGAGGACGAAGACTCCTAACCAGATTTCTGTTTTTAGGCGGATCAATGCCGAGACGCTGCCCAGAAAAACGACACGCCGGCCTGAGGATTAGGCCCGGATAGGCGTGATGGCCCAATGCTACTGAGCAGAGCTAAAAATGGAGGGGCGTAGCCGGCTGAGGCTGCGCCCCGTAGGATTTTACTTTTTGCGGTCCAGGTACTTGATTCCGGTCGCAACGACTTCGGTCTTAAACTGCGGGGCGTCATCGCTCCCAGTCTGGCTGTGATGCAGGTAGCCATAGACCTTGATGAATCTGCCTTTCGTGCATTTCTCAACTACTTCCTTCGCCAGTTCCCGGAAAGCGACGACAGAGTGCCATTCGACGTATTCTTTTTCGCCAAACTTGCTTTTGGTGGCCATGCGGAATGAGGCCGCATTGTCATTGGCGCCGAAGAAAGCCGCATCTGCGCCCAGATTGCCGGTCAGGATCACCAGATTGTTGCTGAAGGACTTCCGCTGCTGATTGTTTGCGCTCTTGGTGGATGTGTTGCGAGTTGAATTCTTGCTCGTTCTCATGATGATTTCTCCGTCCCTCTTTCGAGGATTGATTTTTTTCTTTCATCTTGGCGCTAGCAGAAAAAAACAACCGCAGAACGCAGGGCAGAGGCCAAGACCGCGAGCGCGACGGACGCAGGGAGAAAGCAAACTGACTGACAACATGGGGTATCGTTGGCGGGAGGGATGCATTCCCCGGAGGTCTGGGAGCCTGATCAGCAGGCGGAAAGCGTGAGTGGTACTGGCGGGAGAATTGAGAACGGCGAATCAACGGAAACATATCGGAGAGCGGAGCACAGCAGAAGTACGCGGGAGGCCAGTCTTGGTGAGCATGAACTGGGAAGGCGCAGATGTACGCGGGATTCGAAAGCGCCAAGTGATTGCTGCCGGATTGCAGGCCAGGGAGTTATTTGGCGAAAAGAATCGCTTGGCATCGAGTCGCTTCAGAGGAAACGGCAGCAGAATCGAAAGAAATGCTTCCAAGGCGGCAAGTGCCGGTTTCTATGGCGAATCACAGGAGACGGAAATGATAGAGGCATGGAGCAGGCAAATTTATTGGAGACCACGAGCAAACAGAACCCTGGAGCAGCCTGAGGAATGGCGCAGAGACACGGATTATGGATCAGCGATTATGCAGAGTTTCAATCAGCGCGAGAGTCCCGCGCGGTCTTGTTGAGGGAGTATTGATCGATGCTGATCTCCGATCCATCCCAGTCAACCTCAATCGCACAATTCACAGGTTCATCTTCTCCAATGAATTCAAGAGCTGCTTGAAACAGAGCACGTTGTAGGTTGGGAGGAACATTCCTGAGGATGATAACAAGGCCGGGATGGATTTCCTCGTTAGCATACATCGTCACGAAGTCTAGGGCGTTGTTCGTAACGAATATTGATTCGTCGTCTCGGATACGCCCCATAAGTTTATGATCTGGCGTTCCCTGAAGACCCAGGTGTACAACATGATGTGCCTCAAAACCAGCATCGTTTGCAACGGTCACCAGACTCGTGTGTAAGCATTCGTCTATCAAAAATTTCATGCTGCTTCACGCAGCTTTCAAACGCTTGCGAAGGCGCTTTGTAGGCTTTGATTTTTTCCAAGGTGTTCGAGGTCTTCCACGCAAGGGGTGAGCTTTGGCATAGATTGGAGCCAGTCTAACGTTCTCTTCTGTCAGGCTCGGATATCCTTCCAAAATCTCGGCAATAGGAGTCCCACTATTCACCATTTCCGCAATTGAATGGACAGGCACACGAGTACCCTTAAAAACGGGCGTTCCCGTCAAGATTTCTTTGTCTGACCAAACCATATGCTCCACTTTTCTCAGTTCGAGTAATCCCATCGCAAGCCTCTTCCGAGCAGCCGGGATATCCACCCAACACACGCCCCCAAAACGCACCTGTGGTTCCCGTGGAGAGCGTGTGACAGCTCTGAAAATATCCTTTCTGGCTTGAATCGAAAGTTGGTGCAAACCTTCAGCTTCCAACCGAAGACACAACAGTGCAACGTCTGCTAAATAGCGTTTTGCGATTCCCTTAACACGTACTCGACGCACGGGCACCATGTTCAAGTCAATCGCCTTCTGTACTGACTTGAGCGATAAACCAGTCACTGCTGCCGCACGGGTTGGCGTAAATAAATTCAGCGTCTCCATAAAACTAATTCTACCCTAGGTAGGGATGATTTTCAATAGAGAGCTGTTGCTTTAAGTTTTGGTTTTTTATCGCCTAGAACACTGCGATATTTGCCTTCCCCGCCGGTAAATCCCACCTTCGCGCCAGGTAAGCCTGAGTCCGATTGCGCCATGTGTTACCCTTTCAGTCCGATTGTGGTCAACACAACGAATGCCCGATCACTCTTCAAGTGCGCCGTCCGGCCGACTCCTTCGCGCCGCACAATATCTACGAATGAGCACGGAACACCAGCAGTACTCGATTGAGAATCAATCCGCCGCGATTGCGCTCTACGCGGCGGCACATAACATCGGCATCGTGCGCTCTTTCAGTGATGAGGGGAAGAGCGGGACGACTATTAAAGGGCGTAAGGGATTGCAGGAATTGCTCCGGGTGGTTCAGGCTGGAGCCTCCGACTTCGATGTGATTCTCGTTTATGACATCAGCCGATGGGGCCGGTTCCCCGATGCGGATGAAGCTGCACATTACGAATACATCTGCAAACGAGCTGGAATTGAAATCCGCTATTGCGCCGAACAATTCGAGAATGACAACAGCACGACGTCCAATCTTCTTAAGGCGCTCAAGCGCACGATGGCCGGAGAATTCAGCCGCGAGTTATCGGCCAAGGTGTTCGCGGGACAGTGCCGACTGGCTTCCACGGGTGTATGGCTCGGCGGACTTCCTCCTTTTGGCATGGTGAGACAGCTTGTTGACAGAAATGGCAAACCAAAGCGAATACTCAAATCGGGCGAGCGTAAGAGCATTCAGACAGATCGTGTAGTGTTGAAGCCCGGTCGGAAGAAAGAAGTTGATTTAGTCCGGTTGATCTTTAATCTGTTTACTGAAAAAGGAATGTGCCAAGGGGCCATTCAAAAGTACCTCAATCAACGTGGGCTTTGGCGCCGGGGCCGCCCCTGGGGCTGGTGCGCTTTGCGGTGCTTGCTGCGCAACCCCGTATATAAGGGATCGTCAGCTTTTGGTAAGTTCGACTGCAAGAAGGGGCAAAAACGGACGCTGACACCATCCGATAAGTGGATCGTTCATGACGGTGCTTTCCCCGCGATAATCTCTGCTAAGCAATTTGCGCGAGCTCAGGAGCTGATTGCTGCGCGGAAACGACGACTCGAAAATGCGGACATGCTGGAATCATTGAAGCGTCTGTGGAAACGAAAAGGCACCCTGAATTCGACACTAGTAAACCGCACCAAGGGTGTTCCAACAACCTGGACGTTTACGAGGCACTTTGGCTCTCTCAGCCATGCCTACGATTTGATTGGGTATTCACACCGGGACGTCACATATGCAAGAGTCAGGCCCATCGCCAATACTGCACGGGACAACCTATGTGAAGAGATTTCTTACCGTGTACGCGCAGTTGGTGGGACGGCAGAACGCACCCGCGCACCGGGAGTTCTATCGATAAACGGAATGCTCACTGCACAAGTGAAGGTCACAGTGGGGCTAACGTGGCGAGAGGGGCATCCTGCCTGGTGGCTCCCAATTACAATGCTTCCCGATGTTGATGTCCTGATTCTCGCCCGCGTGGAACCCAGAGAGTACTCAATCCTGGACGGAAGTATGTCTTTTACGCAAGGGCGATTTCTCCCTCATTTTACCATTGCATTCCTTTCGCCAGTGACGCTATAAGCAGAATCGGGCGTGCTCAGTGCTTTCGACACCGAACACGCCCCTGACCAAAATCCACCTTCCTTGAAAGGCGAATCATGGCTATTGCCGATTTTACCAGCCAAGAACGTAGCAGCATCCACCGGATGCTCACCCTTCTAAACAGTTCTCTCCAGTCCGTTGTTCTCAAGCTGGAGCAATTATCCAAAAACGAAGTCTTTACTCCGCAATATCTGGAGGGACTGAGAAAACGATCACGCGAGATTGAAGCGGAATTGAAGTCCATCTTCAAATTCTGAACTAGAAAATTAACCCTTACCGACCCGCCAGAGATGGCGGGTTTATTATTGCTGCTAATCTGTTTTAGAAGAAAGTGAGCAAAATAATGCAAATCAAGACAGGACAAATGGTGTTTCTTATTGGACACAGAGGAGCTGCCTCGAAAGACATCAACAGCGTTGTGCTGCAATTATCTGTCGCACTTACGCCAGAAGACGTTACTGCAAGCAAATCCGATTCTTTTATGCTGGCGATTCCTGCCGATTATGCAGAAAAAATAATTTCCAGCATTCGGTCTTCACTTGAAAACCTTCGTCAGTCCAAATGAAATCAATTTCGCGTAGCGATGAATGAATTATTTCCATGCTTCATATTATAGATGGCATGGCAATAGGCTTTGCCTATGCGAGTAATTTTCTAATCTTTCGGCCAGCCTTCAGGCGGTTTCTTTTTGGTGAGAGATTTTTTGATATTTTCTTTCCAGTCGCCTTTGATCTTCAACACGTCTGGTTTAGGGCCAGACTTTTCTTTTGGCTTGCTGTCCATTGCTACCGATTTCGATTTTTTATTTTTATTCATTAGTTATGGCCCAAGATTCCGCTTTACACGATATTAAAAAATAAATCCTCTAACAGCATTTGCCGAACCCGCCAGAAATCATGCTCGATTCCCTTAATCTTTAACCTGCATTTCCCCTCTTCATTGAGTGTCAGAGTTGCTTTTAGTTCTTCCTCTAAATTTCTCACAATGATAACTTTCCCACTAAGTTCTATCCAGACAGATTCATTAATGGATACTGGTGGAACTTTTCCAGGCAATATGCCTTCGAGGGTAACGATCAAACGATTTTTGTTTTCCTCTGAAAACGAAAGTTTGTAATCTCCCGATTTAATTAGCACAGTTCTCGCTTTAATGTCGTCCTTGATTTCCGCTTTTAACCGTTCAAAGGAATTAGCGGGAGAACACTGAGAACGTTCGGTAACCCAATCTGTCATTGGATACCGCCTTTGGGATTGCGATACATCAAACGCTTTCCCTCTGCTGATTGTATCGCTAACACGGTGCGCTCTCCGTCATTCATCTTCCGATTGTTCCACAGAAAATCATACTGCCAGAGATAGCGATGCAAATACTCGCGGCTTACATTGTGGTAAATGCCGATGATTCCCCGCTTCACTAGAGCATGGCTGCTTTCTGCTGTATTCGTGTGAGCGATTCCACGGGCATACTCTTTGGTTGCATGGCAAACGGTGCTGTGACCCGCATACTCTGGCCCGATGCGCCTGTAAGCTGAAAACTCATCTGTCAAAAGATGTGCGCTCCGGTCGATTTCCTCGCGGATTGCGTTTTCGATTGTTTCAGTGGTCACGTCCGCAACTATGCGACGGCGAAGCTGGCCATCTCGTTCCACGGCACAGAACACCGGAGTCTTACTGGTGCCCCGTCCGCGCTTGCTGGTGCCCTTGTAGCGCGGCTTACGAGGGCCAATGTAAGTTTCGTCACATTCAACAAGGCCAGTCAATTTGGGGCTGTCTCCGTCTGGTGCCATGGCAAACCGAATACGATTCATTAGGAACAATGCTGACTTGTAGCTAATCTGGCATTGCCGTTTGATTTCCAGAGCAGATACGCCTTTCTTGGACGTTGACGCTCTCCAGAACGCATAGCACCAGTGGCGCAATTCAATCCTTGATTCCTCGTACACTGTGCCGATGCGGACGGTGTACTGCTGCTTGCAATCGCGACAACGCCAGAGATACCGTGTGCTTCGTTCGCCTGTTTTCGCGTCAATCATTTTGTATACATTCACGCTTCCACAGTGAACGCAGGCAGGACCATTGCCCCAGCGTTGCTTTTCCAGAAATTCAACAGCGGCCAATTCGTTACTGCAAGCCAGTGGAATTTCCGCCACCGTATAAGAGCCTGAAAGTTGATGTCTGCGCTCTGACTTCTTCATAGTTAACAATATAATACTTGGCGCAAGTTGTGTCAAGTAAAAAATTAGTTAGATGAAAAAATATGTTCTTTGGTCACTCAGTAAAAGGCTTTGAGAAATGAGAGGAATGATAACCACGATGGTGGTAAACTATTTTCGTACGAGATTGGAAATTTCCATGCTACTAGGGATAGCCCTTGACCATCACGCTTGCCGTGATTGAGGGCGATAACACAAAGGCCCAATTCGCTTGAGTCTTGGCGGACGGCGAATCAGGCCATGGTGAGCAACTGTATTGCTTTGGGCTGGTCTTAATCGGCCAGCCTCTTTAATGCGGTAGTGGCGAAATCAGCAGACGCGCCTGATTTGGAATCAGGTGGGGTTCCCTTAGAAGGCTCCGTGCGGGTGCAAATCCCGTCTACCGCATCAAACTTTTTAAGTTGCACATTTCAAAGAACTTTCAGGTTTAAGTCTCAACTCAAGTTTCACTCAATTCTTACTCACGCCATAATTAATTTGATAACTTTCTGTTGGGTTTGTCAACAACTAAACCAGTTGTATAAACAACTGAATCACGTTTAACCCCGTCATTTCCCGCGATCTCCCGCCACATACCGCCATCACGTAAAATCAGTGGGTTGCGTAAACGCCACACTTCCGATCCTGGATTACTATGTCGTGCCGCGCTTGGCAAAAGTTAACGGTAAATTCCTAGTCAGGGCAAGCAAGAACGTGGCCTTTTTAGACATTCATCGCGTTAAAAATCTCAGCGGCTTGATAACCTCACTGCGCTGCCGCTGCATTTCGGAGGTCTATGAGCAGACTCTACCTGGGCGCAAAAAGACGCAGCATCAATTTCGTCGCACACCACTCGCACTTACACCAAATTCTCGCACTGCCTCAACAGGTGGCGTGGACGGCAGATCATCTGGCAAGGTTCAGAAGTATCTTCGGGCGTCTGTTTCGTGACGAGAACTTCGTCACCCTTCTGCGGGCAGAGTCGTTGGCGATGATCCCGGAGCATCTAGCGAGTCTATTCGACGCTGATGGGGGTGAGCGGAAATGAAGGCACAACCACGAGACGGGGCAGTGAGCCAGCGTGCATGGAAGCGGACGCGGCATGCGAAAGTGGCGCACATTCTGCGCACAGTTCCTAAGGCATTCTCGGCTGATCTACTTACTTTGACCATTTGCCGAGGTTATGCAGAATCGCTGTTGAAGAATCTTCGAGTGGAGCGATACCTTACTAGGTATCATCTGCCCGAGCTGCGCGATCTTGAAATCCTGCTGGAGGATTTGCAACGAAAGGAATAGATGCAACGTGATGGCCGTGATCCTCTTCACAACTTCCGCGCCATCCCGCTCGCGTGCTGGCCGAAAGCGAAGAAGGCCAAGGTCTCCGCCTCTGGGATGCCGTGAAAGCCTATCTCAAAGAAATCGAGCCGCCACAACGCGAGCCCATGACCTAATCGAGCAGGTAAAGATCCAGCCGTTGCCTCGACTGAAAAAGAGCCGTCAGCGCAGAACTCCAGCAAGTTTGTTGTAGAATCGTGGCGATTCTGAATATAAGGAGACTCACCCGCCCTTGGACACACAATCAATCATCGCGGAATTGGAAACCGAACGAGACCGTCTTAACCGTGCGATTGCAGCGCTTCAAAACAGCGACGGCAAACGTGGTAGGACAGCATCAGGTAAGCCCTATGGCCGGAGACGGCACCTGTCGGCAGCAGCACGTAGGAAGATCGGCCTGGCCATGAAGAAACGTTGGGCGGAGAGAAAGAAGAAAGCAGCAGCATGATCGAGAAGGCAAGGTCCTCAATGCAGGATTCGTTCAGGGGTGGAATAATCACCATAAGTTCGTCATGGCCCACGCCCATGTTTCGTTGCTTTCTCAATCTGGTTCGTCTCAGCGTCGAGATGCACATCATAGCCCGTGCTGGTTACCGGTTTGGAATTTTTAACCGCAAGTCAGGCTTCCTGACGATCCAGGGAAACGCCCATCTGTAAGCGATGGAATACCGCGTCAAGCGCGGCATTCCAGGGATTCGGCGGGAAGGGCCGGAACTGCAACCTGCGCCGTATGCTTCCAGTTCGGAAACGGATTGCGTTCATGCTGGCGGAACCGAGCAATGAGATCACGGATCATGGAGCGGCGCTTATGCAGGGTTTCAATCAGGCGCGAAAGACCAGCGTGGTCTCCCTGATACCACTCACGCGGCATCTGCGAAGCACATTGCCAGAGATCACCCAGGTCTGACTGCTCGGCGAGTGAAAGAGCTGGCTCAAAGTCCGTCCAACCGGTGACGTGATGATAGACGCAATTGCGAGAATACACACCCCGGAGATCCCTATCGGGGAAATTCCACTCGCCGGCATTGAAACAATATCCCTGGTCAATGAAGATGGCGCGGTAGCGGCGGGACTGTGATGGACGGGCGAAGACAGCTTGTCGTGCATCGGCGTTGCAAGTCCATTTGTCGAGAACGAGGCACCTCGGTTATGGTAAGGACGCCGTTATGAGAAGGAAGAGCGGTTGAACCCCCTTTATTGCTGGAATTCAGCCGCTCCAACCTTTCGATAATGGCACTCAGAATCTACAGCGAATCAAGCCATGCCATCAGGTCAGTGTCACGTTTCCAACGAGGCGCATGTGCTGGCCGAGATGAGCCAGCTATTCTTTCGAGTGCTTTACGTTTGGTTTCGACAGTGGCCCGTGCGTAGTGATTGGTCGTATCCAGGTGAGCATGACCAAGCCAGCTACGGATCACCGTGACATCAACGCCGGCAGCAACCAGATGTACGGCAGCCGTGTGCCGGAAAGTATGTGGCGAAACCCGTTTAGCCATCAGAGACGAAACTTTCTTTCGTGCGCGTTGCATGTACTGTTTCAACTTGAAGCGCACGCCCGCGGCTCCCAGAGGTTCACCGTAACGGTTTACGAAAATCCTCTGATCGGATTGCCGTGGGATACGTTGCAGTAGAGCGCGAAGCAAAGCCGTCGTTTCCGGCCATAAGGGGCAAACGCGTTCTTTGCGGCCTTTTCCTATCAGCCGGACCTGCGCCGGTGATTCCAGACGCAGCGAACTTGGACAGAGATCCAGGGCCTCTTGAATGCGAGCCCCCGTGTTGTAGAGGAACGCGAGCAAGGCGTGGTCGCGCTGGCCTTCAAGCGTGGATCGATCCGGCTGGGCCAGGATTGCGGCCACTTCATGCTCTTCCAGATAACAGAGTTCCCGCTGACAGGAGCGTTTTGCTGGAATGCGAAGCACTTCCGCACATTGGCCTGCGGCTAAAGGTTCGCGGTCGATTAGGAAAGCAAAAAACCCACGAAGAGCGGCGAGCCTACAGTTTCGTGTCCCGATGGACACCTTACGCTGTTCCTCGCAGTCTTTTAAGAACGCCAGCACGTCAGTTGCAGTGAGATCTTGTAACCGAAGCCTGGCCACCGGTCGGCGTCTGCTTGCGGCCACATATCGAAGGAACAAACGCCAGGTATCGCGGTACGAGATCACGGTGTGACGCGAGGCATTGCGTTGCTCCACCAGCCAACCATGAAAAAAGGCGTGCAACAAGCTGTGCAGAGATGGCAGCTTCACCGCTCACCTCCTACGACCTTGCCCAGCGCGACCGCACCCAACTGGCGATACTTCTCTCCTGCGTGCTGGAGCAACTCTTGGGTAATGGTGAGATACACAAGCGTCGAGTTGATGTCCCGGTGTCCCATGTACGTGGCTAAATAAGGTAAATATGGCTGAGGATTGATGCCTTGTCGATACCAGGCCAACATACGATGAACGACAAAGGCATGGCGCAGGTCGTGAATGCGTGGTCCAGCCTTACCCTGCTTGGGTTTGATACCAGAGTGACGAAGAACGCAAACCAGCATCTTCTCTGTCATGACGTAGGAGTACCGACTGGCTCCCCTGTTGTGCCAATGCCAGAACAATCCGTCCGATGGAGTAATCGGTGCTCCGGCTTTCCGGCGAGCCTCGATGTAAGAGCGCAGTACCCTGGCCGCGCTTTGAGAAAGTGGCAAACGCCTTGTCTTAAAAAACTTGGTTTCACAAACCTCGATGGTCCCCGTTTCTAAGTCAACATGACCCAGATTCAAACGCACGATTTCGCCCAAGCGGAGGCCAGCACAATAGGCCAGCACGAGCATGGTGTAAATCGTGAGGGGTCGTAATGGGCATCGTGGTGAAGGAAAGGTACGGGCCGCCTCCAGGATGCGATGGAGCTCCGATTCGCTGAGGATGTATGGCCGCCGGTAGCGTTGCTTGGCCCTGCGCTCGATCCATCGATCCCAGGAAATGACTTTACTGTTCGGGTCGATTCGCAAAAGCGCTTTGGAAAGTACTCTGCCGATTTTTAGGCAGTGGAACGCATGCTCTGGATTGGGGTTTGCCTTCGTCCATTCGCGGATCATCACGGACAAGGGCTGTGCAGCAAGATCATTCCGGCTTTGAAGAAATCGGTCCAACCGCAGCATGTCTCTCTCCTGCACGTCGTAGCGATACCCCATCGCCCTCATCAGGGCCAGGTGCTCACGCATGAGGCAACCGAGAAAGCTCCCGAATCGTGGTGCTGGCCGCAAGGCCTCAAGAGATGCTGCGGGATCAGGACTCAACAGTGCCCGCACTACGGGTGTTGTCGCCCGCTGACCATACTTTTTTCTCAATGTGGCCAGCGGATTTTCCGGCGGCCCACCGTTCTGTACGGCCCAGTCGAGATAACGATCGACCAGACGAGCGCGATGAGCGACCAGGTGAAAAGGCCATACACTGAATCTGGCCTTGAGCCATTCCCGTAGCACCTTCTCCGTGAGCCGAGTATTTTTCACTCTCTTGGTCACGAAACGATAGAACTCGTTGAGAATGGTGCGATAGACGTGAGGGGAAAGGGGATGGCGTAGGTTCAACTGTTGTACGTAGTCGCGAGGTGTGGCTGCACGCCAGGGCCAGGTTTCTTTCATGCCCTCACCTCCGTCGGAATCTCCAAGGCGATTGCGCGCAAATCGTCCACGGCCAGCTTCAGGTAAATCATCGTTGAGGTAACGGAGCGATGGCCCAACACATCGCCTATCTCTTTCAATGGAACTCTCGCACGGAGCATGCTGACCGCTCGTGTGTGGCGAAAAGCATGGGGCCCACGCCTCCCCGAAGTGACAACGCCAGCAGTGTCCAGCCGTTTGCGAACAATGTTGTAGAGGCCAGCCCCTGTTGGAAACGGTCGATAAGGAGCACGGGTTCGAATGAAGATCTGCCGAAAGGAAGTCTTCGGTCGGGCTTTCTGCAGATACTTGAGAATCGCGTTTCCCACCTCGGGCATTAGCGGGAGGTATGAAGTAGCTCCTGTCTTAGCGTGATGTAGGCGAATGACCTCCTTGCGCCAATCGATATCATCCAGGCGGAGAGCCACGATCTCGCCGGCGCGCATACCGTACTGAGAAAGCAGCATCAGAATCGCGTGGTCTCGGATGCCTTTTGCTGTAGCATCTTGCCGCGCAGCAGCAAGGATCCTTTTCGTATCCTCAAATCGCAGTGCTGATGGAATACTTGCAAAAGCGTACATTGAAGGTCCGATGACTGCCGTGGAGAGATCACGATTTGTTTGGCTGATCGAGTGCAGCCAGCGGAGAAAAATCCGTAGCCAGTCCGTCGCTGCTTTGATGGATGACCGACGCCACCCATGCGCTCTTTCCTTCAGGTATCTGTCCACATGGTTCACTTTGAGGGCAGCTAAACCTAAGCGGTTGGTGCGCAACCAGGTGAGAAAACGGCACGCCTCCTTGCGCCGGTCAGAGATAGTCGCAGGAGCTAATCCACGAACGTCAATCATCCAACGGACATATTGTTCGCAGAGCTGATGCTGAAACTTCTCGATCCGGCTAAGCAGTTTTGGATTTGGTGGCCATTGACCGTGAGCGAACTTCAGGAATTTACCAATCGGGTTGGTATAACCGGCTCGCCAGTTAAAGGGCAAACGCCTATACCGGTGCCGCAATCTTCGCAGCACGAGTTGCAAATATCTATCGACATGCGTGGGCCGCACGGAATCCAGTTCGATGTGCCGCTTCTGAAGAAAGGCCAGGAACTCGCTGACACGCGGGACGTAGTACTTCATCGTTCCGCTGGCAAACCGTTCGTTTGTTAGGTGAGCGTTGAATTGCGCGAGCCACTCGCCGTGACTCAAGTTTCGAAGTGACATGTGCACCTCCTGGGTGACATGTCAGCTTCGCACGGCCCAAATTATGCGAAGGAGATTGGAGCCCCATGCCCGCATTTCTAGCCTGCCGGGGTTTTCCTTTCCATAACGGCGTCCTTACCATAATGCAGAGTATTTTTAGCTTGGCGGCACGGCCCATGGCGAGGCCGTGAACAGAAGAGAAACTCAGCGGGCCGTGCCGGTGAGCTAAAAATGTATTGGGCTAAACCGATGAAGGATGCACGCGCTATGGGTTTTGAAGGATGGTTGGATGTGGCCACCGGGAGAAAAATTGGTATTGAGGACCGAAAAACAAGTTGGCGGCATGTGAATGTCTGGTTCGGCACGCCCACTGGGACGATGACTGCTTGGTGCCGTCCTGATCAGAACCCATGACAGTTGCCGTGAAGCAACACTGCTCCTTCGCCTCGAAGGTTTCGAGTTGATGGACGGTTCGAGTTGAAATCGTAAACGGATGGATCATGATGTGTCCTGGACGATTGGCGATCCACGAACCTTTGGCAATTCCGCGACTCTGATCATCTGGCCTCGATGGCAAACCGGACATTCCCGCAGGGAGTGTCCGGTGAGACGTTCGTATCGATCACGATAGTCTTCGGTTACTGTGGGTTCGGAAGAATCCTGACGGGGAGGAACCATATTGAGAAGCCGGCGGCCATGCGCCAATTTCTCTTTGCGGTACCGGTTGCCAAGGAGCCCGTAGTAGCGGATGCGATGGAAGCCAACAGGTAGAACATGAAGCAGAAACCGCCGGATGAATTCCTCCGCTGCCAGGGTCATGGTTTTCTGCTGGTTGTCGCAGCGATAGTCACGCCACCTGAATGTCACGTGACCATCGTCGATATCCATGAGCCTATGATTGGAGATGGCGACACGGTGAGTGTAACGGCCGACGTAGTCGACCACTTGTTGAGGGCCACCGAACGGCGGCTTGGCGTAAACAACCCATTCCGTTTTCCGCGCCTCACCGAGGTAACGAGCAAAGACTTGTGGATCTCGTAATTCTTCCAGTGAAGCAAAGAACTGCAGCTTGCGGCGGTCGAACGCTTCCTGCAGGTACTTCAAGAACAGTCGGCGGAACAAACGGGACAGTACTCTTACCGGCAGGAAGAAACCGGGCCGGCAAGGAATCCAGCGGGTACCGTCGGGCGAGATGCCACCACCTGGGATAACACAGTGGAGATGGGGATGATGGAGCAGATTCTGTCCCCATGTGTGGAGCACGGCGAAGAAGCCGATCTCGGCGCCCAAGTGTTTCGGATCGGCGGCGATGATCGTCAAGGTTTCCGCAGTGGTTCGGAACAGGATGCTGTACACCAAATCCTTATTCTGATAAGCGATTGCGGCGATGTCTTCGGGAAGAGTGAAGACAACGTGAAAGTACGCGCAGTCCAGAACTTCGGCTTTTCGTTTTTCGACCCACTGGGCGCGGGCGAGCGATTGGCATTTCGGGCAGTGCCGATTGCGGCAGCTGTTGTAGCTGGGGCGTTCGTGATGACATGAGTCACATCGTTCGAGATGGCCGCCGAGAGTTGCAGTTCGACACACCTCGACTGCGGTCATGACACGCCGCTGTGCAGTGGAGAGCGACGCACCATGCTGCCAACGATAGGATTCACCATAGCGGCGAAAGACATCCGCCACTTCCAGTTTGGGGCGATCCATCCGGGCTAGCGATTAGAAATGCCGCGGCGGGGCGGGCTTGACCTCCATGGAAACAGGACGAGGTAGCAGATCGAGCGGGCTCGATGTCGAGCACACTTTGCTGGTCGCGATTTTGAGATATTTTGCGGTCGTAGACAGACTGCGATGCCCGAGTAGCAGTTGAATGGTGCGGATGTCAGTACCTTGTTCTAACAGGTGCACGGCGAAGGCGTGCCGCAGCGAGTGCGGGGTGATCGGTTTGGAAATCTTACAAATGCCGTGGGCCTGTTCGCATGCTTGTCCAACGGCGGACCGGGTGATGTGCTGACCGGGCATGTCACCTGGGAAGAGCCAGTGCCGTGGCCGTTCCACTCGCCACCAATCGCGCAACACCTCCAGGAGTTTTGGCGACAGCATCACGTACCGATCCTTCTTGCCCTTGCCTTGTTCGACACGCAGAACCATGCGCCTGCTGTCGATTGCGGGAGGCTGGAGAGCAACAGCCTCAGAGATGCGTAAGCCGGCTCCGTAACATGTCGTCAAGATGGCACGATGCTTTCTGCTTGCGACGGCGTCGAGGAACTGAATGACCTCTTCGGGGCTGAGAACGTTGGGGAGCGTCTGGGGTTTTTTCGGGGCCGGGATGATGTCCTGCAAGGACCATGTCTTCTTCAGGGTGACCTTATAGAGGAAACGTAGTGCCGCGACAGCGATAGTGATTGAACCTGGTGCCAGATTCCTTTCCGTCGTCAAGTACACCTGATACGTACGAATCTGGTCGGGTCCCAAAAGTTCTGGCGACTTGCCAAAGTGGCGTGCAAATAGTGAGACCTGTTGAATGTAGGAATCCTGGGTGTTGACAGCCAAATTGCGAATCTGCATGTCCTCGATCATGCGTTGCCGAAGAGATGTCATCGAAAAGCTCCTTTTGCGAAACAAGATTGCCGCCATGAGCAGCCATCTCATCTTTTCGCAAAGGAACTCACGCGAGAAGACACCAAAGAAGACAAAACTCAGGATCGACAGGCAAGCCCCTGTCCCCCAAAATCTGGAGACCGCACAAGTCGCCTGGCACCACCCATACCGCGCAGCGGTTTAGTCCAATCCAACTAATGTGGAGCTCCACATAAATTCTGAAATTTTACAATCCAATATCCGCCATCGGACGCCTGCATCAGGTGGGCCTGAGATCCTCCGCGCATCCGGCGAATGTGTTGCTGAGCGTAGAGTGTGCGATTGGTTTTGATTGCGCTGCCTAACATCTTTTATTCTCCTGTTCCGCCTAATGGCTGTTTTGTTCTTCACCAGGGCCGCGGAAGCGGGAACAAAACAGACACGAAGCGGACAGGAGTGAACGGAGTCCGAAGAAGGGTGGCAGGGCACGCCGGAAAGCGCGGTGCGTGACCAAACGGTTTTGGGGTATGTTTTGGCGCGATACCGGCGCTGCTGGCGCGACCGTCCGAGCCTCGGCAGTTTGAGGCGTCCACCCAAGCGGACGAAGTGGCAAGAGGCAGGGCAAACAATCAACTAAAACTCATGGCAGCACGGCGCGATTCAAGCTTGAAGGGTTGTGAGGTAGGTCCCAGATTAGCGGCACGTTGCGTCGGTGGACAGTTGAGATGATCCGGGCCTTATGCAACAAGGTCAGAATGCCTTTATTTGGTTAAGATTTGTAGGAGCAAAAAAATTGCAGCTTGCGGCGCAAGCTGCAATTTTTTTGCAAAATAAAAAGGGGGTACGCTCTGACACGCACCCCAGAGAATGATTTACTCGCTTGCAAACAAACAGCCATCACGGTTGAAACTATCGCGCAAGATTCGTCGAGTGTCCTTCAAAAGGTTTTTCACTTTGACTTTGTTTACACCCATGGCTTCAGCGATGCCGGCCAGATCGAGAATGGATCGCCTTCTCCGAATGTGCTTGTGGTGTGCTTTGTCGCCCCCTTGCTGGTAGTGATTCGTGTGCCTCAAGGCCTTTTCTGGCCCCAGAGCAGCAATGGTTTTGAGCACGCGGGCCTGTTCCTCCATGAGGTGCGGGAAGGTGGTTACCTGCTCCAGCAGATCGCGGGTAATGAGTTCCCGTTCAGCGGGATTTCGGTAACGGCCTCGAATGCGGTCAAACTTGGTAACATCTTCGACACCTTGGATATACCAATGCTCGTCACGCACACGAAACGGATTCATTGCGCCATGAACGATGGTCATCATGAGATAACGCCGGAACGCATTCGGAACGAAAGCCTGGATCGTGCGGTGAACTTCAAACATGTTCAAGAGATTTGAAACTGCTCCGTTGTACATGGCCTCAAGTTGCCAGTCCGTCGGGTGCGTAAATACCCGCTCTGCCTTGCGTTCCGCCATTCCTTGGGCCATGGGTAAGGCGCAGGCAAGAAAGATATTCAATGCTTGCGGGTCGTCGTGGTTGAGGTATGCGACTTCAGCAATCGTAATCCGCTGGTCGCGGTCGCGAAGGGCAAAGAGATGATTGCACATAGCTTCCATTTCATCCCCGCTAAGCGCGGGAATTTTCTTTGTGGTCAGCATCTCATCAACGGTTGCCAGTACAGGCGGCAGGAATGGTAACGCGGCGCTCATTAGTTCACCCCCTGCGCAGCATCGGCGGGCGCTGCAATCTCAGGGCTGATGGCTCCAAGAATGGCGGCGGCTGTACGATGGACAACGGCAAGGCTCTCAGCCAACAATCGGGAATCCCCGTAGAAGAGTTGGCAGTCGGAAAAATCGGTCTTGCTTTCGAGTCCAAGAGCCTCGCAAACCACGAAAGCGGCGGCGGTGGCTTCCTGCTGATGCAGGGCGCGGGTTACGAACGTCCGGCGCCTGATCGTGTAAAGCAGCTGGCTGGCTACTTCCCGCAACAAAACCGGGAGCCCTTCAGCCGGGGGCATATCGGGCAACAGGCGAATTTTCCCCCGGTAAGAGCTGCCCTTACTTGGTCTGATCCAATCCGCATATTCAATGGTCATGCCTTGCGCATGAGCAAAGGCGCTGAGTTTTTCCAGTTTCTCAGCCACATCAACGGGCTGGCGAGAATCCGGCAGTGGTTCTCCTCCGGTCTGCGAAACGTCGAAAACGTACACTCCACGAAAACCCAAAAGCTGAGTTTCGGACTGTTGCGTTGTTTCCTTTGGCGGTGTGGCGGCGGTTTTCTTCGCTCTCACAGCTTTCTTGCTGTTCTCCTCGGCCTGGCTCCCGTTCTGGATGGCGGGTTTGACTCCAAGCATCGGGGCAAAGATACGGATTCCCTTTTCACCGGGGCGGACGCTCCTGCCTAGATCATTCCAGCTACGCATTCCCTCAAGGTGTGTTGCCGTGGGTCGCTGTGCCGCGATTAGCAGGACGTTGCGGGCGCTGTAGGTGGGAAACTTCGCCATCGTTTGCAGATAGGTGAAAAGAGCCTCGCTGCGCCCTGACTGGATCGCCTCAGCCAAGCTGTTAACGCTGGCTTGGGCAAGTTGCCAACTGGTTGTAATTTGATTGTTCTGGATTGTGTTAAGCATTTTTTAGTTCTCCTCTTTTGTTTTTTTTGGTTCTCCGCCTTTTAGGCGAGAGGAGCACATTCGTTTCATAGAGGGCGAGGGTGAGCGGAGGGAGGCGCTGTCAATCTCCGAAGCGCAGCGCAGCCGGAACGGGCGCGGAAGCGAGTACGGCGCGGTTCTGGTTTGTGCGCCGCACGGAGCTGCACAAGCGGGATTGACAGAAGGAGCCGAACGTAGCTCCAGACTTCGCCATGAAACGGATGTGGAGTGCCAGAAGATCAGCTCCGCTGTTACCTAGAATTGGGGTTTTGAGCGAGCCGGTTTTTTACTGGCCGGATCGCGGATGCACGCAGCTAGTAAGTGGATGAGGTGTTTGGGCAGGGACCCGGAAGGCACTAAGTTGGCAGACGGATGCTGAGAATAAGGAAGGATTGAAGTAGCGGCCTTTGAGAATTAATGGGCGAGAGAGACGAAATGCTTTGTTTGTAAGCCGCATTTGAAGACGGATGTGTGGTGAAGAACGTCTCATTTTCTTGGGTTTCCAAACATAGTGACCCTGAGGATCCAATGGAGCTTTTCACTTCAACCTTTGCTAGCCCATGTTCGAAGTCATCGGTGTGTCAAACTGCGAGTGAATGACCACCATTCCGTTCTCATCTAGAAATGCGTTCTTACCGCAAGGTTGATCGGAGAAAACCGCGCGAGATTGGTCGCCCTACCGGACGATTTTTAGAACGTTTGACTCGTTTGGCTTAATGGCTAAGGTCCGGTGAATATCCATCTAATTGCAACTTCAAGGCAGAGGGAAACCCGGCTCGATTTCTCAATTCAGATCAAGCCGAATATCGCGTCCGCACTACACATTTGTCCGCGTTATACTTCACCGGTATATCAAAATGGGACTTCCGTATGGGCTTATCGTCAATGTGGGGCATACTCTCGCGCAACCGTAAGGCCGCCCTTGCACGAGCGCGTCACAAACTGGACAAGGCAGTGCGTTCGAATAGCGTTTCCCTTTCGGTCGGCGGGAAGGCTTGGACGTGCTACGAGAAGGCGCTGGTGGTCGCCATGAAATGCGGGAGCGATGCAGTTACGAGCCTGGTACTCGACTTTGACCTGAAATTCCCATCCGGTGTAGCTCCTGTGGACTCGCCCTTGCGCGAAGGGCTGACGATTCTTATGGCAAGCGAGCCTGTTCCGGACCAGATACTTGAGGCTGCTCACCGCTTAGCTCTTCGCCACGGCGATACAGCTCAGATTAGACGAATAGAACATCTTACTTGCCTCAATCTTGCCAGACGTGGCGAGAGTGACCGTTTGATCTCAAAGCTACTTGGCCGCGTCAAGTGCGGCCTGTTGGGAAAACAGGAGATCGAAGAGGTGACCTCCGTCTACCTAAGCGCCCACCGCTTCAACGTTGCATCCCCGTGGACCGGCTTCTTCGAACGACTTCCCCACGATCAACTCCCGCGTATTCACGAAGTTCATGCACTGCTAGGCCGGTTTTTTGACGCAGCCGAGATTGCGGAGCTGTACGGAGATTCCCGCGCCGCATTATGCTATCTCCTGCAGTGTCCGGGAACGGAAGCAGCGTGCCGGGCGGTCAGCCTGAGCGAGGGGCGGGTCCATGACCCTGAATTGGCAGCGAAAGCGTACCATCACGCCGGCGAAGCCTTCTACCAGGATGGAAACTACGCAACGGCGGCTGAGCACTTCCATAAAGCGAATGATCCACTGTGGCTGAGTGACTGTTATCTATTGATGGGCCGGATCCCTGATGCGGTCAAATGGCGCCCGGAAATCTCTCCGGCATGGTTGGCGAGAGTCCGAGAGAATGCCGACCAGATGCTCCGCGATTTTACCCAGCAAGGAGTGTTGTTAGAGGCGATTCGGCTCGTTCGCGGGACGGCCGAGTCATTGCGGACCAAAAAGCATGAGGAGTACATCCGCAGCGAAGCAGCGCGATTGGATGAGATTCTGAATAGCCTGGTTCGCACTGCACGCGCATCTTTGGCAGAGGAATCGCGAGGCGCGCCGCCGGGAGCAGATGTGTTTCGTCGCTGGAGCGCGATAGAAGAGGCGGCGGGCAATTTTCTGGAAGCAGGGATTCAAGCCGAGTCTGCACAAGACTATTTGAGTGCCACGTTGATGTTCGAAAAAGCAGGGGCGTTCGGACAAGCTCTACGCGCCTTCGACCGCTCCTCTCGAAGTGATCATCTTGAACGCCGGGCAGAGCTCCTTGAGCGGGGCGGTGATTTGCTCATGGCTGGCCTGATTTACGAACGCCTGGGGCAAGTGGAAAAAGCCATAGCCCTGTTTGAGCAGACAGGTGAATTCGCACGGGCGGCTAATTTGCTGCGGAGCCAACTGAGCGACGAAAGGGCTGCGCTTGACGACCGTTATTTGAAGCTGGCCGCCAACGCGGGCCGTGCTGAAGAGGTTGCACAGCTATGCTGGGACTGTGCCGGCAAGTCCTCCCTGCCGGGAGAACGCGTGCGCTTTCTCCGGCGGATTAAGTTCATAGTCGAACAGGGTTATGTTGGCGCGGCCTGGGCCGAGCGCGTGGAAGGCGAGATAGCTCAGATTGATGCAGCCGGACGATCCTTGTTTGCAAGTCGCGCCGTGGAGTGGGCAGATAAAGCTGCCAGAGATGTTCTAGGGGCATACGTGCAAGCGCTTGGGGTCGATCTTGGGACCAGCAACAGCGTAGTCGCTCTTTACCAGAAACAGCTCGGTCAACCAGAGATTGTGGAACTAGATGGGAAGCAGTTGATCCCGTCCACTTTCGCAATAGATGAGGCCGGACGGGAAATAGTCGGCGTTTCCGCGGCAGGCTGGTTGGGGAAATCACCGTTAGCTCTCGTAACAGAAGCGAAGCGGGAGATGGGAAGTGGGAGATCCTATAAAGCTGACCAGCGCATGTACCGGCCAGAGGAGATTTCGGCGCGAATTCTTCAATACGCACAGCAACGGGCCAGCGAGTACCTGCGCCGAAAAATCGCCGAACGCATGGCCGCACTGGCGAAGAGCGAGTTTCGCAAAGAAGTGCCGGAGGAGTGGATCTCGGATTACCTGCGAGAGCACCCGCCGGCAACCGTGTTTGTTCAGGCGGTAATCACAGTCCCGGCGCATTTTAACGAAGCTCAAAAACAGGCGACTCGGGCTGCTACGGAAGTTGCCGGCATTAAGTTGCTCCGGCTGATTCATGAACCAACAGCAGCCTGTTTGGCGCAACCACCCTGGAAATCGCAGGGCGAAGGAGTGCTGGTGATTGACTTGGGAGCAGGCACCTTCGATCTCTCTTTGGTACAGGCAGCGGAAGGCATTTATGAAGTTCAGCAAATTGTGGGGAATTCCCGCCTCGGAAGTTCTGATTTGGACAAAATTTTGTTCGAACACTTTCACAATGGGATCAAAGACTCCTGCGGCCACGAATTGGATAGATTGGGACAGAGGCGTCTACTTTCAGCCTGTGAAGAATTGAAAATTGAGCTGTCGCTTCGGAAGTCGTGGACGATTGACCTGCCAGGCTTGGTCAATAATCAGCCATTTCACATGGAATTAGCGCGAGAGGATCTGCTACGGTTAGCGAGGCCGTGGCTTGATGGCATAACTGCCACCTGTCGAAAGCTGAAAGCTAAACCGGCGCGACTGTTGCTCGTGGGCGGAGGCACTCTGATGCCGGCGGTGCGGGACTGCGTTCAGAGCGTGTATCACCTCGATCCCAGCCCGGGAGTAGATCCTCTTACCGCAGTAGCCCGCGGCGCTGCCATTCAGGCAGCAATTCTCGTGGGCGCAGTACGCGACATAGTTCTGCTGGATGTCACGCCATTCAGCCTCGGCATCAAGGCGCATGTGGGGACGGACAAATTTGAGTTCAGCAAGCTAATCCCCAAACATACAACAATTCCAACACGACGTTCGCAAACATATACGACCGTCATGGACAACCAGACAGTCGTCACCATCGATGTTTATCAAGGCGAGTCTTTTGATCCGAGTCAGAATTTCAAAATCGGCGAGTTCCGGCTCGAAGGACTGATCCCAGCAAAAGCCGGTGTACCCCAGATCCATGTGACTTTTGACATCGATGCAAACTGTCTCCTTACGATAACGGCGCGCGACCATGCCACTGGACGAGAATGCGGTATCAGCATCGCGGACTCGCACCTCTTTACTCCTGCGCAGATGGGCACGATGAAGGAGCGGCTTGAGAAGAATACGCGGGCAGAAGCGGCGACGCGATTACTGGCGCGCATTATATCTTCCATGACGGAAATGCTGGAGAACCCCGATATTGCTGCATTGTCCAAACTTCAGACCCATATACAGGACAAAGTCGCGGAATTGGAGCTGCATTTTTCCCGATATGCTCCCACGCGCTCAGATAATGAGGTCATACTCGATCTTTATCAACGACGCCATGGCTTGTCCGTCGAACTGCAATTACTCTTGGATAGGTGGTCATCATTGCAGCAGAGCTCAAGATCCTGGATCGCAGAGGCGTCCCATCCGCAGGTGGAGGGAGAGGCAAGCATTGAAGCCGCAAGACAGTCGCTTGAGGCTGGGGAAGCATTGTTACAGCGCCTGCAAACAAGCGTACAGACCGGCGCTGAGATAGCACAACAATTGCGCCACTGGATTGCTGTTTTAACTGATCTTCCGCTGAGCCCGGCCGGCGAACCTGAAGATATCATCGAGCATCTTCTTCAACGTTCGCGCTATGACGAGGCCCTGGAGGTCCTGCAACGGCTAGGCCGCCCCGTTAACTTGCGCCTAGCAGAATTGGGTCTTGAGATTTTCGCCAGGCGGCATGACCGAGATGGCTACGGTACTCTACTTAACGATAATGCCAGACTGCTCGGAGTAGAGAAACCGGATTTCTCCCGGTTGAATCAGTCGGTGCGCATCTATTCCGGTTCGGTGGTGCTGGTGCAATGCGAGACTGCGTCTGGGCGGAGCAGCGGAACCGGCTTTGCCATCAGCGGGCGCGAGATCGCGACCAATCGCCATGTGATATTGGCATCCGATGGCCGCTTGGCAGCTCCTGAGAAGATTTCCGTCACAACTAGCAGCGGCCAATGCCGCATCGCTGTCGTTCGAGTGCCGCGGGGCACGCATGATGACGTGGCAATCCTGCAGCTTTCGGAAGCGGAACCCGATTTGCGGCCCTTGCGGCTGGGATTTTCCGATCTTGTCGAATTAGGCGAGCGCATTCTCACCATCGGCTTTCCTGCACCCCGAGATTCCAATCATAAAGAGAACCTCTACTGCAACAGCGGCCTTGTTAACCGGATCATCAAGAGTGAATTATGCAGTGAGCGCGTCATCGAAGTGAGCATCGAGCTTCACGGCGGCATCAGTGGCGCTCCGATCTTGAATGAATTTGGGGAGGTGATTGGATTACTCACTTTCTCCCTGCAATGGGAAAGGGTGGCAGAGAGTGGCCATAGGGCGACGGAGCGCTCCCACTATGCAATACCAGTGGAAATTCTTCGACGTCTTTGGAAGTCAACGTGAATCTTTTCCCAGCGATCATATCGAGATTCTGGTCCACTGAAAGTTGATCCAGGCTTACAAAAACCAGGATTCTCTGGCCCAAGGTGTTCATTCGGTATACAAGTTCAAAAGTGCAGAATGGGTATGCTTGCAAGCCCTTGAAATCATGAACCAGCTTGAATTTCGTCGGGGAGAGAAGGCTTGAACCCGACCACCTGGTCCCGTCTATAACAACGACGGCGGTGTCAAGGGCGAAAAATGGCTTCGACGCCTTTGGGTGGAAAGGAGCGCCATTTCGCTCTCGCTGGAACATAGACTCTTCACAATGACCAAGACCCGCGGTTTGCATTAATCCCTGCGGTGGCAGCGTGCCCCCACCATCCATCTATTCGGTCTGTTCTTCCGACCATGATTATTTATTCAAACTCCCAGGCTTTTCTGGGAGACAGAGCGCCCATTCAAACCAACGGCCTATCGTTCGGCCACAGGACCAGTCGGGCTACCCCGCATGCGAGTTACTCGGATAGCCACTCTATTGCGTAAACTTCCGCAGCGGTGAACTGGTGAAGCATTACAGGAGAGTTATCCGGCGTTATGCCGATCCAATAATCGAGTTGCCCGAGTCCCTTTTTCAGAGGGGTGAGATCAGCCATGGTCTGGCGCTGTTTGTCGCGAACCCGAAGTTGAATAATAAGTGTGTGTGTGCTCTGCAACGTGTCCACATACACGTACTGAGAATCGTTTGACCAATTCACGTTATCACCAGTAATAGAATCCGCAATGCTGGTCCAGTGCTTTGCTTTGATATCGAACAACATCAGCTCACGGGTTTGGGGTTTGAGTGCAGCAATGAACTCCCCTGATGGAGACCACCGTGCTGTACGAAAGCCGTTTGTATCCGGTAAGATTTCTTCCATTCCGGTCGTCAAATCAATGCGCCGAACCCAACATGAATGTGTTTCTTCACAGGAGATATTGCCATATATAAGCGCTTTGCCATCGGGTGACCACGTTGGCGCTCCTTGCCCATCTGTTCCGCTAGCAGCTTCCTTGAGCGGTCCTCCATCACGATCCACAAGAAAAATTCTCCATGGTTTGCCGGACTCTTTACCCATGAAAGCAATTTGTCGTCCATCTGGGGACCAAGCGGAAAATTCGGTTTCCATGGGAGGCTTGCTCAATCGAATAGCATCGCTGCCATCGATTCGACTGCGCCACAGGGATTGATCCGCGGGTAACACGTAGGTCATCCATTGACCATTGCGTGAAAAAGACAGGCAATCGGCTGAAAGCCCCAAGAGAAATGCCTGGAAAGTTTTCGACCGTGAATCATATTTGAGAAGTTCGCCACGGT
The DNA here is from genome assembly GCA_020072645.1 of Terriglobia bacterium. NCBI lineage: Bacteria > Pseudomonadati > Acidobacteriota > Terriglobia > Terriglobia bacterium. The sequence goes on from JAIQGK010000002.1 coordinate 174,097, forward strand.
TCGGGTCGGCACTCAGCATAAAAAACTCATGATTATTTTTTCCTGTTGCAATATCTCCAATTTCCGACATTCGGATGGGAAGTCTGGATTCCGAGATTCCCGATCCATTTCGCTTGGCTATAAATATCTCTGATTGGCCATTCACCTCGCGTTTGTTATAAATAAGATTCTTTCCGCCCGGTGTCCAAGCCCAAGTTCCGCAACACTCTTTTCCAAGCGGCAGTTTTCTAGGAGTTATGGCGGCGGAGTCACTCTTGGTAATATCCAATTCCCATGGTGTTTCACTCCGAGCTGCATAATCCATGAGCACGGTCCACAGTTTCTTTCCATCTGGAGACCACAATAAGCTGCGAGGAATGAATGAGAATGTATTAATGACGCGGGCATGGCCGCCATCAGAGTCGCAAATGGAGATTGATGCCCCATTGATGCAAGCGATTTGATGGTTATCGGGAGACCAACGGGCAGAATCACAAAGCATGTCGCCGACTTGATGTGGCGTCCCTCCTCGCACCGGTAGAATCCAAAGCGGTTTGCCACCTTTCTCTACCGTTCCGCTGAATGACGTAATCAAGAGACTCTGGCCATCATTAGAGATATCCTGAATTTCGACATTTGCAAAAGGAGTCTCTAATGTGTAAGTCGGCCCTCCGGCCGTTGAAGAGGCTACTGCGACTTCCCGATTTGCTTCAAACTCGTTGAAATACAGGGTTGAACCGTCAGTGACCAAATTGCTCTTAAGACGCCCATCTTCAGTAATCTTATGAAACCGACCAATATGAACAGCTGCAGGTGTATGCATGATCGTTGCTCGAAAACCAACCACCGTCAAGACGCCGAGCACACTGGCAGCAATGACAATCAGCTTTCCTCTGCCGCGCAAAACACCGCAAGCTGTGACCCATAAATTTTTGGTTTCCGTCTTGCCTGGCAAAGGGTTTTCTACGCTGTGTTCTGGTGGTTCCTTGCGAATCGTTGGTGCCAGAGTTGTGAGAGGGATTATGACGGATGACTGACTTTCTTCCGAATTGTTTGGCACCCCATTTAGTTGCGACGGGAGCTCCGCTTCGGTAGTTAAATAATTGTCTTGAAGAAGCCAAGCGTCTAGTTCATGCTTAAAAGCAAAAACCGCCTGCTTTTGCCCGCCTGGGACGCGGTGCACAGGAAGACCACGCTTTTCCCAACGGCTTACAGTACGTTCAGTCCGTTTTAAGTAATTCGCAATTTCCTTCCAGGAATCCAACCTGTCATTGGATGAGAGACTTTCTTTCATCTTACTCGAACCCGCCTGAATATCTATTTTATCTGTTCTGAGCAGCAACATTAAGGAGAATAAGAGCGCGCTCATAAACCGTTTTCATCATATTCTGGTTCATTCGCACATTGTGATCCCATAATGGAACACCTGCCCCCAGCGCATGTATGTAGCTTTTATCTTCTTGAAACAGATCTATTGGTTAGATTTACGTGCGCCTAGCTAACACGGTGAAAAGTAAGGCCGATGTCCTCTTTTGACTTGTATTGTCCTGTGCTGTCTGTTTGCCTCTAAGCCATTCGAGCCTACAACATTTGTGAACCGGCAAGCACTCGCCGCTTCAAAACATCCTGCAACGAACGCGATCAAGTGAATGGCTAAGTGTCTCAGCGTGCAGATAAAGGCGCAGCTCATCGCTTGCAGCACGATGCCGGATCAATCCGAAAATGGAGGCGATATGAGAACTCGATATGAAATGTTTTGTCGAGCGTTAGTCTTATCTGTTCTGTCTCTCTTGATGTTGGGCACGAGACAGCTTTCTGTGGCCCAAACTGCTCCACACCCGTCTTACGTCGAGAATGGAACGCTCTATTCTGCGACGGCAACCAACGACTTTTCTCAAAAAGCCGCGGAAAATGTCTCGCGCATTCTGGATCAAAAGCCGCAAAAGAATAGCGTGCTTTATCTTACCAATTCAGACGAAGGCTCCACCGATGCCGGCACGGGGCATGATCTCTTCTTGCTCAATAGCGATAACCAAGTTGCCCATCTGATTGCGCAAAATGTTGTATCGGCAGTATTGTCCCCCGATGCAGCAAAGGTAGCGTTTTGGAATGAAGAACACAAAGTACACATTGTTACTTCTGACAACATGCCCTTGCTGGAAATCGAGGGTCACGCGGCAGCCCCGATTTTCTCGCATGATGGCAATCTGGTGGCATATCAAAAATTGGCTGATTACAGTCCGGACGGGGACCCTCACAGCCTATTTGAGTCTGCCAAAGGAATTGCAATTCACGATCTGCGAACAGGCGAGGATCGGCTTGTAACGACAGGGGGCATGGATGACTTTGAGCCGATTGGATTTTCCTTGGATAAGACCAAACTCTACTTCAATTCCAGTCGTCCTTCAGAAAAATCGCCTCAAGCGCATGTTGCGTCATTGTGGGTCGTTGACCTTAGAAACGGCAAAACAACTCGACTGACAAACATACAGCAGGCTGACGGACACTCCTCCGAGGAGTTAACACCCATAGTCAGCCAAAGTGCGATCTGGAGCTCTGATCACAAGACTGTTATTTCATCGAACAACTCCAAAGAGGGTGTTTGGATCTTCAACTTTTCCGAAGATGGCGGATTGACATCTGCGGCTCAAATGGGCGATGGCGACTCTCCACAATGGGTGGTTCCCGACAAGAGTGTGGTGTTTCACACTCTGACAGACGGCAAGAGCGCCTGGCGGCAGATCAACTTGCGGTAACAAAAACAGTACAAACACAACCTTACTGGAGATTGAGATTATGAAAACTTATTCATCGCTGCTTCTATTTGTAGCGTTTACGATGGGTGGCGTCAGCGCAAACGCACAGGCGCTTTACCGCCTGCCACTTGCTTCAAATCCCGGCTACAGCGCCTGGTTCGATCATGACACAAGCACCTCCCTATTGCGCTACGATTGCAATACCACTTTTCAATACAACGACCATCATGGCACTGACTTCGCATGCTCGACTGGGACCAACGTTTTTGCCGGTGCCACAGGCACGATTTATTTCACGACAAATGGCTGCCCTGACGGGTCTTCACCGACCTGTGGTGGAGGATACGGCAACCACATCAGGCTCCAAGCAACTCGTGACGGGCGTGTAAGCATATATGCACATCTTGAAAGTGGAACATTGACGTCGCTTACAAGTGTGGGGTGCGGGTTTCTAATCGCACAATCTGGTGCCTCAGGAGATGCGACAGGCCCTCACCTCCATTTTGAACTTTGGCAAAACACCAGCATAGGAACGCGGCTGGATTTCTTCGGTGGCGCATGTAATTCCCCAAGCTTTTGGGTCAATCAAAATGGAGGATTTCCAACAACAACCTGCCAATAAATGTTTGCTCTTCTGAGCCAGCCTGCCGATGAGCAAAATTCGCTCATCGGCAGGTGAATTTCATTCTCCTAGCAAACTTGTAAAAGGACCTGGCCCAGCACCAGAGGGAACTGCCAAACAACTTCTCCTCGTGTTTTGGGCGGTCATCCCCTCTACTGGCTTATGCACGGAACATCTCCAAAGATGGAGCTTGGTAATTCACTGCAGTTGGGAAAATAAAACTTTATTCAACAACCAATGTCAAATTCAGTGATCGAGTCGCATGGCCGTCGTTCGCGGTAACGATTAAAGCATAAGTTCCTGATGGAGTTCCATTATTTGCAGAAATGGAATTTTGCTGCGTTGGACCGCCAGCACACGAAATCGTTGCTGCAAGAAGCGCGACTACCATTAACACTGAGATACCGATTCGATGCTTTGGCTTTCCCATAATCAAAATAGCCAATACAACTGTACCCAATAATACCGATGCAAGCTGGCCAAGTTTTCCAGTCCTATTGACCGTACGGGCTGTCGCGTGTGGGGAAGTCGGCACCATTACATCGAATGAGATAATCCCATCCGCGATGGGCTGAAGCTGAGATGGAGAGGCCACACAAATCTGACCTGGAGGAGCACCTGTACACGTTATCTGGATCGGAGAAGCATATCCGCTTATGCTCTGTAGCTCTAAATGGAAAAAACCTGTTTGCCCAGCAGTTATGTGAATTGTAGGACTAGAAGTTGATTGAACTCTTATCTGATAATTTGTTGCATTTCCAAGAAGACCAACAACAGCAAAATTATTAAATGGATCATTGCTATGTATTTCAATTCCCCCTGATTGCAAGCCTGTCCTAGCTGGCGTAAAAGACACATTGAAGCTGCAACTCGAATTAGGATTGATGGTTGGAGGGCAGATCCCCTGGAGAGAAAACCCAGCGCTACTGGTCACAGGCTGTAACTGAGCAGCTACATTTCCGGTATTGAATACTGAGACCTGTTGTGATTTAGAACTTGTCCCAATAACCGTGGGCTCAAATTGCAACTCTGGGACAGAAACCTGTACAGCAGGGCCAACCGCATTCCCCTCAACAGTCAACACATGAGGGCTCGCGGTCGTATTATCAAAAAGTTGAATTTGCCCCGATTGAAATCCCGGATGTCTGGGGCTGAAAATCACCGTTAACGGAAAACTGGTGCCGGGAGCAATTTGGTTGAAAGGGACTTGAGTCGTAAAAAACTCTCCTGGCATACTAATGCCACCAAAGAACAAAGCGCTTGTCCCAGAATTAAATAAATTTATTGTTTGAGGTGCTGATTCCTGTCCAAGAGTCAGGTCTTGGAAATTGAACCCCGATGTACTCACACTGAAAGCAGGCGTGCCAGATAGAACTGTGGTGAACATATCGGTGACGCTTCTCACATTACCCCGTGCATTAGCAGCACCCGCACGAAAGTAATATGTGGTATTTGGCTGCAACCCATTTGCAAGGGCCGACAGTATGTGATCAGCGCCATCTCCGATTGCATCCAATAGATAGAGGTTCGTCACTTGGAAGTCTGGTGTTGTTGAGATCTCGAAATAAGGACTAGTACTGGTAAAATTCGCATTGAAGATGCCATTAAGAATCGCCGATCTGTCGCCCACCCAACTCGCACCTCCCGTCGCCGGGGTCGGAAAAGGTATTGACGGAGTATTAACAATAAGTGCAGAAGAAGATGAAGTGGTCCCTCCTACTGTCACAACGGTAATAGGTCCAGTCTGAGCATTTTCGGGAACCTGTACCGTTAAACTGGTGCTTCCCGTACTGTCGGCAATCGCAGCAGGTATCCCGTTAAATAAAACTGATGTGACACCAAGCAGATTTGTACCATTCACAGTTATGAATTGCCCTGCACTGGCACTCGTTGGTGAAAATCCTGAAATCACGGGTGGCATACTGCTGTATACCGCCGTTAAAATGTGATTAGTATCCATTGTTATGTTTGTAAAGGCTTGAGCGGATACAGGCACTGCCGTACTTTTCGCGAATGAAGAAAAATGTATTACACCATCCAAAAGCCAGTGATCAAATATGTTGTTCCCAAGTTGGGATGGGACAGCAACATTCACGGTAGTATTCTTAATAAAATTTAACTCTGTCCCTTGAAATCGACCAATCAAATCGAACGGATTTACTGTAGCTCCAAGACCGTCATCGGGATTGGAAGATCGTACTTTCAAATTGAAGCTGTCGAGCGGAGATCCTGTTACAGTAGAACCGGGAACATAAGAAAAATACTCATTGTCGTCTACTTCTATCGCGTTGCAGAATAAGTAACCAAGACCAAGAAATGTACCAGCATCTCCAAAAGGGCGGCGGCTTCCATTGTCGGTGACGATTGAAATTTCATTATTCATCAGGCGCTTTATTAAAGTTCCGTCCGGATGTGCATGGCTATTCGATAAGAGTGATCGTGGTACTGATATTACGCCCCCCATGAAATAGCTGGCCATCTCTTCGTGTGAGATAGTAATGACATTTTTAAAATCAAACTGATCATGAGCTAAGGCTACGGTCTGGTTATATGGGTTTCGCAAAACATCCGGAGATGCTATTCCATCTCTATGAATCGCAGCGCGGTGTTCATCAGGACCGCGAATGAGATAGACAACTGCATTGCCTCTTTCCTGCACAAATGTACCAACGGGGTGCGATGGGAATGAGCCATTTACAGTAAATTGCTCAGAGCTGCCGTCACGACAGAGACGCTCAGTTATACCAACTGTCTTGGAGATCAGTCCCCGTACTTGATTTTTGCCTTCATATACAACAAAGTGCAGATGATAATTTGGATCAGGGTTGACGCATGTTTTTCCTAAATATCCAATCAAATTTTGGCTCGTAACATGCATTCCAGGAAAAGCGACAACAGTATCTAAATGAAGATAGCCACTCCACCATTGGGGGTTAACGCTATTAGGGTGAGCGACTAATACAGCGTGACAGCTGGCTGCAGTTCCCGATCCTCCCCACTCCACTACATCTCCATCTGCAGCTGCAAATACCTGGGCAAGAGCATCATCATCTCTGCTACTGCTATTGGGGTTATATTTATTAATATCCCATGCATTGGTATCATCTGCCGCTCCGTAACCGCCTCCCACGATATGGGCTCCCGTGCCTGGGTGCTGAAGGAATTCCCACGTGCTATCTCTGACGTCTGAATGTGTAAATCTTAGCGGCCCTTCCAATGGAGATACGACCTGGACAGGAGCTTGCGCAATACTTAATGAAGAGAAAGCAATTATTCCTGCAATGATGCGGATTATCTTCATACCCCCTCCGGGCTGGGAGCATACCTCGACTAATCTTGTGATCTCATATTTTGAAAAACTGCCTGCTCAAATGAGCTTTGCCTAAGAAACACAATGTAAGAGGTATTTTTTCGCGGAAAGTATACCAAATACTGGTACTGAAAACCACTCATTGGCCCCTCTGGTAGTGGTACAGTTTGTGAATCCGGTTCATCGCTGCGCGATGAACGTCTGCCTAAAGGCCCGCGATTCGTGAGCGAATCGCTAGACGCTGAATACTGCTAGTGGGTCAGTTTTTCAAACTGACCCACTACAGCCCCTCTGGTGAGGACTTCACAACCTCGTTGCAGACGGTTCGTGGAAAGCTGTTGAGCTGTTTGGCTTCTGGAGGCTTTCTGTGTCGTAAACTTACCGATGAAGAGCAGTTTCATGGAACTGCTCGACACATCGACAGTGACTACTATTGGTCAAAATGCAACAGAGGCGGTCGGTGCTCGATTGTTTCGTGATTCCTCGCCTTGCTGCTCTAAAAGGCATTTTTCTGTTAAGGGAACTCGACAACCCGCCATTCATCGAGCTTTATCGAATGCAAAATCTGCGTCGTGTTTTGATCATAATGGGTCGGTTATTGGTATACGGGCAAAGGAGTCCATGAGCAGCTCCTGGCTGAGGCGCCGGATTTGCCGTTATTGGTTAACCCAAATGTTTTTTTCGCCCGTGAATGATACTCCGAGTGCAACAGGGCAGTAAGCGCCGAACAGTTATTAACGTTTAGGCTGCTATCCTTTAATAAGGTCGGACGGTATTAAAGGATCCCTGAATTGCCCCGGGCGGACCCTGAGGGGGGTGCTATTTGGTTGGCTTTTTGGATGCTTTGCCGATGGTACGGAGAGCGAGAATCGCCGGGTAATTGCTCGGGGATTTCCCCAATGCTTTCATGTGCTTGGTGACCAACTCGTGCTCCTCGTCGGAGAAATAGTAGCGGACATGCTTGGTCTTGGTAGGCGCATGTAACCTTTGAATGCGAAGCTCGGGTTCGAGGACTTCGCGGATAAAGTCGCTGATGGATTCCTTTTTATGAAGGCGGGTCAACTGCTCAAGCTTTTCGTGTTCCGTGGGCGTCAATTCAATTTCAAGGGTAAGCTTTTGTGGCTTCTCCTTTGACTTGCTGGCTTCCTGCAAGAGCAGGTCGGCAAAGAATTGACTGATGCTGATGTGATTGTCACGGCAGTACTGCGAAATCTTCTTATGTTCCTCCTCGGTCAAGTTCGTGTAGAGGAACCGTTCGCGGATGCCTTTGCCTTGACTTCGTTTTACCGTGGCTACTGGCCGTTTGGGTGTTTTTAACACGGGGGTAAGTATTAAGGATTTTTAAAGTTGATCTGACACCGAATCATAAGATACGTGTACAGACCAAATCAATGACATTATTGCCGCAGAATCTGTTGGATATTGAACCGAAATAGGGGCATAAGCGGAACGATGCTGGCGATGATTGCCAGGAGAATTACGAGAGTGGCGCTAAGTATATAAATCGTAGGATCTAATGCCGTAACGCCGTAGAGCATCGAGGATAGAACTCGGCTCAGGCTGATCACGATGACTGATCCGATGAGGACGCCGCCTATAGTGGCGAAGAGACCAAGTCGGCTGACGAGAAAGGCTGTCCGAATAGGCGTTGCTCCGAGTGCCATGCGGATGGCGATTTCGCGGCGTCTTTGTGTGACTGCATTTGCCACAACCCCATAGATGCCAAAGACAGCTGAGAGAATTCCGATACCGGCGAAGGCGGTTAGAAGCGCTAAGCTTGCATGGCGTCCACTGAGATAATTTCTGCTCAAGTAGGCGTCCAGAGTCTCGAAGCTCTCCACTGGAAGGTCTCTGTCAACATCTTGGAGTGCTTTTAAGGCGGCACTCTTGGCCGCATCACTTGAGAGAGTGGTATTGACAACAAAGGAAAGGGCCGGCGATGGATCCTGATACTGGGGAACGTAGACCTGCATCCATCTGACCTGGCGCTCTGGTCCAAAGTGTTTGATTTCTTTCACCACCCCAATTACCTCTCGCCAGGGGCCCGGTTCGCCCGTGAAGAGTGCCATGCGGAGATGTTTTCCGAGAGGGGTTTGGCCGGGCCAGAGTTTGGCCGCTAGAACATCGTCCATAACTACGACTGGCGAAGTGCCCTGGCGATCGGCATTTGTAAAATCGCGTCCTTCAAGAACAGGAAGCCGCATCACCTGAAAAAAACCTGGCAAGATGGATTCTTCTTCCACGAGCAGTGGTTTACCAAAGAGTGGGGATTGCGAATCTGGGTCCATGCTATTGACCAAGGCTTGGCTCGTTAGGGGCAGACTCGAAATTCCACTCACTAATTGCATTGCGGGTAGGCTGCCGAGTTTCTCAACTGCTGTTTTATAGAGACTCAATTGTTTCTCAGGTTCTTTGTAGCGGTTGAGAGGGGGCGTGATTTGAAAGGAAAAAACATTGTGCGGGTTGAACCCCAGATCAACTTTTTGCACTTCGTAAAGACTTTTGATAAGCAATCCAGCAACTAACGCCAATCCGGAGGCGAAGGCAACCTCGCTTAAGATCAGGATGCCGCGTGGGAGAGACCGACGCCTGTTCGAGGAACCAGGCTCGCCTCTGAGTTCGTTGCCGATTTTGAGCCGGAAAGCATAGAGAGCCGGAACAAGAGTGCTGGCCAAGGTGGCGCACAACGTCATTGCTAGCGTGAGGGCGATAACTCTGAGATCGATGTTGGTCTCGTGAAATCTTTGAGCGGCATTCGGGAAACGGTCGAGAAAGTACACCAGTCCCAATTTGGCGAAAAGTAAACCGAGTCCTGCTCCAACAATTGCGAACATCAGGGCTTGCAGGAGCAGTTGCCGCAACAGGATTGACCGTGGAGAACCTAAGGCCAATCGAACGCTTAATTCTTGGGCACGTTCGAGGGCAGCAGCCAGGAATATTGTCATGACGTTCAGGACAGCCAGCAGGAAAATGAGACTGGAAGCAAGAATGAGAAGGAGCAGGGGCTTGCCACTACCAGAGATGAGGTTTTCAGTCATACTCTCAACTCTGATACCCATGTCTTTAGTTGTCGCAGGATATTGAGAGGCCAGCCGGCTTGCGATCGTGTCCATTTCTGCTTGGGCTTGCGCAATGCTTACATGGGGTTTCATGCGCCCAAGCGGAAAAAACCAGCGGGTGTCTCGCTCCATGATGTGGGGCTGGTTGAGCAAGGGGCCATTGGTTACATAGACATCGGAGTACGTGAGGACATTGATGGGAGTGGGCTGCAGGATGCCGATAATTGTGTATTGGCGGTCGTCCAATAGCAGGTCTTTTCCCAGGATGGACGGATCGCCACCGAACTGGTGCTGCCAAAATGCGTAAGTCAGGATCACAACGCGGTTGGCGCCGGGTTCATCATCGGCGTTGGTGAAATTCCGGCCAGAGGCGGTTTGAATTCCCCAGACATCAAATCCTGATGCGGAAATTCCGACAACCTTAATATGTTGGGGAGGCCCTTGCCCGCTTAAGGTCGCGGAAAAGAAATACATCGCAGCCATGCTTTCAAACAAGTGGCTCTGCGCTTTCCAATCCAGGAAATCGGCATAAGAAGTCCCGAGCTGTCCGCCTGTTCGATTCACTCGGGAATGAAGCCATACGACGCGGTCTGGCTCATGTATTGGGAGGGGGCGCAGAATGATGGCGTTGACCGCGCTGAATATTGCGCTATTTAGACCGATGCCGAGCCCCAAGGCTGCGAGTACTAGAATGGTCATTCCCGCCCGCTTGCGGATGAGCCGCAACGTGAACTGGAGGTCTTGAATCAAGGAATGCATTCCGGGAGAGCGCTTTCGATGCGCCTGCTAGCGTGAAAACGCGCCAGAGGCAGGTAGGTGCAAACCGAGCATATTACTATGCGGTAAAGACTGAATGTCAAGAAAGAAAAGGAAAGTGTTTGGGGGGTAAAATGCGCTGAAGTCTTCGGATACATTTTTTGCGTGCAGTGCTAACATTTGCCCTACTTAAAGGAGCTGAGGCCCTCGGTCGCGGCTCGCGATATGCTCGTCCAGAGACTCAGCGGTAACACAACCGGAAGATCGGGGTAAGGTCGAAGCATTCGATCATGCGCCCAGGTCTGCGGTCCCAATCTCGGCCAAGAGTTGTCGAGACCGCAGAGGCCCGGGGTTCGCCTTCTCCTGATTCCGGGGTTGGTTTCTTAAGGTTTGGGATCAGGCTTCCAAATGGGCGACCTGGCCTGAGCCGCGGTTCTTTGTCTGTATGGATATTAGGAAATAGGTTTACAGATGTCAAGAAGCTTCGGTAACTCAAAAAAGGCTTGTCCCAAATCAGGAATTCTAGGAGATGAGATGAAAACGAGAATCCAAATTGTAATGATGTCAACTGTGGTTGCGGCGATGCTCAGCTTTCCAAGCGCCGTATCAATGGGGCAGTTTGCATTGGTTAAGGCAGGACCAATAGATGCACCACAGGCAGGGCCTGGGCCTGCGTGTCCTGGAGTCTGCTCCGTGCGTTGAACCATGAGAAAATTCTGTACCCTTGGGTACGGGTTTTCTTATGCAAATTGCGACCTTCATTTTTGGCTTCGCAGCCTATTTCTGGCTCCTGATGATCGTCCACCGCCAAGGCGTCAGGAAGCAGTTGCCGTGGTTTGTCTTTTACCTGTGGTGGGAATGCTTGATAACTTTGGTCCAGTTCGCGTTTTGGCTGTTCAGCCATCGCTTGTATTACAACGCTTATTGGTGGATAGACGCAGCCGAGATCGCCTTGATCGTCGCAGCTGTGCGCGAGAGTTTTCTGCGCATTTTTCAGGGTTTCACTCGCAAGCCTGGATTCCGTTGGTCGGTTTGGATTGTGATTGTCGGGGTGGTAGCTTACTCGGCATGGAAGGCCGTGTACGCTCCGCCCCTTCAAGTGAGCCGGCTCTACAACTTTGTGTTTGGTGCTGAGTTTCTTTTTCGATGGGGCTTTCTTGGGATTACCCTTTTGACGGTAGTGCTAACCTTTCTGATGAGGGAAGGCATTACGCGGGAGGATGCCGTTGTAACTGGCTTTGGCATAGCGGCAGGTGCTTTTTTGCTGTACTTCGGCAGTTTTTCCTTGTTTGGCATGAAATACATTTTCTTGATCAAACACATTCCCTCTGTGGGATACTTTGTAGCTGTGTTCTGGTGGATTTATGTTTTCTCGCGTCCGCTAAGACAGTTCGGGTTCGAAGAGTTGGGAATGGGGCCTGATGAAATTCGGAAGGCGTTGCGGCGTTACCGGGCTTCCGGTGAGCAACTGTAAGAAAGGCAAAAGTCAATGCTAAGTCTGTTTGCGATCCTGCCCGTAATACTGGCTATTGTCCTGATTTCCGTATTAGTGCTTATAAAGAAGATTCAATATCCTTCACCCCTCGTCTGGGGCTGTATTATCACGAAAGTGGTGCCCGCGCGGGCGCATCTCGTCCTGGATTACAACAAGCAGCTTGATGATGAGGAGCCGATTGAAGATCGATTGGGGCGAAAGGCGCGCCGGCAGCAGTTGAAAGTTAATTGGGGATACCTCCGTGGTGAAACGAACAATACAACGTTATTTCTTCAGGCTCTCCGCTTCGAGGGGCTGAAGATTAAAGAAAGTAAGCGCGGGCTGAAGTATGACCCGCAGGAAACGGCTATCGTGGCATTGATTGATGAGGCCACAGGATTAAGGTGGCAGCAGGTTCGTTGGCAAGTGACTCTGTGGTTGCGCAGCGCGTTGGGATTGAAGATTGATCGGAGCGTGTTCCTGACTCTGCTGGTGCATTACAAGGACGTTGAGGAAGGAATGTTAGCCTTGGCAGAAGTCGAAGGGAAATGGCTCAAGGACATGCTGTTGGAAAGGCTGGGGCTTACTGAGTGGCGGTTAATCGAAGGCGGTCAATCCGACCCCGACCTTGCATAAATGATGAAGTCGCCAAAGCGAAATGTAATTCTTTCGTTCTTTCGTGTGCGAGTTCTTATTCCTGTTTTGAGAGGTTTTTTCCTGACTCTGGCGACCTAACATTCAGCGCCCCGAATCATTTCATATTTTCAAGGTACTTGTCAGCGCGGTGGTGGGGGAGCATTGTAGACGACTACTACCTGCTGCGGTTGCTTGCTGGCAAGAATCAGGGCAATAATCCAACCGAGAAGCGTAACGCCGAACAGGATGTTAACAATGATAGCCGCGGCCTTATACGGGCTGTTTTTTCTGATGGCAGTGATGGTGGGCAAGAAGTATATGTATAAGACCAAGAATAAGGCAGCAACCGCGATAATCATTTCGATCGGAGTAAGATTGTGCAAGTTCGTATGATGCATATAGTGCCTCGATTTTAAGAGTTTATCCGAAGACCGGGAGCAGGACTTTTGCAATGCAACTCGGTCCTCGGAAAAATGAATGAGTTTGAATCACGCTGTTTTTGCTGCTCTGGCGTGGCTCTCAAATTCTAGACGGATTGTGAAATCATCCGTTAGCACAAGGCAGGCATCGTAGGTTGCGCTTCCATCTTTCTTCTTGAACCCTTTGATAAGTCCAGTGCGGCCTTTGGTCGCAAGCTGGCGGATGTGCTCATCGGTAAGCTTCTTGCCATTGATCTGTCCCCAAATGGAGAAGTTGCAGCCCTTCTTGAAGCGAGAGCAACCGGCACCCTTGATGGTCTTGCGTACTATGCCGGTTTTGCATTTCGGACAAGGCCCGTAAACGTTAGGGTTGGGGAGGGCAGCCATTGCTGGCCGCGTAGCGATGATTTCGGGAAAGATATGCTGGATGAATTGAGTGAGTGCGGCGGCGAAGACATTGGGGGGCATGGTTCCGCCCTGGATGTTGGCCAACTGCTGTTCCCAAGAAGCAGTGAGAGCTACGTCTTTGAGGGTGGGATGCACCTGACTGATGAGTGCTTTTCCCTTCTCTGTGGGGAAGAGACACTTCTTTTTACGCTCGATATAGCCAACCGCAATTAGCTTTTCGATGATAGCGGCGCGGGTCGCCGGGGTTCCCAAGCCGCTTTGTTTCATATAGGCGGCGAGATCTTCATCGCCTATCTCCTGGCCGGCATTCTTCATGGCGGTTAAGAGGCCGGCATCGTCATACGGCTTGGGCGGTGTGGTCTTGCCTTCTTTGAGTTGGGATGTTCGTTTGGCAACATTTTGGCCTTGGCGCAGCGGGGGCAAAGGCTCGATGTCATCGCTGGTCTTTTTCTCTGGCTCGGATTGAATGTTCAACACCGTCCAGCCGAATTCCTTGATGATCGAACCAAAGGCGCGGAATGAATGCTGGCCGAGTTCGATGATGGCGGTAGTATCATCACGGACTTCGGCAGGGAGAAAGATGCTCAAGAAACGTCTTGCAACCAGGTCATAAATATTGCGGTGCTTTGCTGGCAGATCGGATGGCGCGGCGTTGTGAGTGGGAATGATGGCGTGATGGTCGGTGAGCTTGGTATCGTCCACGTAAGTTTTGGATAGTTTGAGGCCCTTTTCAAGGGCCGTCAATGCGCTCTCGGTGGGAAGGTCGCTTTGAGGGTCGCTGGGTAAAGCGCGAATGATGTTCGGGAGTTCCGGGAGCATGTCATGCGACAGATGGCGGGATTCGGTTCGGGGATAGGAGAGCACTTTGTATTGCTCGTAAAGACTTTGGGCCACGTCGAGAGTTTCTTGTGCGGTGTACCCGAATCGCTTGTTTGCCTCTTTCTGTAGCGTGAGCAGGTCGAACAGAGGCGGGGCTTTGGTTGTTTTCTCTGTGGTCGTAACTGAGACGACGATGCCGCTTGGGATGGGCGAGATTTGGTCGAGAATCGCTTGAGCCATAGCGCGGTCTTGGAGGCGTGTTTGGGGATCATTGCCCGGAGTGATGTATTTGGCCGTAAACCCTGGTTCGAAGACCGCTTGGATTTCATAAAAGAGCGTAGGTTTGAAGTTTTCAATTGCGATTTGGCGATTGACGATAAGGGCCAGGGTCGGCGTTTGTACCCGGCCCACAGTGCATGTTTGACCATTGATTAAGGTGTAGGCGCGGGTGGCGCTCAATCCTACGAGCCAATCAGCGCGAGCTCGCCAAGCTGCGGCCGCCGAGAGATTGGCAAAGGCGCTGGCAGGTTTGAGATCACGGAAGCCGGCGCGGATGGCTTCCGGAGTCAAGGAGCTGATCCAGAGGCGATCGACAGGTTTGGATGAGCCGGTCAATTGATAGATGAGGTCAAAGATGTGCTGGCCCTCGCGTCCGGCGTCGGTGGCACAGACGATGCTGGTCGTGTTGGGTTGAAGGAAGAGTTTCTTAATGCAATTAAATTGTTTCTCGGCTCTGTCGGCGACCTGATACTTCCATTGAGCTGGGATCATAGGAAGTTGGTCTATCCTCCAAGGCTGTCCCCATGCGGGATTCATTTCCTCCGGTTGGGCAATTGTGACAAGGTGGCCGAAGGCGTACGTCACCTGGTAGCCGTTCCCTTCAAAGTAGCCGTCTTTTTTTTGATTGGCTCCTAGAACGGCGGCGATGTCGCGAGCGACACTGGGTTTTTCTGCGAGTACTACGATCATTGCTTTGACTCCTGGGATAAATGGTCCTGATCACGATTGAATAAAGTTTTGAGTTGATAAGTATCGTCAGCCGGGGAGAAGCTTTTGATAGCAAGGATCTCGTTGACGTAGCGGCGAGCGTGGCGACGCTCGATATGAACGAGCAGATGAATCGAGTCGGCGATATTGGCTTTGATCGCTCTGTAAGGCAGCTCAATTCCGCTTTGCAGGACACAATTGGCAAATCGGGAAAGCGCCTGGGCGGCGGAATTAGCGTGAATGGTGGAAAGACTGCCGCTGTGGCCAGTATTGAGCGCCTGCAGGAGATCGAATGCTTCCTCGCCTCGAATCTCTCCCAGGATCGTGCGCTCGGGTCGGTGGCGCAGGCTTGCTTTGAGCAGATCGCGAATTGTAACGGCTGGAATCTTTGGTCCCTGCTGCCGGCGTGCCTCAAAGCGGACGAGGTTGGGTTTGCGGATGTGAATTTCCGCTGTATCCTCGATCACCAGCAAGCGGTCTTCTTCAGGAATGAAGTCGGCCAGAATGTTGAGCAGAGTGGTTTTGCCGGTACCTGTGCCGCCACTGATAAGGATATTTTTTCTTTCGATGATGGCGTTTTGAAGGAGAGCGGCCATCGGTTCGGTGATTGTGCCGATGCGAATGAGGTCATCGATGGTGAAGCTGCGGGTATTGAATTTGCGAATGGTGAGGGTGATTCCATGAATGCTGCACGGCGGCAGTACGGCGGCAATTCGGCTGCCGTCCGGCAGGCGCGAATCGAGGATGGGTTTTTCTTCAGAGATGTCATCCCCCAGTGAGCGAGCGATGTTCTGGACGGCCACGCGCAATTGATCGTTAGGAATGGTGATGCCCTGGACCTTTTCTATGACACCCTGCTTCTCAATGAATATGTCTGTTGGTGAATTGAGCATGATTTCGCTGATCTCTGGATCGAGAATCAGATTCTCAATTGGTCGCAAGTAGGGCAGGATTAGCCTGAATCCGGGATGTATGCTGACTGCATTCATTTGTCTTTTCCTCCGGTTTCCGACTTAGTGGATTGAGGCAGACCGGGTGGAACAGCTTTGCGGGGGCGAACTCCTCCCCGATTTGTTTTGGTGTTGGCTGGATCAGACTTCCAGGTTTGAAACTCCGAATCCTGTTTCAAGGTTCTGCGGATGCATTCGGTGATGATTGCCGATGGCGCTGATTGATGCGTGGCCTTGAGGAAACGGGCATAGAGTTTGACATCGTTTGCTGTTTCCTCAGGCAGATGTACGGTCATCGAAACGTCTTTTCCCTGCGGTGGTATTTCAATAAGCGGCATAACTCTTGATTAACTCCTCATTCTGGGTTTGGTTGTCGATTGAAAGATGTTTGAATTGCGATTGATTCGCGTTTGCTCGATGCCCGAGGCTTGATTGGGCGAGCGCCCGCAGCCCAACCGACTTTCTGGCAAGCTCGTTTGCAGGTTCAATGAAACGATGCGCGCAGGTCGTCCTAGCGACCAGAGAAAACGGCAAAAACTCTTCGCTGCCTACAAGCGAAAGTTTGCGCAGGCCCCCAAGGGCCGGAGAGCCGTGATATGCCGCCCCCAGGCGGCGCAAGGAGAAGGAAGCGCCCCAGCGCTGACTGAGCCGTTCAGGGCACAAGCAGGAGCGAGTCCCAACGAGCGACAGGGGAAGGAGCGTTCCCAAACGCGACTGATGCGGTGCTTGGTCAAGCGCGAAGCGCGCACGACTGGCGGCCTGGGGTATGACCGAGCGAAGCGAGGGAATAGGCCGCCAGTCGGGCGCGGGAGCGCAGGCGGGCGTCTTCGGAAGCGGTGTATGGCCGAGAGCGCGGAGGCCAATCCGAAGATCCCCGCCTCTTAGATTTTGATTTTGGCCCTGGCCGGCGGGTGCCCTGTGAGAGCGCGGAACAGGGAGGCTGGCCTGGGCAGTGCGCAGTAAAGACGCTGGTTTGAGGCCGAGAGCGCGGAGGCCGGTTGCGGCTTTACGAAGCATCGGGGCGGTAGCCCCGCCTGGGATGCGAATGGGGCGAGCGCCCGCAGCCCAAAACGAGCATTCCGGCAAAGATTTTCCGCGTACATCATCGCGCACACCGTCGCGCACTTTGCGGCGCACATCGACTGCGCGATGGTGTAGGCGGTGAGCCATGCGACGGGGTGACTGAGCTTGGTGTGCCTTAAGGCCGCACCAAGCGGCGAGCAAGAAGACGGGGGACTCTGCCGAGAGGGTTGCTATGCGAGTGAGAGGATGCATCAATGCTGCCCTCCGTTGGACACAACAACGAGCTGCGGCTTGAGCCATGTGTCGAGATTGGCGAATTGAAACATCTTGTAGTCAGCAAAGGTGCGGGTCAGATGCAAGCGTTCGATCTCTCTCAACTCCTGAATCCTGGCGGTGAGGGATTGATGCAACGTGTGCTGATCTTCGGGCGTCTTTGTGATCCAGAGCACGTAGTCATATTCTTCGGCATTGATGTGCCGAATATGGCCGGGAATGATGTTCTCTTTGTAGCGGGCCGGACTTTTGAGGGAGAGTTCGCATTCGATTGCCACCCTGCGGCCATGAGGATCAAGGGCGGTTAGGTCGGGGCGAACGTTGTACTTGGACTCGGCTCTGTCTGGGTTTGCTCTTGCTTCGCGATCACAATAGACAAACTCTGTCCAGCCGAATCGCTCCCCGGTAATGCGGATTTGCTGGAGCGACAAATAGTGTTCAAGCCGCGAGACGCTGACTTTGGAAATGTTAAAAGTCAGCGGGCTAACTTCTTCGCCTGAGGGTGTGGCAAGCTGCTGGCCCTCAGAGGTAATTCCCCAAAGTGTGATGAATGCCATAGCCGTGCGGATCGGAACACGGCGTATGAGGCCAGCTTGCTCTAAACGAACGAGAGCGTTATGGACAGTGCTGCGATGTTTGATGCGCATGACCTGTCCGAGAAGCGACTCCGTGGAATAAACGGATGTGCGTAGGAACGAAAGCACGTCCCGCGTTTTGCGGTGGCTTTGCTCATAGGCGAGAGTGCGGGGAAGAAGGGACATGGCATTTAGGTAAGGTTCTCGTGGGTTGGATCGCTCGAAGCCTCGGCAGAGGATGCAGTCTGGGAGGCTTCCTTCTCTTGCGACTCCTTTGCTTTGGCTCGGTTTTTAAGAAGTATCTCCGGCGCCCTGGGTGCGGCTGTAAGCTGCGGCCTTTTGCCCTTTGGCATACGGGCGGCTTGGCAGCGTTTTGCCAACCCAACTCCAAAGAGCATTCCCACCAGCTTAGGAAGGGCGAGTATGTCGTTGGTGGTGAGCAGTGCCCTCTCGACTTCGTTGTATTGGGCGGTGGCAGCATCGAACGCGGATTGCTGAATGTCGGTGCGGCGGGTTTTTGCAATGATGGTCCCGGAAAGCTCTGAGGCCCATTGCGCTGTCTCCGGGGTCTTGGCCCGATAGATGAATTTGATTCCCGTGTTCTCCAGCACTGCTCCGCGGACAGCGGCGGGATCAAGCCCTTTGCACTCTTCAAGGTCGCCAATGCTCTGATGGGCCAGGATGAGATGGCAGTTCTTGTCCCGCACCGTCCCGAGCGCCTGCAATGCAGGCGGTGAAAGGATGTACTTGAACTCATCGAGCATCATGGCGATAGACAGACGGTCGGCTAAGTTTTCAGGACGTTTCTCGATGATTTGCAGGATGCGCAGCAAGAGCAGCTTTTGGCACTGGATGGATTCGACACTGCGAATGCTGCCGATGATGTAGAGAAAGCCGGGACTGGAAATCAGTTCGCCGAGATTTGGCCCCTCATTGGTGTCGATGGCGTCAAGTTCGGTCATCTCGGTGAGCTTTTCGAGAAAGGCAACCGCGTCTTCGTCGGTGATGAATGGGCTCTCATCGGCAACTTCTAGCATCCGTTTGATGGTCGGGTTCGATCCGGCACGGCGTATTACATCGCGGGCCGCCCTGCGGTCGATAAGCCGGTAGAAGTCAGCGGCCTCTCCCTTATCTGCAAGATCGAAGGTTGTCGTCAAAAGCTCTTTCATCTCCGCATACGTCGCAAAGCGAAAAGGGTTGACCTGGGGCGGCGTCTCCGGTCGCAAGTCGATCAGATGGAACGGCAAACCTGCCTGCCTGGCCGCAAGAGCAATGACGCTGGGAGCGTGCTTATCGTTCTTGGGGTCAAAGATGATGACGCGCTGGCCGTTGAGCCCGCATTGGACGAGCAGCATGGTGCTCATGACGCCTTTGCCCGCGCCAGTAGTGCCGATGACCTGCATGTGGGTGCTATTGAATTCTTCCCACGAGACATAGACGGGTTTGCGGCGGTCATTGAGGCCGGTGAAGATTCCCTTTTCAAAAGCAAAATAGCGGCTTGGCTCATAGGCAGGCCGTTCGGTTTCATCGAAGCTCCTGCGGATATCCGACAGCGTGTCATCGGAGGGCAAGCGTTTGGTGGCGCGGTGCCATAACCAGAGGACCGGCATGAGACCGAGATAAAGACTCAGGGTGCCGTAGAGAGCGACCTGGGTAAGCCAGAGTTGGTCAAAACGAGCGGCCATCATGAGGCTGATGAAGTGCAAAAGCACCGTTGCCATGATGACTTTGTTCGAGAAGCGCCGGTCTTTGAAATTGGGGAACGTCACAGCGTGTTCTCCTTACGCAGGATCTTTGTGTCATGAAAGAATCCGACCAACCAGGCAAAGGCGCTGGCAATCATGTAGCAACCGAGCAAGGAGTGCTGCCGGAGAAAGAATGGCAGATAAGCCGTTTCAAAGTTCTGAAGCCATACGGAAAAGGGCTGGTGGATAGAGGCTTTGGCGGTCAGGCGGACGGCGGCGAAATTGAGGTGCGCGTCGTGACTCGAAATCAGGAATTGGGACAGACCCCAGAAGACAAGGACAAAGACGAAGGCCCCCGTCACCAGAAAGCGTCCGTACTGTTGCGGTAACGTAAGCTGCGGTTGCGGCATGATTGCGGTACTCCTTTGCGCGGGCTCAATTCAGGGCCTCGTCTTCCCGGAAATAGGAAATGGCGAGACCAAGCGGGTTGATTTGTATGAGGTCATTGCTCACGTTGTCGCGAAAAGCGAAAACAAAGTGGGCGGTGTATTGAGAACGTTTGATCACGCTGCCATCAAGGGGCGATTTGTAGATCAATTCATACTCCACGGTAGCCTTGTAAGGCGCGGTCCGCAGGTCTTCGATGTCAATACGGTTGACTCTTACCTCCTGATTCGGGGCTGTGCCGGTGAGGAAATTGTCGATTGTCTTGTCTTTGGTCCAGGCAGCCAGGACGTTATTAGCAAGCTGCGTGTCCATGAACAGCAGGGCGCGACGGAAGTCGTCGCGAATCGTCAGCTTGTTGCGGCCGTAATACAGGCGGGAAAACTCGGTCAGGAAATACTTGATCTCCTTTTCCTGCGGCTTGTAACTGAGGTCATCGTATCTGATGGCTTCGGCCCGCCCGATGGCGTCGATGCGGATGTAGCGCGTATGAAAGCTGTCAATCTTTTTGACTGTGGCATAGGCGATATAGAGTGAGCCGGCGCACAGCAGGCTTAGCGCCAGGATGGTGATCTTGAGGTATGTATTGGTCACCACCGCATTCCCCCACTGTTCGGCATAGAGCCGTTTGCCTGCCTGGAATTCGGCATCGGATTTTGCCGGGATGGTCGGCAACTCTGGTTTGCGGGTTGAAGATGGATTCATGGCGTATTCGTTCTCCTTTTTACGGGGCGCCGTCAGAGCGCCTTCATGACGGCAGCGGTGATCGCTGCGTGTACTCCGCTTCCGGCATTGGCCGCGCCGCTGAAGATGTCCGCGACCAAGCTGGGAATTTTGAAGATGGCATAGAGTCCCGCGGCGAACACTATGATCAAGATAGGGAGTTGGACAATGTTGAAGGCGATCTGGCCCGCAAGTGGGAAGGTGACGTTTAGGGTGGAAAGCATGATCTGGCAAATTCCGAGCAGGACTATGTTGCCGACTACGGGATAGAAGCTGTATTTGATAAGCGCTTTAAGCCAACTCCAGAACAGGAAATCGAGCTTCGGCACGATCATGAAAGGAATAAGGATGGGGCCAATGACGAGCACCGCCCCAAGAGCGAGATAACCGAAGCCGATGACAATAAACATGGCCAGTTCCAATAGGGCGATAAGAAGGGTGATGATGAGGTAAGTGATGAAGTCGCGGGCATGCAGGAATGAGAACGAACTCATGCCGGAAATGCCGTTGGTGATTTGGTCAAGTTTGGCCAGCATCTGCTGCTGCGTCGTGGTGCCGACTAGATCAGCCATGCCGAATGCGGTTCTTGGAATTGCCTCGGAAAACGAATAGCCACCTAGAAGCGGACTGGATCGGGTGTAAAGCGTCAACATGATCCACACGGTCAGAATCAATCCCGCGAGTGTGCGGAGCTTATGTAGAGAGTGGTGGTCAGAGAACGCGATGCGGCTCCCCGCAATGACAATCATGACAATCGTGATTGTGCGGAAGATATTAAGGCCGAGTTGCGCAAACGGAGTGCCGTGTTCGGTGAGCACATTAAAGATGGTGTCGCGCAGTGAGGCCAGGAAGTTGTTGAGTAATGTCGGGTCCATCGTTCCGTCTCCTTTTAGGACGGTTCGTACTCACGTGAATTGACAGTCGCCGCAATTAGCGCCCTTGGCGGTCTCTGGCTGTAGCGTTCAATTCTCGTCCTCTCTCCCATCGCTGTTGAGCAAGCGTCTGCACCTCTAAATCAATGGAAGACGCAAGCGCCCGGTTCGTGTCCTGGAGCGTGTGAATCATGAGCAACAAGGCGACAAGCGTCTTCTGCTGGAGGGCCTTGGCCGATTGCAAATTCGGATCGCTGGAAGCAGCATCGGCTTCAAGCTGCGCTAACATTCGTGTGTTCTGCTGCATGTTGTTGCGGAGATCGCCGATGGTCTTCATTCCGGTCATGAGGCTGGCATCCTGCAATTGCATGAGGCCGTATTGTTGCCGCCAGTCCTGTTGCGCCTGCGGGGTGGCTGTGACATCAACGGGCTGGATCGTCGGCAACAGGTTCCGGAATCCTGTTTGGATCGAGTTCGCGTCGCCCGTGGTGATGCCGCTGGCCCAATTGTTCGTATTGCCGTACTGGTTACCAGCGACAAACTGCTGCCAGTTGGCAAAGGTGTAGCGGTAGCGATTGGGCAGGCCCTTGAGGGATTGCGCCTCGGCATTCAGCAAATTGAATTGCTGTTGATAGAGGGCATACATCTGCTGAAGCTGCACTAACTCTTTTTGCATTTGCAAAAGCTGTTGCACTTGCTGCCTGACGCTGGCCACGTCAAGGACAGCAATCTGGGCTGTACCCGGTATGGTGGTGGCGAGCAATAAAATTGCGACTGAAATTAGCTTTTTCATAACGTGTTTCTTCTCCTTTGAATCTGATAAAACTGGCGAACTTCTCCTTTACAAATCCGAGGGCATCCTGTGATTGCTGTACGCGGGCAGCAGCAAATCCTGGGTAAGAAAAACTCTCACGCGGTGGCCCTCGTGGATGGTGATGGTTGGCGGAATGTTCAAGAATTTGTCGAGGATTCTGAGAGACGACTGCGACAGGCTTCCGGCTACACCTTCGCGGTAAGCGCTGGCATTGGACGTAGGCAGGCCGGTTACGGCGCTGTTGTTTGTCCCAATGGTCGAGAGCCCGGCGATCGCTCCGATTGCGATAGAAGCGCCGAAGATCTTGAAATAATGATTGTTAACTTTGTCGCGTAGTGCGGTCTCCCCGATCTGATTGAGACCGGGGGCCTGGTCCAGGTCCACAGCATAGCCATCCGGCATGATGAGCCGATGGAAGATGACGGCCAGCCGTTCCTGTCCGACATCGTTGACCTTCTTTGTTTCTCCCAGAATTCGGCTTCCAGACGGGATCAGCAACTCGGCATGGTCGTGGGAATAAACGTCAGTAGAAATCTGACAGATGACCGGGCCGGCGAAGTCGCCATTGAGGCGATTCACAAGCACTGATTCGAGCACCGTCCCCTCAAAAATGACGTGATCTTTGCCCGTAGCCTGATTTAGGTTGGGATTGCGGCGAGTTGCGGCGGGAGCACTCTGCCCCGGTGTTTGGGCTTGCGGGGCGGAACCTTGGGGAGTGCCTGTAGCCGCAGCCAGTTGTTGTTGCTGTTGGGACAGGAGTTTTTCTTGTTGCGCCTGGAGCAAATCAAGTTGTTGCTGGAAATCTGCTGGCAGAGCGGGAAGGCCCGGTTGCAGGGCGGATTCTGCCGGTAACTCGCTGGAATTCGTCATCCGCGAGAGTTGACTGGCAGGTGATTGGTTGCTGGCAGCTCCGGCATGTGGATCGGAACGATAGGACAACGCGATGTTAGAAGCAAAGCGTCCGGTGTATTCCCGCTTGCGTTCATCCTCCTGAATGGGATCGCGGGTCGCCGGGTTTTGGAGAGCGTTCTGGGTGGCAGTGGATGGCTGGTTAGAATCGCCGAAGGCGGCTTTGAATTGCGCATCGCTAGCTTGCGGTGGACTGGAATGCTGATTGGCTGCCACATTTCGGCTGGCCTGCTCGCTCTCTTTTAGGCGCGTCTGTACCTCTTCCGGGGAGAGTCCGCCAACGGGCGGTTTAACCTGATCTCCTGGCGCCGCAACCGTGCCGGGTTTTGGCTTGGCTGCTTTCGTGGAACCAGAGGAAAACCAAAGTCCTACAGCCGTAACCAGAAGCACTGCGAGAAAGATCCATGACTGCATCCGTTTCGGGATAACGCCAGTGGCGGCAATCCGCTTGTTGTTGACGGGGGCGGCAGCAGTGGAAAGCTCCGGCCCTTCGGGCTCGGGCTTTGGTGGCATTGTTTGCAGTGTGGTGGACATTGGTCACTCTCCCTGCCTCTCAAATGTGCTCTTATGCTTGCCAATCGAGAGGTAGCCTTTGTCAACAACGTGGTCGATTACGTACACGCCATCTTCGAGGGTGTAATTCACAAGCGTTGGCTGGCCGTCCTTGATCTCGTAAAAAGTCGGCTTTTCCGTTGCAGTCGAGTGAATGTAGGTAAGCCGGTCGTCGTGGTAGATGGCCGATATACGAAAAGGCTTTTTGTCTTGCCTGAATTTGTAATCGAATTTCAGCGCATGGAGCGGGTACTCGGTGCGAAAGCGATTGCTCTGGTCCTGCGCGGCTTTGATTTGAAGAGCGGCAGCTTCCCGGAACTGGTCCACATCGGATGCGGGCACAAGGCGCGGCGCTCCGCTGGCCGCAGTCAGCAATTTTTCGTCCGTGGGTTCGACGAAAATCTTGAGGTCGGCCTGCGCGCCTTCCGTGCTTGTGCAATAAAAGGTATAGATGTTTCCTGAAGCAGTGATGAGATTCATGCTAGTTTCAAGCCCTGTTTTCGTGGGCTTGAGATAGGCGAAGTTTTGCGTTCCTTCGAGCACCCAGGCATCTTTGTCTCCGATAACAAAATCGAGGATGCGTTCCTGCGGCGGCAGCAGGATCAGGGTGGTAAAGTGCGGCCGGGCTGTGATGCGAACAATGTCCTTGGCCGCATATTTAATCGTGCGGGCCTCAGCCGCGGCACGGCTCAAATCCTGGGTCTGGGCTGTCGCAAAGACGGCGCTGAGAGAGATTGCAATGAGAGCAGTAAAGCGAAGTAGTCGTTGCATAATGATTCAACTCCTATGAGTGCTGCCTAAGATTTCTAGGCCGTGTTCAAAACCGTGCTCCTGGACAACAGCAGCGAAGCGCTCGTTGTCTTTTGGAGAATTGGTGTAAAGCCAATAGCTCTTGTGGTCCACGTTGAGGACAAACTTTTTGCCCATTGTGGATGTCTTAACAAGTCCCTCGCGCTTGGGAATGAGGGTCTGGATCAGCTCCACCTCGCGCGGGTTGAGGTGGAATTTCTGGGTGTAAAAGTCAAAATCAGCATCGGCATTAGCGAGGAAGATCTTGGTAGGAAAGGAATCGAGCAGCGGAAGCAGGTTTGATTCCTTCAGGTCCTCCGGTGATTGCGTCGCCATGATGAGGACACCGTTATGCTTGCGCCAGGTCTTCGCAGCCTTGATCAGATAGTTGCGGATGACTGGCACGGTGAAGAATTTCCATGCTTCATCCAGAATGAAAATCTTGAGAGTCGGGCGGATCGCAGGGTCATAGATGACGGCGCTGGCGCGGTGAAGAACATAAAAAAGCAACGCCTGGATGAGCTGAGGATATTCATCCATGCCCTGAAAGTCGAAGCATTGTAGCGTGGACAGGGTGAGTGTGTCTCTTACGTTGTCAAAGAGATGCCCATACTGCCCACCCTCCGTCCATTTGTGCAGGCGGTCGGCCAGATGCCGGGGCAGTGTGCCGGCGAGAGTCTTCAAGCGCCGGATGTCGCGGTCTAATACATACAGCGTCTCGATGGCCTGGAAAATGTTGCGGTCGTCGTCGGTTGTGGTTTGATAGCCATCGCTTCCCGCAATGAGCACCTGAACGAGCGAGAACAGGAATTCCAGATTAGCAGCGGTGGGTTCGAGGCTGAACGGGTTGATTTGGTAATCGCGATTCTCCGCCCCGATCTTGAGATACGAGCCTCCCAGGAGGCGGGTCAGCTTTTCGTAGCTGCCGCCCAGATCAAAGATGAAAGTACGGGGATCGTACTTCTGTAAAGCCAGCGTCAGGAAGTTCGCAAAGAATGATTTCCCGCTTCCAGTGCGCCCGGTAAGAAACGTGTGGGCTACGTCGTCGCTGGTTGAGCCGTTGCCGTCCTGAATGCGCTGATGCAGGTTTAGGTAAAAGGGGGTTCCGTCCGTGGTCTCCACGAGGGCCAGCGCCTCACGATTGAGAAAGGTGTTCCAGCGATGGCCCTCGTGGAGCGTAAACAGAAACGACCAATCGGCATAGTTGTTGTTCGTAATGTAGAGCTGGCGGAAATTGAAATGGGAGTTTCCCGGGCAGGTGGCGAAAAATGCCGATAGCTGATTGTATGTCTCGGAATATAGTGATGCGCCGACCGTGGCGAATGCCTTGCTGAAATCCGATACTGCTTTTTCAACTTTGGCCCGGTGGGGGTCATAAATGACCACGGTAAGCGAGAATTTGCCGAAGTAGTTGCCGCGCTTCTGCACCTCTTTCAGGCACTCATTGAGATCATCGACAAATTCAACCTTGGTTTCGTCCTTCAGTCGGTCCCCGCCGCTTGATACGCTCAAGGATGATTTGGTTTTGTGAAAATGGGTTCGCATGGACTCGATGTAATGGACGGCCTCGCTCGCTTCGACAGCACGCCATTCTGTAACGATGTGATAGGTTGCAGGGATTCGGAGCAACTGCTGCAAAACGATTGGCCGGCTCTCGCTCGGTTCTTCGCGAAGCGTTAGGACGCGCGTGTGATAGCCGTCTATTGTCAGGTGGTCCGTATGGGATTCGAGCGGCGAGTTAACCAGGTATTTGTCCGTCATCACGTCGAACTTGAGCCGCTGGGCTTGCTTCTCGGGATCAACATTAAAGATTCTGAGCAACATTCCAAAAGCGTCTTTCTTGTTCACGACCTTGATCTCCACTAGATCGGACAGAAAGGAAACGAGGCTGTTGGCTTGGCGCAGCAGGACGGTTGTGGCCTGCTCGATTTCGTCCTCGATGAGAAGGATTTCCTTCCTCGCGCTGAACAGAGATTTGAGATTCCGTGAGCCAGCGGTAAGGCCGTGGCTGAAGAAACTTCCCGCGGCTTTCGTGGGTGTCATCTTGGCGGCGTGGGAGGTGCTCTGGTAGAGCAGCACGTAATAGATCCGGACGGAAAACATCTCCTCGGACTTCTCAGCGAAATAGCGGGAGCGTTCAACCTCAACCCTCTCGACGACTGGATTGCTGTAGGCAGGAGGCCGGTCGGGGTGAAAATGGGACTTGAAAAGATACTGGTAAACGCGGAATTCCGGCCCGCACAGTCTGAAAGCGGCTTCCAAGCGTTTCGTCGTGGTATCGAGCGTTCGCTGATCCAGGCATTCATAATCAATCCCTTCAACCTCGATGACCGTGCCAATGGCCCCACTTTTCGTGATAAAGCACCAGTCGTTGATGAAGCTGAAAACGCCGCATTGCTCGGCGAGTGCGCCAGTCTCACGGTAATTCTTGACAAGTTTGCGGATGTTAAGCACGGCTCGGAATTCTCCTTACGGTTGTCAGGGTGTATTTCACAGGGTCGTATTCCGCCCGGAAGGTGCGTGACATCGCCTGAATGACAAACACCAGCATTTTGGGGTCGCGGCGGGTTGCGATCCGGGCCAGCATAAGCAGGATGGCGAAGATCACGATAGCGCCAAGAAAACTGCTGAAAAGAACTTGAAAGCCTCCGCCTGTAAACAGGGCTGTGGCGAACAGGGTCCGCTCTACACCCATGATGGTCAGCGGCTTATTCAGCGTCTTGTAAACCGGATTGCTCCGCCCCGTGATCTCGGCCATGGTTGCTTCACCCTGCTTGTTGAATGTAGGCAAAGATATTGGCAGCGCCGACGATCAGGGCGGCGCCAATGGCTAGCCTTCCGATATTTGCGTTGTCGCTTTGCTTGCCGTACATATAGCTGACGCCACAAAGCACGATGGCAATGAGGGTTATGGCCTTGCCAAAGGGGCCTGTGATGAATTGCGCGATGGAGTCGAGCAGGCCCTGGCCAGGCACGCCGGCTTGGTATAAAAGCAGATAGAGTGTTGCGCTGGCACTGTGGGATAGTGACTGGATAGCGTTCATGTTCTAAACTCCCTTTTCTCGCTGGTTGCTATCGTTCTTTACGTTTCTAATGACTCGGGCTGTCCAAGTGCTGTCGGGTCGTCCCGTTAAGGCTGCCCGAATTGTTTTATAAAGCTATAGTGATTTTGGTTTTCAGATGTTATTCGCATTGAGCATTGCCTTCTCATTGACCTTTCCTTGAAGTATTCCTGGTATTTGTCCTTAACTTCGGCCATAGGCTTGAGATCGGACGCCTGTGGCAATATCAGAACTACGGCAAAAAAGTTGAATACAAACGTTCTCTCAATGCGTCCTATGTTCCAAGGTGTTGCTAACTATGCAGTCGGGCTCCCTGGTCTCGATCCCCAGCTTCCCAAAGCTTCTGTTAGCGATCCCTGCTCTCAACACCGCAGCCAGATCGCCAAAACTCGCTAGTTTGTTTTCTCCTTTCCGTCTTCGTCAGAGTCGCCGAGTTGCGCGGCTAGCTGCGGTGTCTACAACATCAGACGCCACAGGTAGAAGGAGGTTTCTGGTGCCAAAGCAAAATGCGCACTCCTGCGCACTCTTGCGCACGTTTGGCCACAGATGTCACAACAATGAACCCATACGACAAACTCGATCATGCAGAGCGTGCCTGGACCATGGCCGAGACGGCCGCATTTCTCGGATACTCCGTCAGGCATCTATACAGGCTTGTCCGTCAAAACAAAATTGATGGCTGGTCAAGGGTTGAAGGCGGACACATCATGTTTTGTCCTTGCAAGCTAAAGGTCTGGCTGGAGCGGCGGTTTAATGGCAATGGAAAGCGGCCAAATCGCAGTGGAAGTGCCCAGGAACAGCCATGAAACGATAGTTATGACGCATCAACCTAAGCAATCAAAACCCCAAGACAATAAGGGCTACATTATGGATCCAGCTAGTTTAAACCTTTGGATGGAAAGGCAGGCTGCTGGCGGCAGAGTGCAATCAAATTAAGCAGACAGCGGTTTAACTTTATTCACCAAAATAGCACTGAGCGCCTGTTTTTTCTTGGTTGAAGATTGACGGAGCTTTTGCTGGACGGCAACAAGCAATGGTTTTGCCTCAACTCCGAGAACAGCTAATTGGCCGCAATCGTTGCCGGAGCGTTGATTGTGGCCTGCTCAGTCGCCGATTGGCTATGTTTTCTCCTGTGACATTTGTGGCCATTTGTGCGCAAGAGTGCGCATTTCGATCGAGCTTCAACGACTTTGGGTGGTCTCTGTGCGTCTATCGTTTTGTAGCCCCTTCATGCCAGTCATTTCGGGGCGAGTGGGGATCCGGCAAGCGTGAGACGTTTATGACACTGATACAGATACTGGAGAGTCGGGGAGAAGCTCTTACCGTTCAAGAAGTCGCAGAAGTCCTGGGGGTTTCCGACAAGCATATTTATGAAATGGTGGCGGACGGCACATTGCCGGCTTTTTACGTCGGCAGGTCCGTTCGGCTCGATCCGCAGGACATAGCTGATTGGCTGCGAAAGAAGAAGCTTCCTGTAGTCCAGGCCCGCGATCAAAAGCGGCCTCAAAAGCGTCCGGTGCTGAACCGAAACGGACACGGTAGCGGCAATAGTGCCGTCCACAACGCTCTGCGGCGGAAGGCCCAGCATTTGGAAGCTGCCGCAGTCATTGATGGTGTTACTAATGGACAAGGGCTGGACAAGACAGCAGAGAAGAGCTAATACGACCCTGAATACTGTTGGGCTCTAATCGTTACGAAATCACAATTTCAAAGGTGGATTCAAAATGCCCGAAGATGTCTTCCCGATTGGTAATGGCCCGAGTCTAAATGAATTGATGAAAATGGAGGGCACCTACGCCTTTCAATGCGCCGACTGTTCCGAAGTTTTCGACACGGTGGTGCAATGGGTGCGGCACGCTCTCGATCGGCACAGCGAGATTTTGCCTGGAATCGAGCCGGTCAGAAAGCAATAGAATTAGTCGGCTGATTGAGGGATAGGTCTCTCCGGGGGAAAATAACGAGTGCCTGAAGAGTAGGTCCTTAGCATGCAGCCAACACGTTCGGTATATTTCCACAACATTCATGAATCAATCCATCAACTCCATCCGCAAGACATGGAGGGACTCTCGAAGTTCATCAAGTACGTCTACGATGAAACCGGGCGTGTACAGTTCAGGATTTTTCAGCATTCGCTGCGATACGCACACGAACATATCCGTCAAGTAAAAATATTCGGCCCCTCGGTCATCAACATAGAGCCCAGGCGCAGTTTTCTTTAGGTTGTCTCCTGTGAGCCGACCGTGTTGCATTGTGTTCGGTTCCACTTAAGATCCCTGGTAGATCGCGCAGCCCTGGATGCAATCCAATTACAAATGTGGACCTAAAAAAGCCGCGCCCCCGAGTACTGCTAAGGGGCGCGGGTTGTCAGCGGGTCAGATTGAATGCCAAACTACATGATTTCGGCACTCTCAAAACATCGAAGATGCTCACCAGCGATTGGTTCTCAAGCGAATGAGTACCCTTGCGATGTAGCCGTTCAATCGACTGACCGGAAATCATTCTTTGCGCTCAATCCATTCGTGCAAAATGTGGTTCATCACCTCCCGAGTCTCTTCGATGATGGCTTGAGTACGGCGTAGTTCATGATTGAGCTGTTTTGCTGAGATGGATGAGACGGGAGTTTCTGCTTTGTGCAGGGCGTGGACAGCATTAAGAAGTCCCTGGTTCGCCCAATAAAGGCTGCGGTAGAGATCGATCCTGTCGCTTGCAACTTTCATTTAATTCCAGCCCACCCGTTACCTGGGCCTACATGGCTGCCACGCACATTGACAGCAGGCAATTGACTACATGAACATAATATCAATAAATATACAGTCCATGTCAAGAAAGAAACGTTGCTATGCTGTAAGCAATGGGGACCGCTGCGCGAAGCCTGCGGAACGGCTTGTTGGAAGAAAGTTGCGCCGAAACCCGTCCCTAGACGGGTGGACTATTTCCCTTTCTTTTGGACTTTTTCAATAGCCTTAACGGCAAGTAAGGCCCCATAATTTCGGGCCGCTATTCCTTTGCCTGCCATGTGCTTGGTGACGATCTCGTGTTCTTCTTCTGACAAGTAATAGCGAAGAGGCGTCGTTTCCACGGGCGCGTGCAATTTTTGGACTTCCAGACTGGGCCGGATGAGTTCGCTAACGAACTGGCCAATCGAACCTTTTTGATGCAATCTGAGAAGCAATTCCAGTTTCTCCTGCTCCTCGGGAGTTACTTCAAATTCCGCTCGGATCGTAACTTTCTCTTTACGCTTGGGCTTGGATTTAGTGGCATCCTTGAGTACAAGGTCGGCGAGAAACTGGCTTACGCTAATCTTCTTTTGCTGGCAGTAATCGTGAATTTTCTTCTGTTCCTCTTTCGTCACGTCGAGATAGAGGAAATGCCGTCGCGGAGCCTCAGCCCGTGGCCTCAATGAACCGCCAAGGTTAGGCCTGACAATCCGCTTCTTTGTCGTGGTGGTCATCGTGTGCGCTTTCACCAAGCTCGACTAGCGGACAATATTTGAGAACCGTAAGGAATTTTGGAAATGCCTTTCTCCTTACACCTGGGCTTGTAATTCATAAAATTCATGTATATGTTATCCCAGGTTCTGCGCGAAAGCCAGAGGCGGTTAAAAAACAGTAAATCTGGACCATATCTTTAACTTTTTCCTTTCCGTTTTGCCCAACGCTGCTTGTGCGCCTCAGAAATCTTCCTGCGCGCGGCTGGCGACAGGCGACGCGGACCTCTTCTGCAGCCCGATGACCTTATCCGTCGGGGCCTTCGCTCCAATCTTCTTCTTGATGTCCAAGTAATACCGGTCTTGTCCAAAGAGCGAACCCTGTACTTGGATAGTGGCTGCTTCTAAATCAGCTTCATTTTCGTATTCGACTAGGCGGTAGCCCGCCTTTCACAATGGATCATTAACTCATTCTTAAGTTTGTCTTCAAGAATAATACGCCTCCAATGAGGGTAGTCTTCATCGTGGATCTCATTCCCGCTTGGACTGCTGCAACCAACTATTTCATACCCGTCCCTGGCAGAAAGGCTCATAAGATCGCCCCCGCCATTGAAGCCGACAAGGACAAAGCGATCACTATCGAGGTATGCGTGCTCACCTGTCATTAACCACGCGGTTTTTGTAACCAGGCGAGAGCCTACTCCTCCGACTTGTATCACTAAGGCTGCGTAGGCTTCGACGTCTTCCTGCCAATCCTTGTTGACCGCCGGGACCTCATTAGCACTAGGCTGGTCTGTACTCGCAAGGAGGTGCTTGAGATCACGAACAATGTCATCTATTGAATCCGCAGCTGAGTTCTTCGCAAGCCGGTCGGCGAAGGAGGGACCATAATCGATTAAGTCTTCTCTCTTGATGTTGTGCCAGATTGGCAAAACGACTTTTTCGCCAGATTGCTCACGCGCAAACAAACCGTCTAATTCGTGC
This sequence comes from Terriglobia bacterium, assembly GCA_020072645.1. Lineage (NCBI taxonomy): Bacteria > Pseudomonadati > Acidobacteriota > Terriglobia > Terriglobia bacterium. The sequence goes on from JAIQGK010000002.1 coordinate 206,404, forward strand.
TCCGTCCATTTCTTTCGTTTCAGGAAGGCTGGCGAGAGCACGACAATGCCATAACGACAGCTTGCCAGACCGCGGTCGATCGTGCCTCGCAGGGTATCTCCCCATGCCAGCGCAAATTTGTCGTACCAGACCTTCACTCCAGCTTTCGCGAGTGCATTTGCGAGAGGATCAACAAAAGCCTCCTTGTCTTCGCTCGCGTGTGAAATGAATACGTCGTGTTTCATATTTAACTTAATTCTCGGAAATAGCCCTTTGGATAATCTCTCTTGTCATTAAGTTATTGTTCTTAGGCAAGAATTCCTCAACAGACGATTCGTCGATTTCGAGTGTCTCGATTCCGATTTGGGTCTTCACTGTCCGGCATCGCCTCTATGCGGGCTATATAGTCCACTGGCACCCTGTGTTGGCGCGCGCCTTCCACTACGAATCTTTTATACCAAGAGTATGGACGCAGGGAATCATCGAAGCTGTCTGAGGCAGCGACATACATCGAAACCTGATGCTGATTGCCGGCCTCATCGTTTACTCTCACTTGAACTTCTTGATATCCGTGCCCAAGCCCTTCTGCATCATCCAATATGGGCTTCTCTTGCGAGTCAATCTCGAAAATCACTCCCCAGACAACGTCTGCAGGGCTACCGGTCTCTAGTGCATTTCCTTTGCCCGAGTCATCTGAGCTGCGCTTATGAAAGTCGAAAAGGTGACCAGTCAAACGGGCGATTCGCAATGGGGAAGCACTGGGTACTCGGCGCCGGAGCCGGCCGGTGCACATGTTCGAGCCGTAGGCAAAATACAACAAAATGTTCTCCTTGAGGGTGCCTCTTAAAAAGTAGCAGTTATGTGCGCTGGGTCAAGCAGTTTGTGGGTTTGCAAATCTATTATGGAAGCAGGATTTGGACGCAAGAGGACGGTTTTTACTCAAATCGGGAATTAAGGATACGATAGTAACTGCCTGTAAATGCAAGAGCTTATAGGTATTTAGCCGAATTCCTGCTATTATCTCTCCCAAAACTCCCTGCATGAGTCCCGAGGAAATGTTCAAAACGCCACCGGGCAAATCGGAGCACGTCACTCGCAAGTCATTGATTGACAGCAAGCTAAAGGCCGCTGGCTGGCGAGTGGTTCCTTTCGATCCGTCAAGACCACTCACAAACCTCAACCGATGTGCAATCGAGGAGTACCCCACCGAGAATGGGCCAGCCGACTATGCCCTCTGCGCCGACGGCGGAATCCTCGGAGTCGTCGAAGCGAAGAAGCTGAGTCTGGGCCCGCAAAACGTACTTACGCAGGCCGAGCGTTACTCAAGGGGGCTAATCGTTAGCCCGTTCGATTTTTGCGGGTACCACGTGCCGTTCCTCTTTTCAACTAACGGCGAAGTAATTTGGTACCACGATGTCCGAAGTGAATCAAGCCGCTCACGCCAGATCGCGAAATTCCATACCCCGGACGCGCTCGCGGAGTTTTTGGCACGGGACCTCGAAGGAGCCACGGTGAAACTCCGTGCGATGCCCAACGATCATCCACGGATTGTCGCGCGACCGTACCAGATCGATGCCAACCGCGAGATAGAGAAGGCAATCGAGGCGCGCAAGCGCCAAATGCTCGTAGCGATGGCCACTGGCACCGGCAAGACCTTCATGACGGTGAACGAAATCTACCGCCTTATGAAGTCGGGTGTGGCCAAGCGCATTCTCTTTTTAGTAGACAGGAGAGCGCTCGCCGCCCAGGCGGTACGAACGTTCGCATCCTTTGAGCCAGAGCCGGGGCTGAAGTTCAACAAGATCTATCAGGTATACAGTCAGAAATTCCAGCGTGAGGACTTTGGCGAAGAAGAGAAGTTCGATCCAACCGTCTTGCCCAATTCTTATCTGGTGTCCCCGAAGCCCGGAGATGCCTTCGTGTATGTGTCAACCATCCAGCGAATGGCGATCAATCTTTTTGGACGCGAAACAGTTCTCGGAGACAAAGACGAGGTCCCGGAAGAAGATGCCGAACAGGTCGAGAATATCCCGATTCATGCTTTCGACCTAATCATTGCAGACGAATGCCATCGCGGATATACGGCAACGCAAGTAGCCATCTGGCGACAAACCTTGGAACACTTCGATGCGATCAAGATCGGGCTTACCGCAACACCCGCGTCGCACACCACGTCTTATTTCAAGGATGTAGTATTTCGCTATGAATACGAACGCGCTGTGCGCGAGGGTTTCCTCGTCGATTACGACGTGGTTGCGATCTCGTCTGAGGTTCGCATGAAAGGTATTTTCCTTAAGGAAGGGGAAGAAGTCGGCATCGTCAATTCTGAGACAGGCGCGAAGCAGCTCGACCTACTTGAGGACGAGCGCCAGTTTGACACCACGGAAATCGAAGAGAAGGTCACCTCACCCGACTCAAATCGGAAAATTCTGGAAGAAGTGAAGAAGTGCGCGCTCGAACATGAAACACGTTACGGTAGAATCCCGAAGATCCTCATTTTCGCCGCCAATGATCTTCCCCACACCTCTCACGCAGATCAGCTCGTCGACATTGCCCGCGACGTATTCGGCCGCGGTGATTCATTCGTGCAAAAGATCACGGGCTCCAAGACAGTGGACCGCCCACTACAGCGCATCCGGGAATTTCGCAACCGGCCGCTGCCCGTAGTCGTGGTTACTGTCGACATGCTTTCGACTGGTGTGGACATCCCCGACCTTGAGTGTATCGTCTTCTTGAGGCCGGTGAAGTCGCGCATTCTCTTTGAGCAGATGCTCGGACGCGGAACCCGTAAAGGCGACAAATTTCCAGACAAGTCGCACTTCACTGTCTTTGATTGCTTCGGCGGAACACTGCTTGAGTATTTCAGGAACGCGACGGATATTACCGCAGAGCCCTTGGAGAAAGAGGCGCGGACAATCTCGGAGGTCATCGAGGATATTTGGCAGAATCGCGACCGCGACTACAACGTGCGGTGTCTCGTCAAGCGCTTGCAACGGATCGACAAAGAAATGTCAGGCGAGGCACGGGACCTTTTTGCGGCCTACGTCCAGAGCGGGGATCTCGGTGGGTATGCCAAGAACTTGCCTAAAAGCCTGAGACAGGACTTTACCGGAACTATAGGCCTTTTGCGGGATGCAGCATTCCAGAAACTACTTGTCGAATATCCTCGGGCGAAAAGGACGTTTGTCATCGCCTATGACACGAAGGATCAAGTCACTTCGGAGTGGTTGGTCCGCGGAGCGGATGGGAAAGAGTACAAGCCGGGGGATTATCTGCAAGCGTTCGCAAGATTTGTCGAGGAAAATCCTGAGCATATCGAGGCAATACGAATATTGCAGAAGAGTCCCGCGGACTGGGGTGCGGCAGCGCTTGCGGAGTTAAGAAATAAGCTGAAGGCAGCACCTCAACGTTTCACTGTCGAGAACCTGCAAAAAGTTCATGAGATCCAGTATCACAAAGCGCTCGCCGATATCATCTCGATGGTGAAACATGCTGCCGACAAGCAAAACCCCTTGCTAACTGCAAGCGAGCGGGTCGAACGGGCGTTTGCGACAGTAAGTTGCGGACGGAAATTCATGCCGGAACAACAGCAATGGTTGGAGCGGATTAAGGCGCACTTGACTGAAAACTTGTCCATCGACCAAGAGGACTTTGAGATCCTCCCGATCTTCGCTCGTTTCGGCGGCTGGAAGAAAGCCAACGGAGTCTTCTTCGGCGAACTGCCGCAGCTTATTCATTCATTTAATAAGGCGGTAGCAATATGAGCGACATTGTCGGGAAACTTTGGGGGTTTTGTCACACCCTGCGCCATGACGGGATTGACTATGGCGATTATATTGAACAGCTCACGTATCTTCTGTTTCTGAAGATGGCCGATGAGCGTGGAATCGATCTCAGCGAAACCAAGTACGTAGCCGGCAACGGCAGAGACGTGGTTTTTGATTGCTCCTGGCCCGCTCTTGAAGCACAAGCCGGCACGGCGCTCACCGATCATTATGTTGCGGTGCTTCAGGCGTTAGGCAAACAGAAGGGCCTGCTTGGTGGCATTTTCGCTGGGGCGCTCTCGCGGTTCAACAATCCCGTGAACCTTAGAGCGCTCATCGGCGTCATTGACGAGACGGAATGGACCGAGCTCGGCGTGGATGTGAAAGCGGCTGCCTTCGAAGGGCTTCTGGAGAAGGCCGCGAGCGAAGGCAAGAAGGGTGCGGGACAATACTTTACACCGCGCATCCTCATCCAATCTATCGTTCGGTGTGTGAAGCCCGATCCGAGAGCATATAAGGAATTTACGATTTGTGACCCTGCCTGCGGGAGCGGCGGGTTCTTGGTATCGGCCTACGAATGGTTCATGAGCGCGACCAAGGACGGCGCCCTTGACCGGGATCTTGCCAAGAGGATTCGTAAGACTACGTATTACGGGCAGGAGCTCGTCGCACGGCCGAAGCGCCTCGCGCTCATGAATCTGTATCTCCACGGTCTGGAACCTGTCATTAAGGGTGGGGACTCCATTTACGAGGTCCCCGACTCGCAGCGGTTCGATGTGGTACTGACAAATCCCCCATTTGGCACAAAAGGTGCGAATCAGGCCCCGGACCGAGATGATTTCACGATCGAGACATCGAACAAGCAGCTCAACTTCTTGCAACACGTCCTCACTATTTTGAAGCCGGGTGGCCGAGCGGCAGTCGTGGTGCCCGATAATTGTTTGTTCGTGGATCAGGCGGGAGAAGTGTTCGAGATCCTAATGCAGGATTGCGTTTTGCACACGGTCTTGCGACTCCCGAATGGAACGTTTAGTCCTTATAGCCCTGGCACGAAAACGAACGTAATTTTCTTTACTAAGGGAGCGCCGACGGAGACTGTCTGGGTCTACGACGCGCGCAGCAATGTACCGCGGATCACGAAGAAGGACCGCCCGCTCACGCCGGAACATTTTGCGGAATTCGAGAAATGCTTCGGGAGCGATCCGAACGGTCTGGCGAAGCGCAAGGCGAGCGACTCGAAGGAAGATCGCTGGAGACCCTTCACAATAGCGGAAGTGAAGGTGCGCGACTACAAAATTGACGGGCTCAAGTGGCTGAAGGATGAGTCGCTTGGCGAATTTGATCCCGATATCGAACCGCAGGAACTGGCGACGGACGCGATTGCGGAACTCGAAGGTGCAGTCGAAGAGTTGAACTCGATTTTGATGATGCTCGATTCGAATGACAACGGGAATGGTAAGGCGGCCGAACCCGCCGCGGCAGGCAAGAAGGCATGAGCACCACAGCCCAACAAGTCAGAACAGAAGTTGAGACACCCGAAACGGAGTTGCCGGAAGGGTGGGTTTTAGCTCTGCTTCCGGAGGTTTGCGAGCTCAACCCGCCAAAGCCTGCAGCCAACGCACTCCCTCCCGGGGCAGACGTTTCGTTTGTGCCCATGCCAGCCGTAGACGCTGATTTAGGTGCGATTACCAAGGCGGAGAAGCGTCCATTTGTGAAAGTGCGGAAGGGGTACACCGCATTCAGAGATAACGATGTCCTCATGGCGAAAATCACGCCATGCATGGAAAACGGTAAAGCTGCCGTTGCGCGGGGCCTAGAAAACGGTCTTGGATTCGGTTCGACCGAGTTCCACGTGTTTCGGTCGAACGGAGCCATTCTGCCTGATTATCTGTACCATTTCATCCGTCAGGATTCTTTTCGACGATCTGCCGAAAACGAAATGACTGGCTCGGTCGGGCAAAAGCGTGTACCGGTTGATTTCCTCGAGGAAACAAGCATCCCAGTACCACCTTTGCCAGAGCAAGAACGGATTATTCAGAAACTCAACCAACTCGTTAACAACACCCGGTTGGTGCGCAATCGCCTGCATAAACTTCCAAAGATTCTGAAGCACCTTCGCGAAGCTGTGCTTGCGGCGGCGTGTTCCGGGAAGTTGACAGTGGAGTGGAGACGAGAACATCCGGATGTGGAACCTGCGTCGTCGTTATTAAAACGTATCGTTCTTAGCCGTAAAGGCCAAAAGAGCAGAGACGCACGCGGGCGGCAAGAGTCCTCGGACGGTGATGACGAGGTCAATCGGTGGGATATCCCAGAGATGTGGGAATGGTGCAGGGTCGATCAAATCGCCACAGTTTCTCTCGGAGGAACTCCATCTCGGAAAGTTGCTGCATATTGGGGCGGTGATATTGCGTGGGTGAGTTCCGGAGAAGTTGCAAACTGTCGAATCCGTAAGACAAACGAGACCATTTCTGATCTCGGGCTCGAAAAGAGCAATGCAAAACTCTACCCGAGGGGAACGGTGTTGATCGCGATGATTGGGGAAGGGAAAACGCGTGGGCAAGCTGCAATCCTGGAAATTGAGGCCTGCACCAACCAGAACGCAGCAGGTTTGATAGTTGAGCCGGGAACCGTCAATTCCGAGTATGTCTGGCTTTGGGCGCTGAGCGAGTACGAGAGAACTCGTGCAGTAGGTCGCGGCGGAAATCAACCTGCCCTTAATGGCGAGAAGGTGCGCAACTTGGAGGTTCCCTTGCCCCCAGTCGAAGAGCAGCAAGAAATCGTTCGCCGCGTTGAAGCTCTATTCAAATTGGCGGACGCAATCGAAAAGAGGGTGGCCACAGTATCATTCCGGGCAGAAAGATTAACCCAAGCGATTCTCGCGAAGGCACTCCGAGGGGAACTCGTACCAATTGAAGCGGAGCTTGCTCGGCGAGAAGGTCGGGAGTATGAGCCCGCGTCGATGCTGTTGGAGAAAATCAAGACTGGAAGCAGCAAAGACGAAGCAAGGCGCGCTAGAACCCGCATAAGATGGCGTGTGGGTTCATCATCACATGGCTAAGATTCCAAAACTCGATGCCAACCGTTTGCAAGCGCTTTGTGATGTGCTTGGGGACACATCCTCAGGGCTTAACCGGTACTAAAATTGGCCAGCTATTAAAACGGTCGTCCCTCCCGGAGGCATCTCGTGCCTCACGGTTAGGATGTCCATTCAGCCCTGCTATTGTCCATGCGGCCATAGGCTGACGCTTACGTTGCGATTTGCAATTTGAATATTACCCACAAAAGCACTCTCGATGCTCCGCGCGGATCGTACGCATTCTTCAGCGCACATAGTCAACGTTCCACCACCAATTTGAACGATAAATGATTCTGTTGTCGAAGTTATTCCACCGAACAGCCTCCCACATCTGTCGCCCGTCGGTCCAAATCTTCACTTGATTGTTCAGTTTGTCATGGACCTCAGCAGTTATGTAAGTTCGGTATGTTTCAGGAAGCGTTGCAAGTTTCGCGGCATAATTTGCCGCTCTCCCTACCCACACCACATCATTCGCGCCCCGCACACCAGTTCTGGCAATAAAAAGGTTGCTGGTGTCGATTCCTGTGACATGTTGAAGGCGGTATGTCTCGTTACTATACTGTGACTGCATTGCTGGATTGATGATGTACGTCGCCGCATGATTGATCTTCAGAGCAGTACGAACAGCGGACGTATTTTTTGTGTTGCCGGTATAGACTGCCATAATGCGATCACCGTCGTAAGCAGTGATGGCTCCGCCTTCCGACCGAATGATCTTTGCTGCGCAATGCAAGAAACTTTTGTATATTTCTGCAGCAAAACTACCGATATGACTGTCGACCAAGTTGGTTGAATCCGCTAGGTCTGCATACAACACCGTAGCATCTAATTGTACGGCGTCATTACCGAGCTTTAGAGAATCGTCCGACGGGACGACCGTACCATCCCGCGTGTCCCAAGCAGCCTTGAATATGGTCGCTACTTCCTTCTCGAGATCGTCTTTGAGTGGCATAGGTGTCGATCAGTTGTTGGGGCCGAGGTCTTTAATGATGGCCCGGATGCGATTGCATGCCGGCCCGACTGCAGACGCAAGATTCTCGGGGTCATATTTGTACGAAAGAGCCGTGATCCCGGAAAGATCTGTCGGCAGTTTTACTTCCTCACCCCGAGGCTCGACCAGGAAGGAGCGCTGTCTACCGATGCGACCGATGAACAGCCCCAACTCGAAGATGACGTTGTCGCGCGCTGTAGGAGACGAACCTCCACGGCTCAACGTGATGTCGTCCGGCTGCGCGACCGCTATCGCAAAGTCGGACTGATCCAGCTGTCGCTCCAGGCTCTCGATTGGATACCAGGAAGCCCGGAAGACGCCATCAGTCCAAACGACAACCGTGAAGTCGTATTCAAACGCATTCTGAATTGTACGGGCAATCTCGAGTGCCTCCACGGACGAGATAATGAAAATACGAATCTTGTCATGGGTGGCGGTAACATGCGCATTGCGTTGCTCCAGCCGACGAGCAAGCTCCTTCGCAATTAAGCGCCAAATATCGGGAAAATCTCGACCAAGCTCACTGAGTTGCGGCTCTGTCAGCTTGCACAAAACAGATGGCTCGCTTGCAATGTTAGTGGCGGAGCGCCGCTGCGACGGTTGTATGGCTGCCATCTCGCCGACATGGTCGTTGGCGAACCGACGCGCTACTTTGCGTCCGTTGACTAGAATATCGAATGCGCCCGCGATGATCAGATAGACGTCGTTGTCTTCTGCGCCTTGTTCGATGATCGTCGTTCCAGGACTCACTTCTATGAGAGAACCCATGCTTGCAATCCGCTCGGCCAAGGTCGCATTCCCAGCTATGATCTTCTGATCGCGAAGCGCTTCAATCAGATTTTGCCGTCTGTGCTCGCCTTGAAAACGCTCTATCATTCGTTCCACTCCAAACACCGCTAGTTATTTGCTCGTTTCGTCACGCTGTCGCTATTCGCCCCATAAATCGCTAAGATCGTAAGAATAATATTGATACTTCAAGCCCTTATGCTTCACTTCACCTTCGAAGGGTCCTTCCAGACCAGCGTACGGCCAGTTGGCTGCCGCTCTCGGGCCGATGACACAGCGGTCCCCCTTGCCAAATGCTGAAATCCTCGAAGCATAGACAGTCGGCGGGCCTACCAGAAACGGTTGTACTCCAAGAAATGCCGAGGAAATACTGCTAACTTCGAGCTGGCCACCCTCGATGGCAATTTTAAGCCCGACCCCGACATCCAGTTGGGGCCAGGACTCGGGGCAATCTGTCAGGCAGTCTTTAAGGTACTCTCTGGTCTTTCGAAGATCCCGGGCAATGTCCCAGCAAGCGTGGGCCGCATCAGTCTCCGTCGGAAGTACGGCGATGAAACCGTCGCCCGTGAAGTTAATTACAGAACCATTGCATCTCTCAACGGCTTGAATACCGCCATTCAAGAGGTCCCTAAAGAACTGTCCCGTGAGACCATCCTCACCGGCATCGATTAACTTCTCGGAGCCATTGATGTCAACGATCAAGGCAACGCATGAAACGGTGTGCTGCTCATAAATCGTGCGTGGATCTAACATTTGGTCTCCCATCGGATGACAAGGGAAAGTTTACAACTTCGTGGTGGTGGCATCCTCCGATACGGATTTCCCATAAAGAAACTGGAGTCTATTGCGACCGATGCGGCGAGTAATCTCCTCGACTCGATCAGCATGACAGCGCTTATATTTCAGTTTGCTTCCACAAGGACACAACTCATTGCGTCCGGCGTGTATGCGACCGACGATTACGGGGAACAAGCAACGAAGGTGTTCTTCGTTCCCCCCAAGTATTAACAACATGAACTCGTCATAACCGTCGACGCCGTGTTTGAACTGTGGTCCCGGCCACTGCTGTCCGTTAATCGCGTCGTAAACGAGCTGGCGCTCCAAAAACACTGTCACTTCATCGAGGAACCGCAGCAATCTACACGGATTGTCCTTTGACCAAGGAGAGCATGGAGGAAGCCAAAGACAGAATTGGCCGTCTTTGAGAATGTGGCGATCTAGGGATGGGGCAAATCGTCCAGCAGCATCATATGCCGTGGGTTCACCTTCAGGATAGTTGGATGGGAAGTCGATCCGGATATAGATTGAGGTGGAAATCCCGCAGTCGGCCTTGAGGATGAAGTCACCCTCTAAGCACATCCGTTCGCTCTTCGCATCGGCCCGAAACGCGAGGCCGGGGTAGTGTTCTGACACCAGTGCCTGCTCCTCGCGTAGAAGGCTTCGTCCATCGCGCTCGAACCACGGCTTTGGCTTACTCAGCAAATGACGACGATGGTACAAAGGAGCGGCTCCCCACACTCGGTTGACTGGTGACCCGAGCGCCGCCGAGTCCGGTTGCGACATGAACCGTCTGCTTGAAGAGAGCAACTTTGCCTGCTCGTTCGACTTTATCTTGGGTCAGATTCGTCGCGACATAGAGACGCCGGTCGCCGTTCCAGAGGAAGAACTTTTGGAGTTCCTCCTCCAGATGCTTATGAAAATGCGACGGGATTGCGATCTCTCCTCCTGCGCTGCTCTCCTGAAAGGTTGCCGCATCTTCGACTGCTTCTCCGATGCAGATGCGATCCCGGTGTCCTCGGGTTCCAAGTTTTGATACGAGCGTCGTCCCGATCGAACTGCCGACGGCCATGCCGAGATCCTTCGCCTCCGGGAGTAGCGTCTTGATAACGAGTTCCATAGCAGAATGAAGTGCGACAGCAGTGTCGACAGCTCGGGCGACAATGCGCTTTTCATCTCCTTGAGGCAGATGAAACAGCGCCTGGACACGGTCACCCTGAAATTGGACCCTTAGCCCGGAAAAATCGTGCTTAACAATTGAAGCCATCTCTTTCCGAATCGCGTGCAATACTCTCAGGGCCGTCTTCCCACTGTTCTCGCCGACCGCTTTGTCGATGTACGCGGTAAAGCCGGATACGTCACCGAAGACGGAGGCTGCCAAGACCCGCTTGTTATTGGTGATGCCGAGTGCATCGATATCAATCAACACCTCTGCGTCACTGTATTCGATCTGGTTGAGCGGGTACATTGCCTTGTCATCCTTCAGCCGCTGAAGACTCGCCGTGCGATCCCAGTTGATACCGTGCTCCACGAGGAGCGCATCCATTTCCTCCGTTGAAACGGCACCCATCTCGTAGACCGTTACGCTGAGCCGACTGTCTTCGACTTCTGTAAAGTAAGGCTGCAGGGTATCGGGTAGGGCTTCGTAAATCGTCTTCGTGACGCGAATGCCGTCCGTCCCTGTGAGAATCTTGGCGGCGTAGTTGGCCGGCGCTCCGAGAAACAGCAACTCGCGGTCGCCTCGATGACCGTTTTTTGTTCCGATAGCGTATCCAATGTCGCCGCCGCCGGAAACAGACAGGTTGGGCAACTTTGGGAACTCCGGGTTGAACACGCAGCGAACAAAGTATCGCAGAACCATTTGTAGCAGTACGGCGCGCGCCGCGATCTCAGCGGAATTATCGATCGGTCGGAAGAAAAGTGCGTGCAGCTTTGCACCCTGAAAATGTATGCGGACCCCGTCGAAGATATCTTGCCCCTCAACGATCCGAGCCACCTCGCGCTCGTAGATATGCAGCGCCTGAATCACCCGGCGATATTCCTCGCCCTCCGCTGCCATAGTCGCTAGATCCGCGAAGTTGGGAACATCAATATAGACGTGCGCGCCATAAATATCCCGGCAGCAGGTCTCAGAGAGGAGACTGTGCAGGTCGGCATCGCGTACGAGCTTTTCGACTTCGATTTCACCCATGTCGTTCAGGTGGCTCTGGACTCGGTCGAGACTTATGTCATGGTTCCAACTCATCTTGTTCTCCCTTGTATTACAGTTTTTTTGTTCATTGCCCGTTCTCCATGCTGTAAAGACAGACCTCGCCGATTCCTTTGAGCGGCACATTGGAATGAGCACGCAATTGGGTCCTTTCGGTCGCCGCCAGGTGTTCGTAGACGTCTGCCGATAGGACAACTGAAGCATTCAGTTCTTTGCATGCGCTTTCGCACCGTGCTGCGAGATTTACGGGAGGGCCGAGAACGGTAAATTGTCTCTTCAAGTCGCTGCCGACATTTCCACAGAAGATCTTCCCTGAACTCAGACCAACGCCGATCTTGACTGGGTTATTGCCGATTGTCTTCTTCGCAGCGCGGTCCACCATCTGCGTCGCGCAAGCGAGCGCCTCGGACGCCTGATTATCAACATCAAAAGGAAACCCCCAAACGCCCATCACTGCATCGCCGATGAACTTGTCCACATACGCGTGATGGTCGAGGAGGATTTTGACCATCTCATCGAGGTATTCCCCAAGCTGACTTGCCAGTGCATCCGGTGGCAGGGCTAGGCTCGTCGTCGTAAAACCGCGAATGTCCGCAAACAGAACAATGCCTTGAATTAGCCGGGGGTTACCGTAATCATCTCCTGAGCCCAGGAGCCGTGCGGTAATGTTCGGAGCAAGATGTGAGTTGAAAGCAGAAATCAGCCTGTGCTCATTTCGGTATCGAAATGCGCGTTCCGACGTAGCGTCAGCGAGTTTCGCCGACACGATCGCCAAGAGGTTGCGCGTGAACTGGTGACTGGTGGCCTGCAGCCGCCTAATTTCTGCGTAGGGGATGCGGAGAACTTCCACCGTTCCACAAGCAACCGCATCGGCTGTCCGGCGAGCACCCGGAGCGAGGAAGCCTTGCTCCCCTACAACATCGGTGGCACGCCGTGTCACTAGAAACGTGTCCTGAGAAAGAATCCGAACCTCACCGCGCAGGATGACGAGCATACTGTCCGCGAGCTCACCTTGTACGCAGATTTTCTGCCCGTCGTTGTAGAAAAAGATCCAGTCTTCGACGTTGGGGATGATCGTCGTGTCCGCTATACCCTCGAACAGAGGGATATTTGAGAGATCAAGCTTCGTGTTGTCCCATGCCGCCATCTGATCCTGTTTTCTCCACCAAGGCCCTTCCTTGCTGGTTCGCAATACATTATATACACAGTCATTTCATAATGTAAATTCGCAAACGCTGCGAACCATTGGCTTGACAAATGCCTTCTTTCGGATATAGTGGGCGTAGTGAAAAATTCAGCCTTTTTTGGTGCCTATGCCGACAGTAGGTGACCGCATCCGCGAGATCCGCGAAGAGATGCAGATCAACCAGGAGCAATTGGCAAATCGAGCTGGTTTGAGCAAAGGATTCCTCAGCGATGTCGAGAACAACAAGCGTAATATTGGTTCAGAGAACCTACTAAAGATTGCGAATGTCCTTGGCGCGTCAGTTGATTACCTTCTTCGTGGAGAGGCCGTAGAGCCCACGAGTTCTGAACCTGTTGTCATCCCTCCAGAGCTTTCCCAAGCCGCAGAAGAATTGGAACTCTCCTACGCAGCTACAGTGGAACTCTTGGAGGCACATCGATCGGTTATTGCCCGTCGAAGCAACAAAGGACTACGCAAGTTTTCGGTTGAGGATTGGAAAGAGCTCCACAAGCTGATAAAGAAAGTGTTCGGTTGATGTCACCCGCTTCTCTAAAACGCAACTACAAGATCCACGCTTTGGCCGGCGATCTCGGGATCAAGCCCTCAAGCGATCCGATAAGAGAAATCGTGCGTTTTTGCGAGAAGCGCATTCGACGATTTTTACGTGATTTTCCTGACTGTAAGACGCTCTCTCAATTGCTTGAAATCTCCGCGTCAAAACTAGGCACAAAATTTGAAGAGATCCACTCTGATACTGAACTAGTTGAAGTACGTGGACGTTACTTGCGCCAAAGTGAAAAGGCATTTGCGGGTCTTCACGAAGAGCTTTCAGCGAATGTTTTTGGCGTAACATTCAAGCGTCTCAATCGAAAAGCTTGGGAACTTCCGTACGTCTCTGTAATCGATTGTCGAGGGGAAAAGCAGTTCCGCTCGTATTACACCAAGTGGCATGAACTTGGTCATCTCTTGATACTTACGGACCAGATGCGCTTGGCATTCCGGCGAACACACTTTGGGTTGGACGACAAAGATCCAGAGGAGGCTTTGGTTGATGTAATTGCAGGTGCATTCGGATTTATGCCGGACCTTGTGAGTCCCCTTGCAAAAGGGCAGCCTTCTTTCGACCAAATCGAAAATATCCGTATTAAGATTTGTCCGGAGGCAAGCCAGCAGGCTTCACTCATCGGAATCGCAAAGGCTTGGCCTACTCCATGTATCTTGCTCCAGGCACAAATGGCTCTCAAGCGTGGCGAACGAAGAGAGCTTGCGCAAAGAACTCTGAGCTTTCAGGACAAACCCAAAGAGGTACTTCGGGCCGTACAAGTAATGATGAATGACGCTGCTCGCAGCGCAAATTTTGTGATTTTCCCAAACATGCGAGTTCCCGAACGCTCCATTATTCATCGAGTTTTTGCGGGTGAGACCGTCACTAGCCCAACAGTTGAGGATCTGTCTTTGTGGGAATCAAGCGATGGAAGTCGCCTTCCAGCCGCTAAGGTGCTCGTTCAGGCTCGACGGGCTTGGGATGGGGTTCGCGCGTTGATCACACCGCGTTAGAATACAGATTGTCTTGTTCCGTCAATCGCCCTAATAAACAAAGATGCGATCAAAAAGACCGCCTCGGCGAAAAATACCTCGTCGCGACTGAAAATGCCATTCTGGTAAAGAGCGCCAGGAGGTGTTGCGTTGTGCTTCCGGCTCAATGGTGACCTGGAAGAGAAGGCTGGCCAAATTGCGCACTTGGATAAGAACCGCGCTAACTGCTCACAGAATAATCTTGCATGGTTGTGTTTGCCTCTTGTTCCTGTACTCAGTTCCAGACCGAGCCGGGATGGCACGCCTTAGCCTGCTCCAGTCCGAATCGCTTTGCTTCCTGTCCATCCTGTCCATAAAATGCAGAAATTGGTTCTACTGGGCAGACAGGGCGGAAAGGGCAGAAAGGGCGGAAAGCAAAGAATCCGCTGTATTCATGCATATTTGAGGCTATGCCGCCGGAAATCAACAACTTGGGAAATTTAGGGTAGGTCAAATCCCTCCCTCTCCGCCACTTAAACAGTGTCCGGCCTTGAGACATAGGTAACAGAACGTACCGGAGAAACGGGTTACACTTTTGCCCCGAAAGGGTTTTCGAGAGGCTGCAGAGTTTTCTCCTCCAAATCTATAACCAAGATCATAGTTCATAAAGGTGACAAGCCAAATGCCTTAATTCAAAGGCCTTTGCTCATGATTGAGCGCTCCAATGAGTTCGAATCCCTTTCTCCGGCTAGCAGATTTCTTTGACTGGCCGCGCTCGAGCCGGTTACCGCAGTAGCACCCCAACGATATCTACAAAGAGGATCTTTACGATGGTCATGCCCGGGAAGATCATCGCGTAGCCAATGTCCGGCTTTTCGGTCGGCGCGAGTTTGTTTGAGTAGGCGAGGATCGCCGGATTGCCGCAAGCGCCCGCAACAATGCCCGCCACCTCGTCATACGGCATCCGGAAGATCCACAAGCCCAGGATCAGGACCGGCAGCACAAGTGCGACAAGCACGATCGCACCCAGTCCCAGCATCGTCAAGCCGCTGGAGGAGACCGTCGCGACGAACTTGGGTCCGGAAGACATTCCGACCTGCGCCAGAAATAACGTCAATCCAAGATTGCGAAGAACCAGATTGGCGGAAAGCGGGATGGTCCAGTTCATGCCGCGCGTGCGTCGTAGGTAACCTAACACTAGCGCCACTATTAATACGCCTGAAACGCCGATCGTGATCTTTCCAATGCCGGGCAGTGGCAGTTGTATGGCGCCCAGCAGGAAGCCGACTCCTATACCCAGACCGATGGAGATGTAGCTGAACTCGGCGGTTCCTTTGATTGAGTCGCCAAAGAACTTGCGCAAGGCCGCAAAATCACCGCGGCTGGCAAGCACGCCGATGCGATCGCCGAACTCAAGCACAAGATCGGGCCGCGACATCAGGTCGGTATCGCCGCGCCGAACGTGAAGAACAAACGCAGCCTTGTCCCCCGGGATATCGAGATCGCCGAGCGAACGGCCTACTACGCCGGGGCGCGAAGCAAACACCCGGAGATAGTCGAGATTACTGCGGTCCTTCATTAAACGGCCGTGCGCTGTTGCGCCGATGGTCTTGCTGGCCTCCTCAAGCGCCACTTTGGTGGGAGCCACTGCGAGAAGCACGTCATTCTCCGCAATTACCATGTTCGGGGAAGCCGGCTCGTTCCGTTGCCCGGTACGTACCGCGGCGATCTGGACCCCGGCGGGAAGCGTTGTCATCAGTTCGCCCAGCGTCCGTCCGAACATATCCAGGTTGTGCACCGAAATTTCAAGCATCTCAACTCCGGTGCCCGTGGGCATCTGGATCTTCGGCTTGAAAATCATGTAGACGATATACAAAAACAGGATGGGCCCGGCCACGCCGAACGGATAGGAAACCGAATAACCAACTGCGGCGTCGTCATTGTGAAGCGTTGCTATGATCGCCTGGAGCGTCGGCGTGCTGGTGCCCGATCCCGCAAACAACCCGAGCGCGTGTCCCAGCGGAAGGTGGAGCATTTTCGCGAAAAGAATGCTTACCGCACCCGCCGACATCACGCCTGTTAGCGCCATGATGTTTGCCCTGCGGCCAGAAGCACTGGTCAAGCCTATAAAAAACTGCTTGCCATAATGGATACCCACGCCATAGAGAAAAAGGGCGAGGCCCAGCGTACCGACCATTGCGGCAGGCGCTGCCTTCGGGGCGAACCAACCCACGGTGAGGCCTACAAACAAGACCGCACCAGCGCCCAGCGAGAAGCCTTTGATGTTGATCTCTCCTATCAGATATCCGAGCGCGATGGTGAGAAACAAAGCCATCAGCGGCTGCTGCTCAAGCAGAGTCTTGACCCACTCCATGTTGCCTCCTTCTTAACCTCAATAAACCGTCAGACCGTGGCTGCGGAATTGGCCTCGGGCCCGCTCCGTCAGCTCAGGACGGGGCGGCTCAACATTTTCCAGCTTGTATTGCAGGCCAAGCTTGTGCCATTTTTCCCTGCCCATCTGGTGAAAAGGCAGGATCTCCACACGCTCCAGGGTTTTTAACCCGGTACAAAAATCGGCAATTCTTTCCACGTTTTCAAGGCCATCAGTCAGTCCGGGCACCAGGCAAAGACGGACCCACATGGGACGCCCGAGAGCCGAAAGCCGGCGTGCAAAATCCAGCGTGGGCTGCAACTGATGGCCGGTGACCTTCTCGTAGATGGCTGGGTCGCCGGACTTGATATCGAGAATATGGAGATCGATATCCATCAATTCGTCATCGGTGAACCGTTCGCCGAGACGGCCTGAGGTTTCAATGCATGTGTGCAGCCCGATTTCCTTGCAGCGCCGGAAAATCCGGGCAACAAATGGCTTCTGCACCTGAGGTTCACCGCCGGAGAGCGTGATGCCACCTTTGCTGATCTTGAGCGCTGGTGCATACTTTCCGATGGTATGCATGGCGCGTGACACAGGGACAGGATGGCCGTTGAGCTTGTGCCACGTGTCTGGGTTGTGGCAGTACTGGCAGCGTAGCAGGCAGCCGGTAAGAAAACCTACAAAGCGTAGTCCGGGACCATCCACGGTGCTTCCCACTTCATAAGAGTGCACGTAGCCGATGAGATCGTCTTTTTCCCGGACCTCTTCGGTGTCCCCCGGATGGATAGCGTAATAGTCGTGTACTTTCTTGCTCTCGTGCGCGCCCTCGCGAGCGACGTGCAGGTCGTAGCGGCTTCCGACAAATGATTGACTCATTGCATATCTCCTACACAGCACGGTGGAATGTGCGGTTGATCACGTCTTGCTGTTGTTCTCTGCTAAGTTTCACGAAGTTCACGGCGTAGCCAGACACGCGCACCGTGAGTTGCGGATATTTTTCCGGATGTTCCATCGCGTCCTTCAGAGTTTCGCGATCGAGCACGTTGATGTTGACGTGGAAGCCTCCACTTGCAAAGTAAGCGTCCAGCGCGCCGACCCCGCGGGCAATGCGATCGCTCTGCTCGCCGAGCGCCGTTGGAACCACGGACAGAGTCAGCGAGATACCATCCTCAGCATCGTCGTAAGACAGCTTGGCCACTGACAACAGGGCTGAAAGAGCGCCGTGCGTATCGCGGCCGTTCGAGGGGTTCGCTCCAGGAGCAAACGGCTCGCCTTTCCGGCGTCCGTCTGGAGTGTTGCCGGTTGACTTGCCATAGACAACATTTGACGTGATGGTAAGCACGGATTGGGTGTGGGTGGCGTTGCGGTAAGCAGGATATTTCCGGATCTTTTCCATCATCTTTGCGACCAGCAGGCGAGCCATGTCATCGGCCTGGTCGTCGTTATTGCCGTAGAACGGGAACGTTCCTTCCGTCTTGAAGTCCACAATGATCCCGCGCTCATCGCGCACTGGAGTCACTTTGGCGTACTTGATTGCGGAAAGGCTGTCTGCCGCGTGTGACAGGCCGGCGATCCCGCAGGCCATGGTGCGCAACACATCGCGATCGTGCAGCGCCATCTCCAGCGACTCGTAGCAGTACTTGTCATGCATGAAGTGGATGATGTTCAGCGCGTTGATGTAGGTCTTGGCCAGCCAGTCCAGCATCGGATCAAAGCGGCTCATCACTTCGTCATAATCCAGCACCGCACTGGTAATGGGTGGAAGCTTGGGTCCAATCTGTTCGCCGCTGATTTCGTCGCGGCCCCCATTGAGCGCGTACAGCAGCGTCTTGGGCAGGTTCACGCGCGCGCCAAAGAACTGCATCTGTTTGCCCATGCGCATTGCTGAAACGCAGCACGCGATGCCGCAGTCGTCGCCCCATTTTGGCCGCATCAGGTCGTCGGACTCATACTGGATAGAACTCGTGTCGATGGACGCCTTGATGGCGAAGCGTTTGAAGCCGTCGGGCAGCCTTGGCGACCAGAACACCGTCAGGTTGGGCTCCGGCGCCGGTCCCAGATTGTTCAGGGTATTCAGCATGCGAAATGACGTCCTGGTCACCAGCGTGCGTCCGTCCTCACCCATGCCGCCAATGGCTTCAGTGACCCAAACCGGATCGCCTGAAAAAAGCTGGTTGTAGGCGGGCGCGCGCAGAAATCGCACAATGCGCCACTTGATCACCAGATCGTCGATGATCTCCTGGGCCTGCGACTCGGTCAGCGTGCCTTCGCGCAAATCGCGCTCAAAATAGATGTCCCAGAATGTGGAGAGCCGCCCGGCAGACATCGCCGCGCCGTTCTGCTGCTTGGTGGCCGCAAGATAGCCAAAGTAGGTCCACTGCACCGCTTCACGCGCGTTCGCGGCCGGCCCGGAAATGTCATGGCCATAGCTCAAGGCCATCTCCTTCAGTTCGTCGAGCGACCGGATTTGCTCCGCCAGTTCCTCGCGCAAACGGACCACTTCTTCAGTTGAATATTCATCGTCCAGTTCTCGTTTCTCGCGCTGCTTGTCCGTGATGAGAAAATCCACTCCATACAGCGCTACCCGGCGGTAGTCGCCGACGATGCGGCCACGCCCGTAGGCATCCGGCAGGCCGGTGATGATGGCGGATTTACGGGCCTTCCTGATGTCACCCGTGTAAGCGTCGAACACGCCATCATTGTGCGTCCTGCGATACTTGGTAAAGATTTCGGCAACTCGTGGATCGGGCTCATAGCCGTACGACTTGAGGCTGTCCGCCACCACGCGCCAGCCGCCGAAGGGCATGATCGCCCGCTTGAGTGGCGCATCCGTCTGCAGGCCGACAATGATCTCGTTTTCCTTGTCAATGTAACCGGGCCCATGTGCCAGAATGCCGGCGGGAGTCTGCGAGACGTCGAGGATGCCCTTCTCAAGTTCTTTTACGAGCAGTGGCTGCAGTTTCTGCCACAGGGCGAGCGTGCGCCTGGTCGCGCCTTGCAGGAACTGGCTGTTCCCTTCGTACGGGTTGTAGTTGAGCTGAATAAATTCACGAACATCAACGCAACTTTGCCACACGCCGGGCGCGAATCCCCGCCATGCGATTTCCCATTGCTCCCTTGCGATTTTTGGACTGGCTGCCATAATCTCCCCCCTCGCCTTCAGTTCATATATCTTGTATTTCAAAGTCTTCAGTTCAAACTGCCACCTTCAATTGGCGGATTGCCTGGATCATGCACCTGGTGTGGCGCGCGATCATCAGTTCTTCATTCGTCGAAATCACCCAAGCCGGAACGCGGCTCGCCGGCGTGCTGATGCCCGGCCCGCCCGCGGCATTCGCGATGGAATCGCATTCCACCCCCAGCCATGCCGCATTGCGGCAAACACGTTCGCGGATCGTCGCAGCATGTTCCCCGATTCCGCCGGTAAACACGAGGGCATCGAGCCCGCCCAGCGCTCCGGCCAGCGAACCTAGCTCACGATCGATCCGATATATAAAGAGGTCAACTGCAAACCTTGCCCGCGGATCGTCACTGGAGAGCAGCACTCGCATGTCGCTGGAAATACCGGAAACACCTAACAGGCCCGACTGCTGGTAAATGAGTTTTTCAATTGCTCGCGCGTCCATCTTCAACTCGTCCATCAGGTACAGCATCACCCCCGGATCGATCGCTCCGCAGCGCGTGCCCATCGGCAGGCCGTCCACGGCGGTGAATCCCATCGTGCTCGCCACGCTTCTGCCGGCATGCATGGCGCACATGCTGGCGCCGTTGCCCAGATGCAAGACGACGACGCGTCCAGCCGCTGCCTTTGCATCCAACTGCGGTAACGCGCTGGCAATGTACTCGTAAGAGAGGCCGTGAAAACCGTAACGGCGCACGCCGCGATCGGTGATGGCTGCCGGCAACGCGAATGCCTGGGCCAGTTCCGGCTGCGCCCGATGGAATGCAGTATCAAAACACGCCACCTGAGGCAGTTCAGGCCTCCGCCCAGCAAGCACCCGGATCGGCAAGAGATTGTGCGGCTGGTGCAGCGGTGCAAGAGGCACAAGTTGATCCAGCTTCGCAAGCACATCAGGCGTAACGAATGTTGGCTCGGAAAATTCGAGCCCGCCATGTACAACGCGATGGCCAACCGCAATCAGTCGATAGTCCTGGCTATAGTCGCGCATGAATCCGGACAGGTAGTCGATTGCCCCCGCATGACCCAGAGATGTGCCCTTTTCCCACGTGCGTTCGCGGATGGTAGTGCCCGCCGGGTCTTTCGCGACAAATCGCGGCGCGGTGTGCAGCCCCTCAATCTGGCCGCGAAAGCAGGGCTCCAGTCCAGGCGTCTGCGCCTGAAAAACAGAGAACTTGATGCTTGAAGAACCGGCGTTGAGTACAAGAATTACATCCGTCATCATGTCACCCGATTGTTGTGCCGGCGCTTTCGCGTCGGGCTTTGGCAACCAGCACCGCGATCGCGCAGGAAGCAAGCCGTGCTATGGCTGAGTCGGCGCGGCTGGTCAGTATGATCGGCACGCGCGCTCCCAGCACGATTCCGGCTGAGTCTGCGTCCGCCAGGAACGATAGACTTTTGGCGAGCATGTTGCCGGCCTCCAGGTCAGGTGCAATAAGGATGTCAGCCTGGCCCGCAACTGGTGAGTCGATTTTCTTGATTTTTGCCGCGGTGAGGTTGATCGCGTTGTCGAGCGCAAGTGGACCGTCCAGGATGCCTCCGGTAATCTGGCCGCGATCCGCCATCTTGCACAGTGCGCCGGCCTCGACGGTTGTTTGTACCTTGGGATTGATCGTTTCCATCGCCGACAAAATCGCCACCTTGGGCCGCGCTTTGCCAAGCGCGTGGGCCAGATCAATCGCGTTCTGGATGATATGGACCTTATCCTCTAGCGTTGGAAACATATTGACCGCGGCATCCGTGATAATGATTGCGCGGTCGAGCGATGGCACATCCATGACAAAGCAGTGGCTGATGCGGCGCTCGGTCCGGAGCCCGGTCTCGCGTTTGACTACGGCGCCCATTAGCTCGTCCGTGTGCAGGCTGCCTTTCATCAGCATCTCAGCCTTGCCTTCGCGCACCAGCTTGACAGATTCCTCAGCGGAGGCGGTGCTGTGCGGCGCGTCGACAATTCGGTAGCCGGAGATGTCCTTGCCAAGTTGGCGGGCGACCGCCTCGATTTTTGCGCGCGGACCGACCAGAATGGGGTTCAGCAGCCCGATTTCTGCAGCCTTGATCACCGCCGAAAGCGAACTCTCATCGCAGGGGTGGGCTACCGCGGTTGCCGTCGGCGGTAGCGACTTGCAGCGGGCCATCAGTTGTTCATATTTCTCGTGTTGGCGAACGATCGTAGCTGTGCTCATGCTTCAAAGCTACAGATACCCAGTGCAGGGGAGAACTGTCAGATTTGACAGCTGTCTCCCTCTCCGCCAGACAAGTCTCAGATCAGAGAATTCTTCCGTGGTTCCAAACCAAATATCCGCTTTCACCTGCCGCGACCGGAACTCTCCTATATATTATTGGAACCATGGCTGCATTCCCCATAGATCAGGTTCGCGCCGCTTTTCCTGCGCTACAAGACGACTTCATTTTCTTTGATAACGCTGCCGGAGCGCAGTCGCCCAAGGCGGTGCTGGACGCGGTGGCAGACCATCTTCTCCATCGCAATGTGCAGCGCGGCGGACGGTACAGGCAGTCCCAAGAGGTGGATGCAGTGATTGCACGCGCGCGGGAGAGCGTGGCCCTGCTGGTGAATGCGCGGCATCCTGAAGAAATTTCCTTCGGCATGAATGCCACTTCTTTCATGCGGCTCATCAGCATCGCCATTGGGCAATCATTGCAGCAGCGGCGTGAAATCATCGTTACTGACCTTGACCACGAGGCCAACATTGCCGTCTGGCTGGCTCTGGAGCGCGAAGGCGCGAAGATCATATGGTGGCAGTTCCGCGAGGACGGACGCCTTCATCCTGAAGACCTGGAGAAGCTCCTTTCGCCGCGAACAAGAATCGTGGCCTGCACGCTGGCCTCGAATGCCATTGGGTCCGTTCTCGATGTAGCGGAAGTTTCCCGGCGGGCCCATGCCGCCGGCGCTGAAGTGTTCATCGATGCAGTGCATTACGGCCCCCATGGGCCTATTGATGTGCAGGCATTCAATTGCGATTACCTGGTTTGTTCCGGTTACAAAATTTTCTCTCCGCACATGGGTTTCCTCTGGGGACGGCGAGAAACGCTCAATGCACTGCCTACTTTCCGCGAAGATTTTGTTCCGGACACCACGCCGGCGAAGTTGGAAATTGGCACCTATATTTACGAAAACGTGGCCGGAATGGATGCGGCGGTGCGATATCTGGAAGAGCTGGGACGGTGCGTGAATCCCGCCGCTGCGTCGCGCCGCGACACGCTTGCCGCGGGTATGGAATCCATTCGCAACTATGAAGCGCTGCTTTCCCGCGGCATGCTGGACGCGCTCTCCGCCGTAAAGGCTACGGTCTACGGCATTACCGCCAGCGACCATCTCTCACTTCGCACGCCGACGTTATGTTTTAATCTTCCTGGCATTTCACCGGCGAAAGTCACAGAGGCGCTGGCCCAACAGAACATTGGCGTGCGCGATGGCCACATGTATTCACCCCGCTTAATGAAACGCCTCGGATTGACTAAAGAAAGCGGCGCAGTCAGGGCGTCATTGGTGCACTACAACACTATGGAAGAAGTGCACAAATTTCAAAACGCTCTTGCCGCGATAGCCAAGTCCCATGACTGATCCCGCAGGTTCCCCTTCCCTGGCAGCATCCACGGCGGGCGAGCAACTTGCGCCTAAAGCCGAGGGCCTTCATCGCCGCCTGAAACAGCGGCAGCTCACCATGATGGCCATCGGCGGCGCTATTGGTGTGGGCCTTTTTCTGGGAAGCAGCGTCACGATTCGCCTGGCTGGGCCGGCTGTGATCTTGTCATATCTTCTCGGGGCCGGCATCGCTCTGATCATGTCTTACGTGCTGACGGAGATGGCTGTCGTCCATCCCGTGGCCGGGGCCTTTGGCGTTTATGCGGAAAAGTATCTGAACCCCTGGGCCGGATTTTCTATCCGTGCGACCTATGGCGTGGCGCAGATCATTGCCATTGGCGCTGAGGTCACCGCCGCCGCTATCTACATCTCCTACTGGTTTCCACATGTGCCGCAATGGATTTGGGTGGTGCTGGTTTCAGCCGCGCTGGTGGCCCTCAATTCCATGCAGGTCAACCGCTTGGGCGAGTTCGAATACTGGTTCGCCATGATCAAAGTGGCTGCCATTCTAGCTTTCATCATCGTGGGGCTGGGTTTGATTTTCGGCGTGGGCACAGGGCATGCGCTTGGATTGGCCAATCTCACGCGGCATGGAGGCTTTCTTCCCTCCGGCTGGAAAGGCGTCTGGCTCTCACTGACGATCACCGTAACAAGCTATATGGGCGTGGAAATAATTGCGGTTACTGCGGGCGAAGCCGAGCGTCCGGAAGTGACCATTCCCCGCGCCATGCGGAACATCGTTTATCGACTCATCTTTTTCTACGTGCTTGCCATTTCCATCATGGTCACCATGGTTCCCTGGAACCAGACGGGCAGTTCGTCCACCCTTTCGGGCAGTCCCTTTGTCACGGCCTTTGCAGCGGCGCATGTACCGTTTGCTGCCGCCATTATGAACTTCGTAGTGCTTACGGCGGCGCTTTCCAGCGTGAACACCAATCTTTATCTTTCAACGCGGATGCTTTTCTCTCTGGGCCGCGGCGGCTATGCGCCCGCGTGGATGGGCCGGGTCAGCCGCAACGGAGTGCCACATCTTGCGCTGCTGGCCTCCACTGCGGGGATCATCGCGGCCATCCTGCTGGCCATCTATGCGCCTAAGAACGCTTTTCTCATGCTCTATGGAACGGCAGTTGCGGGCATGTTGTTTGTCTGGCTGGTGATTCTCAACACCCATCTCCGATTTCGCAAGACTATTACCCGTGAAAGGCTGTTGAGTTTGCCCATGCGCCTTCCGGCGCACCCTTTTTTTACGATAGTGAACATCGTGTTGCTTCTGGGGATATCAGTGACTACTTTTTTTGTCGACGGCCTGCAATGGTCGATTCCTGCATTCTTGGTTTTTCTGGGCGTGATCTCGCTGGTCTATACGCTGCGCCCGAGGCAAGAACATTAACCACAAAGGAAGAGACACGAAGGTGGGAGTTTGTATGAGGAAATCCCTGGTGTACCTTTGTGTCCTTTGTGGTTAGCAGCTTTTCACTTTCTCCGCGCCTCGTATCTGCGTGGTAGATTCTATTTGGCAAGGAGGATCCTCAATGCCCGAAGCCGGCGAAGAAGTTTACTCTTCGCTCCGTGAACAATTCCAAGGCGACTTGCTGCTTCCGGGCGATGCCGCTTATGAAACTTCGCGCGGAATATGGAACGGTATGTTTGATCGCCGTCCGGGCCTGATTGCACGTTGCGCCGATGTCAGTGACGTTCAAAGCGCGATTCGCGCGGCTTCTTCCGCCGGGCTTTTGACGGCTGTCCGGTGCGGCGGGCATAGCCTTGCCGGATTCAGTACGTGCGATGGCGGAATGGTACTGGACCTCTCAAGATTGAGACAGGTTTCAGTGAATCCTGAAATGCGCCGCGCGCGGTTCGCTGGAGGCTGCCTGCTGGGATCAATTGATACGGCTACCCAGAAAGCCGGCCTGGTTTTTCCTTCCGGTGTAGTCTCGCATACCGGGGCCGGTGGCCTTGTTCTTGGTGGCGGGACCGGATGGCTCACGCGCAGATTCGGGTTGTCCTGTGACAACGTGGAAGCGTTCACGCTGGTCACAGCAGATGGTTCCATCCTGCGCGCGGACGCAACAAACAATGCGGATCTATTCTGGGCGCTGCGCGGAGGCGGCGGCAACTTCGGCGTGGTGACGGAATTTGAAGTCAAGCTGCATCCCCTCAGCTCTCTGGTACTGGCGGAAGGGCTCTGCCCTGGGTCCAACATTCGCCGGCTTCTGGAACTCTGGCGCAATTTCATGGCGGAAGCTCCGCTGGATTTGAAATGGAACATCAATCTACGGCTTGCCGCGCATAAAGAGAATGTGCCGGTTGAGCTGCGTGGGCATCCAGTAGCCAGCAACTCTTTGGTTTGGACGGGCGATCCCGCTGCCGGGCGCAAGTATCTGGAGCGCGCACTTTCCCTGTGCACTCCGGATTCTGTGAGTAGCAATGTTGTATCGTTTATCGGTCTACAGACTATGGCAGATTCGGACTTTCCCCATGGCCGGCGCTATTACACCAAATCGGGCTATTTCACTTATCTTGACGACGCAAGTATCGGTCTCATGATGGAAGCAGTCGCAGAAATTCCTTCACTTGACACAATGATTGAGCTTGCCTATCTGGGTGGCGCGGCGGCCCAGGTTGCTGCCGATGAGACTTCATTTGGCGATCGCAGCGCGCCTTTCGTACTCACTCTGCTGGCAAGCTGGTCAGAAGCGTCCGCCGACGCCAGCAATATTTCCTGGGTTCGCGGACTTTTCAACAAACTGCGACCGGCGATGAAACCTGGAGTCTATGTGAATTTTATGAGCGGCGACGAGCAGAACCGCGTCCCTGAAGCTTATAGAGAACGATGGGACCGCATGGTCGCGATCAAATCACACTATGATCCGGGTAACTTCTTTCGGATGAACCAGAACGTTCAGCCTCGCAACCCGAGTGCAAACATTGGGCAATGCAGCACGGCGACAAAAAGAGTTTAGCTCGCAGAGGTAACTGCATTCAGCGCCAGAATATCGACGTATTGTGGCTCCTGGCAAAACCTCAAGGCCATCCTTTGGCTGATCATCAAAGATCCAACATCTTCTTGATCTTCCCATCCACATAGAATGCTTCAATTCCTTTGCGAACCAGCCAGCTGAGGCCTTCCTGTTTTAGAAAATTATCAGCGGCTTGAGCCACAGCGTTGTAAAGATCTTTGCGGTTTTGCTTGGGAATCATCGCTGCTGTGAAACCACCCGGCGGGGTCGGTTGAATGGCATGAATGGGCTTGGGTATGTAATTGAGCTGGGGTAATTTCCCTCCCGACGCTTGCTTTAGGTTTGTGAGAAACGCCTGCGATTTTGCTCTCCCTAAGTCGTAATCATGATCGCGGAAATTCCTATACAAAAAACCGAGGAAAGAAAAAATGCCTGCGCCGGCTAGGTCTTTCTTTTCTGCTGTAATTGAATAGATGAGCATTTCATCTTTTTCGTGCAGATCCGCCGCTAATTCCAGCAGGAGTACAGTATCGAGCCACGTATCCGCTCCGCTGCTGCCAATCCGGGCTGAGAGACTGGCATATTCAGCCGCAAATTGCTTTTGGAGTTGCATGCGCGCTGTCTGCAGCTCAGCCATGCTGGGCTGCAGGCGGGGCAGAAGAATTTGTGTAACGTTTCTGATCTCCGATGCTTTCAGCGTTTGATTACTGAATAGGGCAAGAAGTTCCGTTGCACGCTGGTTCAGCAGGTTCACTGCAGCATTAACCGATTCGGCTTCTATCCAATCTCGAAACCCGGCCTGATTGTAGATGGCCTGGATCAGCGCACCAAGCATGGGTTTGAAACTTGCCTCTTTGTCAGTCATGCTGCTGAGCGACGGGTCTAACGGAGTGGGTGAAACAAACAAGTAAGAACGTGTCTCTGTCTGTTGATGATGATCTATTAGGTCAACCAGGTTCTTCGCCATGCCAAGGGGCTGGTTTTGAAACACTCCCCCATCTGTATACGCGAAATCTCTCGGAGTCTTTGGCCAGGGGGCCGCAAATGGCCCGGACAAATCCTGGAAACTACGGCTTAAAGCACAGGCGCGGAATGCAAACGGGAATGCGCCACAGGCCACAGCGGACTCGAGAATCGGGGACCAGGTAGCCTGTGAGTCACTATGTGGTCCCAGGTGAAACAAGATCTGGTCTTGAAAGCGCGTGTAGTTGAACGTGCCGCCGCTTAGAAGAGGGCGCTCATAGTCGATCCCGTTTAGGTTAGAGAGAGCCAGCCCCAGAGAAATAGCCCCATCAGGGTTGAGGGCGGGATGTTTTATCGCTGTAGGAATAGTTGTCTGATACCGACCAAGGAGGAACTGTTTTGCTATTTTCCTCACAAAATCTGATGAAAGAATCGAGAAGTCTGAGGATTCATTGGCCCCGAGTGGAAGCAGGCCTTGTATGTCCACTCCGGCAATCCACGCATTATAAAAAGGATTGTTATAGGGATCGCTCACTGGTCCCGTGTAAAGGAGCGTTTGCGATGCAATCGCGGCGGTCATCCCACCAGCAGAGGCCCCGGTCAAAACGTCAATGTAGATTCTTTGGTCGGCGGAGGCGGTTTGGTTATGCTGGCACAAGGCATCAAAGACCTCAAAAAGAACTCCGGCTTCGAAGCTGCCGAGCGAAACAGCACCCGCGATAGTAATGGCGAGTCGATATGGCATTTTTTCCTTTGTAGAGCGGCGGGAGGCCGTGTCTGTTAATGATAACGGCAAAAAGTGATCTACACCTTCGCACAAAACATTACTCATGCTCCGGCAACTGTTTGTCTCCAGCATCACCTTAAAGTAAATGCCTTAGCGATTCTTCTCTGCGTTTCTCTTCGTGCTATTCTGAAATTTCCATCATGCGTACTTTCTTTCTCATCCTCTGCTTGTTGGTCCTTGTGCCGATTATGGCATTGTTCTTTATGTCTGCCACACCAGTGGTAACGCTGCCGCCGTCGCTTATGGCCCTGGGGCAATCCACGCCAATTACCATCAACGTTAGCGATCCTCATGGCATTCGTAGCGCCGTGGCAACGGTGGAGCAGAATGGCTCCAGCTACAAAGTGTGGGACATGGAGCAGCCTTCGCACCGTCTGCACTGGAAAGGCGGAGTCGCGGACGCGACATATACTTTCAACGCTGGCGCAAAGACCACGCCGCAGCTCAAGGACGGCAAAGCTCGCCTGATCGTGGAAGCCACCTCGAATGACTTTCGTGGCAAGACGGTCCGCAGCGAGCGAGAAGTCACGGTCGTAACGCGCCCGCCCTCTGTCAGCGTGGATTCAGACCAGCACTATCTTTATCTGGGCATGGCTGATTTGGTGACGTTCAATGTTTCCGGATATGCCAGTGAGTCCGGCGTGCGCGTGGGTGACGAGAAGTTCCGCAGCTGGCCCATGCCCGGCGGCAAGCCCGGATTGTTCTCACTCTTCGCTTTTGCCTGGAACATGCCCCTGAGCACGCCTCCGTTGGTTTATGCCACCGATCCCGCCGGCAATGAAGTCACCGGACAGATGGTTTATCAATTCCCAAAGAACGAACAGCCAAAGTATCGCGTGCGCGATCTGCAACTGGACGACAAGTTCGTCCAGAAGGTAGTGAATGAGCTCGATCCCGGCGGGTCAGGCGATCCGATAGAACGCTTTGTGAAGATCAATAGTGAAATGCGCCGCGCCAATAACAAGACTCTTGCCGATCTGCGCCTCAAGACCGCGGACCATTTTCTATGGTCGCAGCCGTTCAGGCAGCAATCCAATTCCAAGGTGGAAGCAAACTTTGCCGACGTGCGCAACTATATTTACCAGGGCAAGAAGATCGACCAGCAGGTCCACCTGGGCTACGATCTTTCCATCACGCAGCACGTCGGCGTGGAAGCCACGAATGACGGGCGCGTGGTCTATGCCGCGCCGCTGGGCATTTACGGCAACTGCATTGTGGTGGACCACGGTTATGGATTGCAGTCGATTTACGGCCACCTGAGCCAGATCGACGTGCATGAAGGCGACATGGTGAAACGCGGCCAGATCATGGGCAAAAGCGGCATGACCGGCATGGCCGGAGGCGACCACATCCATTTCAGCATGCAGCTTGAGGGCATCCAGATTGATCCCAAAGAATGGTGGGACGCCCACTGGATCAAAGACCACATCGCCAAGCGAGTGGATTTGCCGGGATTCAATAACTAGCGGGCAGTCTTCTCACTTCTTTTTTAAACAACAAAAGCACCGCCATTTCCGGCGGTGCTTTCGTTTAAGATATGCGCTTTGCTATTGCGAAAGCAGTTTCACTCCGTGCGGTACCAGCGCCTTTGCCCAGGGCACGTAGGCATAGATCATAACGATCACGCCCACAATCGCTCCCAGGGCAATCGAGTGCCAGACAACAAAGCGGAAGATAAAGCCTTCATTGCCCACCTGGTTAGTAGCAGCCGTGGCCACGCAAATGGATTGCGCATCCACCATCTTGCCCATCACGCCGCCGGCGCTGTTTGCCGCCGTCATCAGCACGGGATCCAGGCCAATTTGCTGGGCCGTGATCTTCTGTAAGCTGCCGAACAACGCATTGGAAGAAGTATCGCTTCCGGTGAGCGCCACACCAAGCCAGCCCAGGAATGTCCCGAAGAAGGGGTAGAACCATCCTGTATGAGTGAATGCCAGGCCCAAGACAGCGTCACTCCCTGAGTATCTTGTAACAAATCCCAGACCAAGCATCGCGGAGATGGCTATCACCGCCCACCGCATGCGGAAAAGCGTATGTCCAAAGATTGTCATCAGCTTCCCAAGGCTTACGCCCCGAATCAGGCCGCCAATGATCGCCGCCAGGAAGCAGCCCGTGCCGGTGGCAGAGAGCCAAATGAACGGGAATCGCGCGCCTTCAGGCGTAGGCTTGGCCACGACCGGTTGCGCTCGTGAAATCTTATTGTGGATTGGGGTATCCCATCCGCCGCGGGGCTTGCCATCGGGCGTTGTCCAGGCAGGCGTGGTCTTATTCAGCATGACTTTAACCGGCTTGTAGCCCCAAAGGAACACGAAGACGGACAGAATCAGGAATGGCAGCCAGGCTTTAAAGGTCTGTCCAAAAGAATAGGAGTGAACCTCCGGTCCTGAGCCGCCGGAAACGCTCGGAACGCTCTTCCCTGCCGGGGTGACGGCTATGTGGCCTCCCTCGTCCTCAAAGCGCCAGATCTTTTTGGGCTTCCAGAAGAGCAGGAACACGACTGTGCAGAGCAGCGAAAACAGGCCAGCGGTGATGTCAACCAGGTTGCTATCCATGTGGTTCGACCAGAAATACTGCATCGACGCAAAGGAAATTCCTACAACTGCAATAGCCGGGAAAACTTCGAACGTTTCTTTCCATGAAACCATCGCGCGAACCAGCCAGAAGGGCACAATCACTGCTGTGATGGGCAGAATGCGGCCGATCATCGCATTCATATCGGCTTCCGGCATTGCCGTCACAGTAGCCAGCATGTGCACTGGTGTTCCGATTGCGCCCCATGCCACGGGCGCCGTATTGGCAATCAGGTTGAGCGCCGCGGCGTGGAACGGCTTGAATCCCAGCCCGATCATGAAGGCTCCGGCAATCGCCACCGGAGAGCCGAATCCCGCGCAACCTTCAATGAACGCGCCAAAGCAGAAAGCCACCAGAAGCAATTGCAAGCGGCGGTCGGCGGTAATTCCGGCCACAGACGATTTCATGATCTCGAAATCGCCCGTGCTGACGGCAATGTCATACAGGTAAACGGCCGCCACCACAATCCAGACGATGTTCAGCAATCCTGTAGAAACACCAAAGAGGAAGCTGCCAGCGGCCAGCGAAATCGGCATGTGAAAGGCCAGGCAGGCAACCAGGACCGCCGTCCCCGCCCCGGAAAGAGCAGCCCAGTGCGGCTTAACGCGAAAGCCCGCCATCATGGTGAACAGCACAACAATCGGGAGGGCAGCCACCAGAGCGGAAAGCCACCAGTGTCCAAAAGGATCGTAAATTTGTGTCCAAGTCGGCATCAGTTTCTCCTGAATTGAGAACTTCCGTTGGCCCAACTTAAGAAGCTATCGCACCCCGACCCCGGGCCACGTGCAGACGAAATGAGGCGTAAAAGTGCGCCATAACTTTCAGCCCTGAGAGATGATCTGTCAAGTATTTTGTGTGATCTGGGGCGGCTTCCGAGGGGAAATCCTTATAAAAAATCGTTCAAATGCCCAATCAAGAGCAGGGGTCGGAGACACGCATCTTTTAGAAACTCTATGAGCGTACGCACGGTCGAGAGTGGATTATGTCAGCCCTTGACGGCCCCAACGGTAAACCCGGCGATGAACCTATCCAGGAATAAGTTATAGATAAATGCAATCGGCAGGCTGGCAATCAGGCAAGCCGCCATCAGTGATCCCCAGAAATAGACGTCGCCGCGCACCAAAAAGATTGGGATGCCCACGCCGACCATCTGCTGCGATTCCGGCGAAATAAAGGTCAGAGCATAGACATATTCCTGCGTAACCAGCGTAAACGTAAAAATCACCACGGTCAGAATGCCGGAAAGCGAGATCGGCACCACCATCTTGATGAAGGCGCCAAACCGAGTCAGCCCGTCGACCATGGCCGCATCTTCCAGCTCACGCGGGATCGACTTGAAGAAGCCCATCAGGAGCCAAATGGAGAACGGCACGGTCACGCTGGGATAGACAAGCACCAACGACCATATGGTGTCTTGCAGGCCAAGTGACGCCACCACGCGGGAAAGCGGAATAAACAGCAGAGTCGGCGGCACAAGGTAGGTAAGAAAAATCCCAATGCCCAACCGCTCTCCCCATCTGCCGGTGAGCCGGGCCAACGCATAGGCCGCAGGGACAGCCAGCAAGAGCGTAATCACCACCACGATCATGCCCACCAGCGCCGTGTTCTCCAGCCAGCGCAGGAAGCGCGTCTGGGTAAAGAGCAAGCGCAGATTGTCGAGGGTCGGCGGAAGATTGAAGATGAATGGATTGTTTTCCATTCCGTACAAATCAATGTTTTGCTTGAAGGTGGCAATCACCATCCAGTAGAACGGAAAGGCCAGCAGGACGGTGAACACCGTGAGCACCAGCATCTTTACCGTGGTGGGCCACGGATTCTGATTTTCAAATGCTCGCGTTACGCTCTCCGATCGCAAATACCAGATGAGAGCTGCCGAAATACCCATCTGGACCACGAGGAACACGGCCAGTTGGTAATGCGCCTGGCGCAATGCATACAAAAACAGCGCCAGCAGACAGCCGATGACATCAGCGGCACACAAGAAGAACAGAAATGTGCGGGCCGCATTGTGCAGCTTCCAAAGCCCCAGGGCGATCAGCACCATCACCAGCACGGCCACCAGTCTGAAAATTCCTGTGAGTCCCCCTGCGTGATGCAACAGCGTTAGTCCCAGCAGAGCCGCAGCCCCAGCCAGTAACAGCGCACTGATGGCACTAATCCCTAATGGCCTTTTGGCCCCGGCTGTGGTCGCGCTGAGTTTGGCTGCGGTCGCCATCACACCACCTCCGCCCGGTTAGCCACGCGCAACATGAAATATGCAATCACAACCAGCACCGGCACCAGGAAGACGGAAATTGCCGCTCCCGCCGCCAGGTCGCTGCCCTGAATGCCCTGCGTAAACGCCAGGTTGGGCAGAGTCTGCGTTGAATCGTAGGGGCCGCCGTTGGTCAGAAGATTGACTACCGCCAGATCCGTAAAGGTGAAGATGGTGCCAAAAAGCACCGCCACACCGAGGATTGGCGTCATCATGGGCAGGTTGATTTGAAACAGCGTGCGCCAGAATCCTGCGCCGTCAATCGACGCCGCTTCCGGAATCTCCTTGGGTATGGCGCTTCTGCCGGCCAGCAGGATCACGGTTGAAAACGGAATCAGCCGCCAGCAATGCACCAGGATGACTGACGTGATGGCCAGTCCTTCTTGGCCGAGCCACATTGGCGGAGAATATTTATTGACAAATCCCAGCGAGACCAGCGCCCAGGTGATCACGCTGTAAATGGAATCAAGAATCCATTTCCAACCGATCGTTCCAAGCGATACCGGCGCTACCCACGGCAACAGGATCAAAAAGCGGACCAGCCCGCGTCCGCGGAAAGGTTTTTCCAGCGCAATGGAAAGAATGTTCGCACAGACCATCACAATGACCTGCGCGGCAACGGTGAAGATAATTGAGTTTTTGAGCGCCGCCTTAAAACTGGGGCTTTGAAGGATGCTCCGAAAATTCTCCAACCCGACCAGATGCCTCCAGAAGTGCGCCAGGTCCATGTCCGTGCCGATGCGGGCATCACTGAAGGCATAAAAAATGGCCAGGAGAAACGGTAACCCGATCAGCAGCACGATGTACAAGAGGGCAGGACTGAACATGGCAATACCGAGCAATGGGCTCTTGGCCGCGCCCGCGGACTTGAACTTTCCTTTGCCGGGTTTTGCAACAGCGCCTACTGCCATGCGACGTTCCTCGGGGTAATCTTCTTTTCGGTTGTGCGATCAAAAAACTTCAGGTGACGTTCCGCCACGGCAAAATCGTATGTCGTGCCAATCTCAAAACTGTGTCCCAGCAGCAAGCGCGCAATCACTTTCTTGCCGTCCATTTTGCCGCCCTCGAGAAAGCCGGCAAGGATGAACTCCGCACCCAGATATTCCACGTTCTCCACGCGGAACTTGAACGTAACTTTGGCGCTGTCCTTCACGTCCTCTGTTACTCGGAAGTGCTCAGGCCGAAAGCCCACAATCATTCCGTCCATCTCCATCAGGTTCATGGGCGGCGATCCCAAAAAGGTCGCCACAAAAGTATCGGCGGGATCGTCATAAACTTCCTTTGGCGTTCCGAGTTGCCGCACTACTCCTTTGTTGAGCACCATCACACGGTCACCCATCGCCATAGCTTCCACCTGGTCATGGGTCACATAGATCGTTGTGGTGCCAACGCGGCGATGGAAGCGTTCCAGTTCTTCGCGGGCTGAGAGACGTAACTTGGCGTCGAGATTGGAAAGGGGTTCATCCAGCAGAAAGACCGCGGGCTCACGGACAATGGCGCGCGCCAGGGCTACGCGCTGGCGTTCACCGCCAGAGAGTTCGCGCGGTTTGCGTTGCAGCAGCCCGCCGATTCCCAACAGTGAAGCCGCCCATTCCACTTTCTCTTTGTGAAGGTTCTTTGGAACTTTTTGCGCTTTCAGCGGAAAAACAATGTTGTTGTAAACGGTGAGATGTGGATAGAGCGCGTAGCTCTGGAAGACCATGGCTATGCGGCGCTCGCGTGGCGTCAAGTCATTCACCACTTTTCCGCCGATAAGGATTTCGCCAGCCGTGGGGGATTCCAGGCCGGCGATCATCCGCAAGAGCGTGGTTTTCCCGGAACCTGAAGGTCCCAGAAAAACCAGAAACTCGCCTTCGCGAGTCTCCAGATCTACTTCATTTACAGCTCCGAGCTCTCCTTCTTTAAATACCTTGGTCAGTTTCCGGGTTTCAACGACGGCCATTCAGTCCTCGGTAGTGGGCCAGTTTTGAAAAACTGACCCACTAGCAGTCTCAGCGTGTGGCGATTCGGTTGCGGAATCGCGGGCCCTTAGGCAGATGTCAATCGCGTTAGCGATGAACCGCCAGTTTATTTGAAGCGTTCAAAGATGCGCTTGTACTCGGCTTCCGCGGTTTTGGCTGCGTCCTCGGGAGTTGCCTTGCCCTGCGCGACTGTGGCAAACATCGTTGGGATTGTCCAACTCTTGAACGCCTGGTCAATAGCAGCAGAACAATATCCGGGATAGCCCACATTGGTCGCCCAATCCAGCACATCGCCCAGCACCGCGTACTTGTTGTTTGGCGTCGCCCGCGGGTCACTGGCTATCTCTTGTTTCAGCTTGGGAACCGTGCTGGGGAAGCAGGGGAAGTTATAGAACTGCCCAGCGACAAAACCATCGTGGAACGCATCAATGTAGTCGATCAGGAATTGCTGCGCGCCTTCCTTGTTCTCGGCGAACTCCCAGATCACGTAGCAATCCATCACGTGCTCGGCGGCGATCCGGCGCACTGGGCCTTTCAACGCATGGCTGATCATAATGTTCTTGTCGATGGGCTGGTGTTCTCTCTCCGCCTGGCGAGTGATGGAGATGGCATTCGCCACATAAGAGACCTTTCCCGCCAGCATGGCCTGATTGTTTGAAGGTGGAGTCCAGGTAAAGACTTCCGGGGTTTCCGACTCTTGGTAGAGCGCCTTCATGAACTTGAGGGCTTCTATTGTGTTTTTGGAGTTGATGGTCACATTGCCGGCTTCATCCTGCTCTGCGCCGCCAAAAGACCACAGCAGAGCCCGCATGGCCATGCTGGTATCCAACTCCTGTGAGAGCCCCAACCCGCAGGGGTTTCCCATTTTGTCCTTGATTGCTTTCGCGCCCTTGCGCAAATCGTCGTATGTGTCCGGGCCGTTTGGGAAACCTACCTGCTCCCACAAGTCCTTTCTCCAGTTGCCCGGATCAGGCGCATAGGAATCTGAGAATGCGTAATACTTCTTGGTCTTCGGATTGTAAGTTGACTTGTGCGCCAGATCGATCTTCTTGCCATGCTTCTTTTCCACTTCCTGATACACGTGGGTCATGTCGATGACCTGATTTTCATACGCCGCCGGCGGTGAGAGGAACATGAAAAGATCGTGTCCCTTTTTGGCCTGGGCTTCTGATGCCGCCCGGGTATTCAGGTCGACCAGATTGATGTTGTCGACGACGACATTGGTGTTGTGCTTTTGTCCCCACTCAACCGCGAATTTCTTATTGAACCACTCATCGAATGCGGGAACAAAGTGGCTCCACTGCAGGATCTTGAGCGTCTTCTGCTGCGCAGCGGCGCGCTCAGGAAACAGGAATGCAGGCCCAAGCGCCCCAGCGGCAACGCCGCCGGCCCCGGCAATTTTGATGAAATCTCTACGACTTACACCCTTGCCCTTCTTCTCTTCCTTCATATTGCCTCCTCAGTCCTTCAGCGATTGTTTGCAATCGCAAACGTGATCTTAGATTTTACTGATCTGCTTCCTCATCAACGCTCTTCGCCAAAACGCTTTACATCTTCCGGAACATCTTTAGTCACGACCGGACGGTTGCCCTGCACCATCACACGGATTTGCTCCACCACATCAGGATTCGCCAGCGTGGTGACGTCGCCCGTATCCATTTGATTCGAAATTGCCGACAGCACTCGACGCATAATTTTGCCTGAGCGCGTTTTCGGCATGTCCGGAACTACGTGGACTTTTTTGGGACGAGCGATCTTGCCGATCTGATGTTCGATTGCCTTGGTTACGGCGTCCGAAACCGCGGCAGCATTGTGCTGGCCAGGCTTTAGTGAAACGTAGACTTCCGGCACGCGGCCTTTTACTTCATCCACCACCGGAATTACGGCGGCTTCAGCCACTTCATTCACCGTGAGGCAAGCTGACTCCAGCTCTTTGGTCCCCAGGCGATGGCCGGCGACGTTGATCACGTCATCGACGCGTCCAAGAATCCTGAAGTAGCCATCCGGAGCCTGCACTGCTCCGTCACCGGCGAAGTACGGCCAGTCGCGCCAGTCTTTGCTCCTGGGGTTTTTGT
The DNA here is from genome assembly GCA_020072645.1 of Terriglobia bacterium. Lineage (NCBI taxonomy): Bacteria > Pseudomonadati > Acidobacteriota > Terriglobia > Terriglobia bacterium. Next base: position 243,414 of record JAIQGK010000002.1, read on the forward strand.
TGTACTTGCGATAGTACTGCGCCACAAAACGGTCGCGATCGCCATAAATTGTCTGGAACATTCCCGGCCACGGATTCCGGATGCAGATGTTCCCTGCCTTGCCCGAACCGCCTTTTACTTCCTTGCCTTCTTCATCAAAGATCACCGGATAAATTCCCGGCAGCGCTGGCCCGGCGCTTCCCGGCTTCATAGGATCAATGGCCGGTTTGGTGCTGCAAAGAAAGCCGCCAGTCTCTGTCTGCCACCACGTATCAACGATCACCGCTTCGCCCTTGCCGACAACTTCGTGGTACCACTTCCACACTTCCGGTTCGATGGGTTCGCCCACAGTCGTCATGTGCTTGAAGTGGTAGTCATATTTTGCGGGTTCGTCCGGCCCTGCTTTGCGCAGCATGCGGATCGCCGTCGGCGACGTATGGAAAATATTTACGTTCAAGCGTTTGGCTACGCGCCACGGGCGTCCTGCGTCAGGATAGTTCGGCACGCCTTCATAGAGAACAGAGGTTGCCGCCAGCGCCAGAGGTCCGTAAACGATGTAAGAGTGGCCCGTAATCCAGCCGATATCGGCCATGCACCAGTAAACGTCAGTGGGATGGAGGTCCTGAATGTATTTTGTGGTGCCAGCGACGTAAGAGAGGTATCCGCCGGTCCCATGCTGGCAGCCCTTGGGGCGGCCCGTTGTGCCGCTGGTGTACATCAGGAAGAGCGGCGCTTCTGACGGCATTGGCACAGGCTCAACAATTTGTCCTGCATACTTCTTCAATACATCTTCAACAAAAAAATCACGGCCTTCGACCATCGGCGTTTTGGAAGCGTATTTTCCCGCCTCGCGGTGCCAGACTAGGACTTTTTCAATCGTGTGCTTTTCATCCTTGGCCGTTTTTACCGCGATGTCGGCTTTCTCCTTGTGATCAGTCATGGCGCCGCTGCGGTAATAGCCGTCGATCGTGACCAGGACCTTGCTGCCTGAATCTGCGGCGCGCATGCCGCAAGCCTCTCCGCTGAATCCGCCAAAAACCACAGAATGGATCACGCCTAAGCGGGCGCAGGCCAGCATTGTGATCGGCAGCTCAGGAACCACGGGCATGTGGATGGTGACGCGATCTCCGGCTTTCAATCCGCCAAAATCGCGCAGGAGCGCCGCCATTTCATTGACCCGATAGTAAAGCTCCTGGTAGGTGATGGAGACCGGCGGAACATCTTCCGGCTCGCCCACAAAGATAAACGCCGCTTTGTTCCGGTATTTTTCCAGATGGCGGTCAATACAGTTATAAGAGGCGTTGAGCTTGCCTCCGGCATACCACTTCCAGAAAGGGGCATCGCTGGTATCGAGCGTAGTGTGCCAATACTGGTCCCAGCTCAACAGGTCTGCATATTCACGGAAGCATTCGGGAAAATTCTTTTCGCTGAAGCGCTGATCAACGGCGGGATCGGTCAGATAAGCCTGCCCAATAAATTTCGAGCTTGGGTGGAAGTATTGCTCTTCTTTCCAATGGACAGCGATCTGCGCCTCATTGACCTCTGTCTCTTGTTCCTTTTCCTTCATTACGCGGGCGTCAGCCATGGCATGGACCTCTTGGATTTCTCAATCGAATCGCTCAAAGTCACACAGCCCGTGGGGGTGGGCCGTAACGAACAAGGACGGGTGGCAACGGCTGCCACCCGCCAGTCCGAAACAGATCATCCTACACCTAGAGGGCCATCCCTGCGCAAGCCGATGCGTTTACTTGCGGGCAGCGCTGGAAGCTGAGTCAGCGACCTCCTGCCAGATGTGGACGTTACGGGTTTCGCGGAGCATGATGCTGCCAACGATGAAAGTCAGCGCCGCGATGGCTATGGGGTAATAGAGGCCGTCGAATGGATTGCCGGTAATAGCCGGAATCCAGACGCAGACAAGCGGCACCAATCCTCCAAACACGCCATTGCCTATGTGATACGGCAATGAAAGAGATGTATACCGGATTTTAGCCGGGAAAGCTTCCACCAGATACGCCGCGATCGGCCCGTAAACCATGGTCACGAAGATCACCTGAAGGAATACCAGCCACATCAGCTTGTTTTTATCGGCATTAGCGGCAACGGGAGCGGCTACAGCTTTTCCAGTCGCATCACGGGTTTGCGGCGTAAGGACCGTGGCGCCTGTCACCGCATTCTTGGTAGCATCCACGTGCGTTACGTTGTTTCCGGCAGCGCGCTGCATCGCAGGATAGATACCAAAATTCGTTCCCGGCATACGGTAGGTCAGGCACGCCAGCAGCAACCCGGCCATAATGATCTTCTTGCGTCCGATTTTGTCAGAGAGCCAGCCAAACAAGACGAACAAGGGCATACCGATCAGCAGCGCCTTGGCTACGATAATGTTTGCGTCACGCGCAGGGACTTTCAGGATGGTGGTCATAAAGAACAAGGCAAAGAATTGCCCCGTATACCACACCACCCCCTGACCCGCGGTGGCGCCAAACAACGAAATCAAGACCTGCTTCAAATTCGGCCATCTAGTGAAGGCTTCCTTCAGCGGCGCCGCTGAAGCCATGCCTGAGCTCTTGATTTGCGTGAAAATGGGGGATTCCTTCATCTGAAGCCTGATATACAAAGAAATCAGGACCAGGATCAACGAAGCCAGGAATGGAATACGCCAGCCCCAGTTTTTGAATGCCTGATCGCTCATCTGGCTCTGCGTGCCCAGAATCACGGCAATGGAAACGAACAGGCCCAAAGTGGCTGTGATCTGGATAAAGCTGGTGTAGAATCCGCGTCTATTGTCGGGTACATGCTCAGCCACGTAAATTGCCGCGCCGCCGTATTCACCACCCAGCGCTAATCCCTGGAGGACGCGTAACGCGATCAGGATAATGGGAGAAAACCAGCCCGCCTGGGCATAGCTGGGGAGCGCGCCCACAAGTGCTGTGGCGCCGCCCATGATCGTGAGCGTAACAATGAAGGCGTATTTGCGGCCAACCAGGTCGCCGATGCGTCCAAAGAAAAGCGCGCCGAAGGGCCGGACCATGAAGCCGACTGCGAACGTCGCCAGATAAGCAATGTACTGAAACAGTTGGTTCCCCGGTGGATAAAACTTGGGCGCCAGATATGGGGCCAGCGTGCCGAAAATATAGAAGTCGTACCATTCGATCATCGTTCCAACCGATGACGCCAGGATGACTCCCCAGATTTTTGAGGTCGAAATCTGGCTCGATGAAGTCACCGGCATAGTAGAAGAAGCGCTAGACATGTGGCCCTCCTGGAATAGAACCAAGCCGGCCGGACCTGGTTCCTGTTGAGTTGCGCGGATTTTGAAGCATCAAACTGAGCATAATGCCGTATGAAACCAAACTTTGCCTTGCGTAATACCTCACAGGGCTTGGCTTCAGCCATTTCTGGTACCCGTGGCCGAAGAATTGGTGTCTCTGGGAAACGCCCTAGCCTGCTCCAACGGCAGGTTGGGCTCGATAGTCCATTTGGCAACCTAGGGTAGTCGGATTACCGTAGATGTCAAGCAGAAATGAATCGGAGAACATGAATCGTTCACGGAACGCCTCTGCGTCGAGGATGGTCCAGGGAGGCCTGCTAAAGCCGGATTCATCCCCCACTTGTGATTCAGCACTTGCAGGAATATCATGCACCATCTGTATTTACCAGCCATGTTGCTGATCTAAAACTCCGGCCTTCTGTCACACTGGGCCGCATACTGCGTTGAGGAGGGATTCATGAGGGGAACCTTAGCTTGCTTTAGCCAGAACATCCGCCGCGCTTCAATACTGGCGTTGGCTTTGGGTGGGATCGTAACGCTTTGCACCGGCTCCAGCCGCGCCGTCGTCGCCGACGACACTATCAAAATCGGCGTGGTCCTGCCCACCACCGGAAGCGAGAGCAAGCCTGGCCAATATCAGAAGGAAGGTATTGAGCTCGCCATTAAGCAGATCAATGACGCTGGCGGGATCATGGTCAAGAGCAAAGGGAAAAAGCTCAAAGTAGAAGAAGTCTTTTACGATGATGGCACCGACTCCAAGAAGTCCGCTTCGCTGACTGAGCGGGCCATGAGCTCAGATGGGGTTGTCGCCGTTCTGGGCGGCTACTCGACAGCACTGGGCACCGCCGAATCCGTGATGGCAGACCGTTACAAGACCCCGTGGATCACCACTGGAGCGGGCGCGACCGCCATTTTCGGTAAAGGCTATCAATACGCGTTCGGAAGCCTCAGCCCGGTAGCGCTGATTGGGACCACGTCGGCTGAATTTCTGGGGTCTCTGATGGACCAGGGCAAGCTCAAAAAGGGTTTGAAGGTGGCCATGGTGGTGGAAAACACAGACCACGGCACCGATTACGTTCAGGGCTTCACCGACTGGTCAAATAAGCATGCGGGCTATTTCCAGATCGTGCTGAATGAAAAGTTTGAACTGGGCGCCACCGATTTTTCTGGCATATTGCAGAAAGTAAAGAACAGCCATGCGGATATCTTTCTCTCCGACGCACATTTGCCGGACTACATCACCATGCATCGCCAATACCTGCAGAATGGCCTGCACCATCAAATGGTTAGCTATGGAGCGCGCGGACCTGAAGCGAACGCCCGCCAGGCGCTGGGCGCTGGCACCGACTACATCTTTGCCGGTATCTGGTGGTCGAACAAGCTGCCTTATCCCCAGGCCAAGAAATTTGCCACAGACTACAAAGCTTTCACCGGTCATGACGTTGATTCCTGGTACGCCGCTCCGGCGTATGACGGTATGCGCATACTGGCCCAGGCAATCACGGCCGCCGGTTCGCTGGATAAGACTGCCATCCGCGATGCTCTCAAAAAAGCGCAGCTGAAGGATTCCGTGCTCCCAGGCCAGGTCTTGAAGTTTGGCGCCAACGGACAATCCGAATATCCCTTTGTGATCACGCAAAACAAGCCTGGCAACAAAGTAGATATCGTTTTCCCCAAAGACGCAGCAACGGGTGAACCAGTGGCGCCGTCGCCGAGCAAGTAAGCAAGGAACGGGGACGAACCCAAATCATGGATGCTGTCGAGTATCTCGACCTGCTGTTGAAATCCCTGCTGCTGGCCGGAGTGTATGCGGCGATGGCAGTAGGGATGACCGTGATCTACGGGGTCATGAAAATCGTGAACCTGGCGCATGCCGGGTTCCTGATGCTGGGAGCGTACTTTGCCCTGGAAATGTTTCAGCGCTTCCACGTTGATCCGATTCTTGGCTCAATAATCGCCCTGCCGGTTTTCTTTGTTTTTGGGATGGCGGTGCATTGGCTCCTGATCCGGTGGCTTCCCAAGTCGGATACCCCGACACTCGCGTCGCTCCTGCTGATGTTTGGATTCTGGCTTGTCCTGCAAAATATTGCTTACCTGGTATGGGGCAATGAAGACCAATCGATTCTTACGCCGCTCACGCTTTCTTCTGTGCAGATCGGCCAGATCTCAATTCCCAAGGTAAATCTGGTGGTATTTGCGGCGGCAGTTTTTTGCATGGCCGTCCTGCAGATTGTGTTTCACCGCAGCTGGTTTGGCAGGTCCATGCGCGCTCTGATTCAAAATCCATATGCCGCGCAGATCGTCGGCGTTGACGATCAAAAAACTGCGCGGCTTACCTTTGGCCTGGGAGCCGCCTTCGCAGGATTTGCAGGCGGGTTGCTTGGCATGCTTTTCTCATTTAGCCCCGACTTTGGCCGGCCTTTTCTCTTGCGGTCCTTTGTGATCATCGTCCTTGGCGGCCTGGAATCAGTTTCCGGGGTTGCGATGGGAGCAATCCTGCTGGCGATCCTGGAAACGTTTGGAATCAACGTGCCACTGCCGGTTTACTGGCACGGATGGTCTTTCCATTACCTGCCTCCAAGCTACCAGCAGGTAATCCCGTTCGCGTTATTGGTTGTGGTTCTGCTGATTTTGCCGAAAGGCCTCTCCAGCCTGTTCAGCCGGAAATGGAAAGCCGCATGACGCGGCCTTCCGGGGTTCTTGGCTGGCTCAAAATTATTCTGCCGTGGCTGTTGCTGGCTTTCCTGCTGTTGCTGCCTAAAACCAATCCCAGCGACAATCTCATCCGGTTGTTGTTTATCACCGCGGTATGGACAACCACCAGCCTGGGTTGGAACCTGCTTGGCGGCATGGCGGGCCAGGTTTCGTTTGGATTTGCCGTCTTCTTTGGATTGGGCGCATACACCACGGCGCTGCTCATGCATGCCGGACACAGCCCGTATTTCGGGTTCATTGGCGGCGCGGCCATTGCCATGCTGGCCTCGTTCCTGATTGGCCTGCCTACGTTCCGACTGCGCGGCCCTTATTTCGTCATCGCCACCATTGGCGTGACTGAAGCTGTCCGCGTGATCATGAATAATCTGGATGTCACCGGAGGATCCAGCGGCTACCGCATTACGGAAAACCAGCCTTTCAGTCCGGACGAGCATTATTATTCCGCGATTGCGGCAGTGGCGCTGGCCGTGCTGGTTTCCACGGCCATCGCCAACAGCAAGTTTGGACTCGCGCTTCGCGCCATCAAGCAGGATGAAGATGCCGCCGCCGATCTTGGGGTGAATCCGTACACAACCAAGCTTTGGGTCCATGCGATTGCCGCAGGGCTAACCGGCATTGCTGGTGGCATCTACGCTCGGCGCGCAGCATTCTTTTATCCCGGAGACGTCTTCGCTTTCTCGACCGGCATTTCTATTCTGCTCATGCCGGTGATTGGCGGCATTGGCACCGTCTGGGGGCCGGTGCTGGGCGGCGTAATATACGGCATGGTTGAAGAGCAGATATCAGTGAAATTTCCCAATCTTCACCTGCTGATTTATGGTTCACTATTAATAGTGATCATCTTGCTGGAGCCTGATGGCCTGCTGGGTCTCTTGCGGCGTCTTTTCCGGCTGTTGAGGAGAAAAAGTGAAGATTCTGGAAGTCCAGGCGCTGACCAAGTACTTTGGGGGCGTGGCGGCGTTGAAGGACGTGAGCTTTGATATCCCGGAAAAGCAGATATGTGGTTTCATCGGCCCCAATGGAGCGGGCAAGACAACGCTTTTCAGCCTGATTACCGGCGCGGTCCGTCCCTCCGGCGGCCAGATACATTTTCACGGCAAAGATGTCACCGGCATGGACGCAGCTTCCCTAGTGAAAAAGGGCGTGGCGCGGACCCATCAGGTGGTCCGTCCGTTCAAAGCGATGACAGTCCTTGAAAATGTGCAGTTGGCCGTGCACTATGGCCGCCTTGCGGTAACGCGAACTTCCATCGCCAAAGAACGCGCCATGGAAACCTTGAAACTGGTTGGGCTTGACCATAAGGCGCATATCCTTGCGTCCGCAATCTCCCTGGGAGAACAAAAGCGGCTGGAAGTTGCGCGAGCGCTGGCCACAATGCCTGAACTGTTATTGCTGGATGAGATTTGCGGTGGCCTTACCGGCGCAGAAACCCGCGCCATGATGGGCTTAATTCAACGCTTACGCGAAAGCGGCACCACGATTATGTATGTGGAGCATGACATGAAAGCGATCATGTCCGTTTGCGATCGCATCACCGTGCTGAATTTTGGCCGCAAGCTGGCCGAGGGCAAGCCGGAAGACATTCAGAACGATCCCTCAGTAATTGAAGCTTATCTGGGAAAAACCGATTTCGGGGAAAATGCGCGTGGCTGAGCCGCAGACTGACGTAAAACAAAGCGACCAGCTCCTGGTGGCCGAAGGCCTTGAAGTAAGCTATGGCACGACCCAGGTACTGTGGGGCGTTTCATTTTCAGTGGCCAAGGGCAAGGTTACATGCATCATTGGATCCAATGGCGCTGGGAAGACGACTTCCCTGAATACCGTTGCCGGCATGCTTCGAACAAAAAAGGGCCGGCTGCTGCTCAATGGCGATGACATTACTTCTCTTTCTCCTCGTGATCGAGTCCGCCGCCACATCAGCCTGGTGCCTGAAGGCCGCCAGCTTTGGCCTGGAATGTCCGTAGAAGAAAATCTCCTGATGGGATGTTTCCTCCGCCAGTTCCGCCCCAAAGCGCATCCTGGTCTTGAGCGGATCTACGGACTTTTTCCCCGGCTGAAAGAACGCCGCCACCAGATGGCCGGCACGCTTTCCGGAGGCGAACAGCAGATGTGCGCCATCGGGCGCGGTCTGATGTCAGAGCCGCAACTACTCATGCTCGATGAGCCTTCGCTGGGATTAGCGCCCAAACTTGTCGACGAGATTTTTGAATTCATCACCAACATTGCGCACCAGGGCGTCACGATTCTTCTGGTGGGGCAAAACGTGAATTACACTCTGCAAATTTCACATTACGGCTATGTCATGGAAACCGGCCGCATTACATTGGAAGGTCCGACGGAAATGCTGATGAACAATGAATTCGTACGCCGCGCCTACCTCGGCATCGCGGAGGAAACTCCCTCCGCCTAGTCCGCTCTTGGGATCAGCAGCCACCACCGAAAGTTCAGGGCCGCGCAGACTTTGCGCAGCCCTTTCCTTTCCGCTCACAAAAGTTGCCGCAACAGCCAATCAAAATTGGAACATGTCGTTGATGTCGCTGCCTAACTGGTTTCTTGCATTTAAAGGCGCCAGCCCAAAGGTGGCCTGGATGAAGCGCAGTATAGAAACATCATCCATCTGCACGTGTGAGATGTAATTTTTCTTGGCGAATGGAGAAATGACCAGCATCGGAACCCTTGGTCCAAAGCCCTGAGCATCCACCTGAGGTGGAGGCACGTGGTCCCACCACCCGCCGCTCGTATCCCAAATCACGATGATCGCTGTATTCGCCCAGACCGGGCTTGCCTGTATCTGCTTAATGAACCCGTCAAGCCAGGTGATGCCATTCGTCACAGGACCGCTGCCGGGATGCATGCTATGAGCCGGGGCAGGCTGTATGTATGAAACGGCGGGCAGATGTCCCGAACCTAGGTCGGTGGCGAAAGTGGAAAAATCTTTTATATTTGGCGAACTATGCGAGTCAGTGAAGAACTGGAACGGGTTCTCCTGAGGCACATAAAAACTGCAATTGTTCAAGTCTTCCGCGTACCAACTCCATGTGAGGCCTTTGGCTGCCAATTGATCTCCCACATGCTGGAAGGTATAGCCCGCGCTGGCTTTTACCTGAGTGTTACATGGCGGAAAGAACGGCTGAAGCGTACTCGGATCATTATTGTCGTCCGCCGCTACGAGGTAAAGCTGGTTGGAGGGTGCATCGCCCATGACTGACGGAAAGAAATTATCAGCCAGTGCAAATTGCTGGGCCCAACTCCATAGCGTGCCCACTCCGGGACTCGTGTTGTCATAATGTCCCATGGAAGTCACGCCGTTATAAAACGCGAATTTGTCCATTGCTCCCATGTCCCAGACACGCAGAAAATCACTGCGGGCATGCGGCAGGTCGGGGGTGGAGGTGCTCGTCAGCAGTTGTGGCGTAACTGTGGCTCCGGTGGAAGTTGTCTGCGTGAAGCCCGGAACTCCGGCCTTGATCCCGTTGGCGCCCGGGAAAGTGCCGAAAAGATTATCGAATGAACGGTTCTGCATGATTACTACGACAACGTTCTTGATTGCCACCGCTTGGTTCACAGGACTTGGAGTAGGTGAAGGCGACGAACCTTTCACACCACCGCATCCAATTGTTAGGGCCAGAAGTAGAGGGCTGAAAAAAAACAAAAATGCTCGTCTCAAGGGAACCGCACCTCTCAGAAGGCTTTGACTCAGCTCTGCTCTCTCTAGTTGGCTCGCGGTTCACGGTTTTTTTACAAATAGGCTAAGCCAAACTTAATCCCAAAGGACTAGGCAACCCCGCGCGCGCTATGCAGAGGTAAATCTTTGGTTTAAGCGGCTGAAAGTTCGGGAAGCAATTTGCTTGTGAAAGCCTTGGGCCAGATGTACTCTCCATACCACCAACACCCATGCTGAGCATCTTGCGGGATTTTCTGCTTTCATTTTGTCCGGCGAAGGTACGCCAGACCTGGCGGCCCAGTTCCCAGCTCACAGTCCAGCGCGCTGCAATGTGGAGCGGGGCTGCGCAGTTTCTTCTAATGGCGCTAGTTCTAAGCGCTCAGTTCAAGCATCATTTAATTGCACGATCGCAACAAATGGCTCCGCACATGGGTGCCGTGAATTCGACGGGAGAAGCCGTCGTCACTGTTCTTGTTGTGCTCGAATTCCTATTTCATCCGCTGTCATTCTTTCTTCTGTACGTTGCGCTGGAAGGTGCTCTCCGTTTTATTGGCAGCCTCGTTTCCGCTGAGATTGTCCCCAGCCTGCTGGTTTTTCTTTGCTTCAAAATATCTGACTCAATGTCGCGATCCGTCAGTCAGCGTCGTACCGGTCCGGCTGTGGCAGATGCCGTGGAACGGCTTCCGGACAACCGGATACGGATTTCTTCTGCTACTCCGAAGACCGGATGGAACTCCAGCGTCACTATTGGCATTGATGGTCAGTGGTTTGAGATAGAAAGCGAAGAGCATGCTGGGCCGCCCCGTCCGTATGTTTATGTTCTTCGGCCGGCGCCGCCGGGAAAGATTTTGCGCGGCTATCAGGAATATGACATCGCCGCCGCACTGAACACGACTTCTATCCAAGAACAACGGCTAGGTGCAGACATTCTTCAGCAAAAATGACTCTTTCATTTCTGCTGATACGGGTTACAATCCAAAATTAGAATTTCTCTCAAACTATGGCGACATCGATTGCTCCGATTGCTCCGGTAGATCCGCCGGTTATCAAAGCCGCCGGCGGCATTCTGCAGCGCAGTACTCCTCGTGGCGATGAAGTGATGGTGGTTTACCGCAAGCGCCATCAGGATTGGACGCTTCCCCGCGGCAAAGTGAAAGATGGCGAGTCCTTTCAGGAAGCGGCCATGCGCGAAGTGGAGGATGAAACCGGCTGCTCCTGCCGCATCGGCAACTATCTGGGTACGATCAGCTATTCAGATAATGGCGTGCCCAAGGTCGTGCTGTTCTGGAAAATGACGCTGGTGGAAGAAAAAGGTAGCAGGAACAATGAGCAAATTGGTGAAGCGCTGTGGCTCCCGGTTCCCGCCGCCATTGAACGGTTGACCCATGCTCAGGAAAAAGCGCTGCTCTCTCGCGTGGGAAGCATTCCGAAACAATCAGAAATACCAGCCGCGACTGCTGTGCCCGCGCAAAGCCATGTTGCAACAGCGGCGAGCCATGTAGCGGCCACAAGGCCCGAGATCGCCAAGAACCTCTCCGTGGAGACCCACCATGCGCATTCGCGTTTGCTGCGTGAATGCGAAGCTTTCCGCGTGGAACTTGGATTCCTTGAGCGCCGCAGCTTGCGCCCTGATAACTATTGGGCTATCGCAGCGCATGAACAGCTCAATAACGTATTGCGCTGCCTTGAAAGCGACGACATTGAAGGCGGTTGGTTCGGCTTGCATGCGGCGCAGCGTTACGCCGTCTTTGGAATGAACCAGATCGAGCTTGCCAATCGCGCGCATGTTCTGCGCGAGGAATCTCTGAAAATCAACTCCTGGCGCGCCGCAGCCATGGAGGGATTACTCTCCGGTCCTGAAGATCAGCTTAGCGCCGAGAACGTGGCCGATGCCATTGCCCTACGTAATGAAGATTTCAGCGACCGCCACGTCAAAACCCGGATCATTGGCTACCGCCTTCGCATGCTCTTGATCGTCTGTGGATTAGTGGCGGTGGCGGCAGCTCCTTTCATCTTCCTTCCCGGACGCATGCCAATGGTTGCCGCCGTGCTGTTCTTCGGCCTGCTCGGTTCTGCGGTTTGCTCGGCACATTCGCTGATTGCCGGACGAAACGAGGCCGCGGCTTCCAATTTATTTATCACTCTTGCGCCAGTTCTGTTTGGCGCGCTCGCGGGACTGTGCGGCTACGCTATTTATGAATACATGCCTTCCATCACATTCCACTCCGGCGACCGCCACATCAGCGCCGTGATGGGCCTGGCTTTTCTTTTCGGCTGCCTGGGACAGCGCCTGCTCGCCCGTGTAGGTGGTGGACGCAAGCGCAAAATCGCCTAACGCAGAGCCACGATTACGGCAACTGGCCAGCGATGCGGCGCGCAATCTCTTTCATCTTTTCCAGCGACGAGCGATACTGAAGCACCGCGGATTGCAACGCAAAATCTGCTTTTCCCTTGCGTGCCAGAATTCCGCCTATACTGACCTTGCCCTTCTCAGCGCTTCCATCGAACCAGGCTTCGTCGCCGATCCCACTCAGCTTGGTGATGTTCTTCTCTCCGGGTTTAAGCCGCCGTATGTCTTTCGTATTTTTCCATTCCTTATCTTCTTCATCCATGGATCTGGCAACGTTCACCATCAAAGAAATGCGCGCAGTATCCATGTTCGGCTTGGGCGATGTTTCCTCATACATGCAGACAATGTCGCCGTGCCCTGGCGAGAGTTTCATGGGCACGCCGGTGATTGTCTGCGCGTCCGCCGGGCTGAACAGAGAGCATGGATCAATTTCAGCCTTGGGCGATTGGGGCTGAACGTCACTACTGCCGGAAGATGCCGATGCCGCTGGTGTCGGCGTTGTTGCGCTGGCTCCTCCGGTCTTTGACGAAGAACTGCCACACGAAACGGAAAGAAGGAAGAGTGCCAATGCGGCGAAGCAGAAAATCTTCTTCATAAAAAGGCCTCCATAATAAATTCCAGATTGTAAATGAATCGATTGGCAGTTTTGCTATGCTTTCCCGTTCGCCTCGCTTAAGATTCGTTCGGGTCTCGGACAAATTGAACTCACCCACTCCTCAGGCCAACTCGGGTTCGGCACAATCTCTGGCTCGCCGGCTCGGCTTGTTCGACGCCACCATGCTGGTGATGGGCGGCATCATTGGCACGGGAATCTTCATGAATCCATATGTCGTCGCCCAGCGCGTTCACACGGCGGCTTTAGTTCTGGGCGCATGGCTGGTGGGCGGCTGCATTGCGCTCCTGGGAGGCTTCATCTGGGCGGAACTTGCGGACCGCATGCCCACCGCCGGCGGCCAATATGCTTATTTGCGCGATGCCTATCATCCTCTGGTCTCATTTCTCTATGGCTGGGTGTTGCTGCTGGTGATCCAGACCGGCGGAATGGCCGCCGTAACAGTAACCTTCTCGCGTTACTTTCTCGAACTCACCGGATGGCACGCCGGTGAATGGCAAATTGCCTTCGTCGCGCTAGCTCTGCTCACGGTAATCAACTGCATGGGCGTGCGCGCGGGCGGAACGGTCCAGAGCGGGCTCATGATCCTGAAGATTGCGGCCATTGCTTTGCTCGTATTTGCCGGAGCTTTCCTGGTCCATGGGCATGTCCAATGGAAACCTGTTCTGGACCAGCCCGTTTCTGGTGGATTGTTCTCGTCCTTTGGAGCGGCCATGGTCCCGGTGGTCTTTGCCTTTGGCGGATGGCACACAGCCACTTTTGCCTCGGCGGAAATGAAAGACCCGCGTCGTGATCTGCCTCGCGCTTTGATCATGGGCGTGATTGCGGTTGCGCTCCTCTACGTTTCAGTCAATTATGTCTGCGTGCACGCGCTCGGAGTGTTTACTCTGGCGAACACGCCCGCGCCGGCCTCTGCTGTTATGCGGTTGGCGCTGGGACAACGCGGCGCAACCATCATCGCGCTCGCTATCGCAATTTCCACTCTGGGATTTCTCAGCCAGAGCGTTTTGACCGCGCCGCGCGTTTACTTTGCCATGGCCAATGACCGGCTCTTCTTTCGACAGCTGGCGTGGATCCATCCACGAACTCAAGCGCCGGTGGTGGCCATCGCAATACAAAGCGTCTGGACCATGGTGATCCTGCTGACCGGCAGCTATGACAAGATCCTGAATTACGTCACCTCCATGGACGTACTTTTCTGGGCGCTTACCGCCGGCTCTCTCTTCATTCTTCGCCAACGCAATCCAGCGCGATCAGCATTTTCCATGCCCGGACATCCCTTCACCACTGTGCTCTTCTGCGCGGTTTGCCTGGCCGTAGTCGGCAATACGCTGTACACGTACCCAGAAAATACATTGATCGGCGTGGCAATTCTGGTAGCCGGTGTCCCCATGTATTACATTTGGAGACGGACCTTACGCGCATGACATATTCCAGAAGCACAGCCCATTCTCCTTACATGGATTGGGCCAAACTGCATTCAGCGGCAAAATTCAATCTTGCCACCAGCGGCGTGGCCAACTTTCTCTTAGCGAAACTTGGCGTGACCATTGACCAGTTGGAAATCAACGGCCCCTCGATCTATGGATACGAGCCGCTGCTTCAGGCGATCGCGCGCCGATATCGTATAGCCCAGGAATGCGTGGTCAGCGCCGTGGGAACGTCATTGGCAAATTACCTTGCGCTGGCCGCCACCACTGAGCCCGGCGATGAAATCCTGGTCGAGCAGCCCACCTACGAACTGATTCTCAGCACCGCAAAATATCTGGGTCTTGCGATCAAGCGATTCCCGCGCCGCGCAGAAAATCATTTCGCCATCGATCCGGCCGACTTGGAACGCAATCTCACTCCGCGCACGCGCCTGATCGTCATCTGCAACCTTCACAATCCAACCGGCTCTCTTGTCCTCGACGACACGCTGCGCGAAATTGGAAACCTTGCTGCCAAAGTCGGCGCGCGCGTTCTGGTGGACGAGGTTTACCGCGAGATGTTGTTTGAATCATCGCCTGCCAGCTCATTCCATATCAATCCTGAGCGCTTCATCGTTACCAACAGCCTCACCAAAGCCTACGGACTAAGCGGGCTGCGCTGCGGTTGGGTGCTGGCTTCACCAGAACTTGCCCGGCGCATGTTCCGCATCAATGATCTGCACGGCGCAACATTTGCTCATCCCGCTGAGCTGCTCAGCGTCATCGCTCTGCAAAAACTTCCACAAATCGCCGCCGAAATGAAATCCATGCTCGATACTAACCGTCGACTCTTGCATAGCTTCCTGCTCAAGCGCGACGATCTGGATTACTTCTGGCCGGAATACGGGACCGTTGTCTTCCCTCGCCTGAAAAATGGGAATGTTGATTCCCTTTGCCAGTTACTGCGCAACGATTTTGAAACCAGCGTGGTTCCCGGCAGCTTCTTTGAGGATCCAAACCGGTTCAGAATGGGCGTCGGTATACCCACTGAATCTGTTCAGGCAGCCTTGCCGCAATTAGAGCGAGGTCTGAACAGCTACCGCGCGTCCTTACAAGTCAGCGCCTAGTAAGCTCAGCCTTTGTCCACTCCCCATTTGCCAGCGCCGCAGCAGGCGATAAACAGCGCGACAAAGCAATAGATCACTGCCAGCTCGCCGCCATTTTTCAGCGGGGGAAAACCTCTTGGCTGGTGCACCATAAAATAAGCGACCGCCATTTCGCCGCTGGCCAGGAAAGCAGCCAGCGGTGTAAGTAATCCAATCAGGATGAGCAGTCCGCATACCAACTCAATCCCAGCGCCGGTCCAGCCCAGGACATCATTGGGTCTGTGGCCGCCAAACACGGTAAGCACTTTGCTTGCTCCGTGGCAGGCAAACAGGAATCCAAACACGATTCGTAGCGTGGCGTATGCAGTTGGTTCAAATTTCTTGAGAGCGTTCATCGCACTCCTTTAGTATGAATTGAAAATCAGAACCCACTACACCACAAAATACTTTGCCTGCGGATGGTGCACGATAATCGCCGACGTCGATTGCTCCGGCTCCATGTGGAAACCGCTGGTCAGCCGAACGCCAATGTTTTCTTCCGGCTTCAGCAGCGCAAATAGCTTGGTCTGGTCTTCCAGGTTCGGGCACGCGGGATAGCCAAATGAATAGCGCGACCCGCGATACTTCTGGTGAAATAAATCACCGACTCGCGTCGCGTCTTCTCCGGCGATTCCCAGTTCTTCTCTCACCTGCTTGTGGAACAACTCCGCCAGCGCCTCTGCCGTCTCGACGCTCAGACCGTGCAGGTACAGATACTTGGTAAACTCGCCGGCGTCAAAGAGTTTTTTAGTCTCCTGTGAAGCACGGCTGCCGATCGTCACCACAGAAAGACCGATCACATCCAGCTTGCCCGAATCTTTGGGCTCAAAGAAATCAGCAATGGACAGCTTCCGTCCTTCGCGCTGCCGCGGGAATGTAAACTTCGCAATCACGTTGCGCGTCTCTGGCGTATCGAAAAGCAGCACATCGTTGCCATCGGCGACACAGGCAAAGTAGCCATAGACGACCTTGGGTTCAAACCAGCCTTTCTCCGCCACTTCTTTCTGCAACTCTGACAGCACCGGAATATATTTTTCTTCCACAATTCTCAGATAATCCGCCTGTGACGCGGTCTTCAGCTGCCACTGGTTCTTGAACAGCGCCGTGTGGTTGATGTACTGGAAGACTTCATTCAAGTCAAAGTTCCTGCGCACGCGCACGCCGTAAAACGGAGGCGCAGGAATATTTGGCGGCGGCGGCACCACCGCCGAGCGCTCCGTGCTGCTGGAGCCTTCTGCCCCGGCAATCATCGTAGTCTTGGCGAACTCCTTCACCGTGCGCCCTTCCTCCAAGCGTTTTTCCCGCGCCCCATTGCTTGAAGTCAGGTCATCCATCAGGTGCAAGCCTGTAAACGCGTCATCGGCGTAGAACACTGAGTTCGAGTATTCGCGCCGCAGATCGTCTTCCACGTATTTGCGCGTAAGCGCAGCGCCGCCGCAGATCACTGGATAATCCAGCGCCTGCGCCTGCAAATCCTGGATCACATACTTCATTTCCAGCGTCGACTTCACCAGCAGTCCGCTCAACCCAATGGCATGCGCGCCATGCTGCTTGGCCGCGGCTATGATCGAATCGGATGGCTGCTTAATCCCCAGGTTCACCACCTTGTAGCCGTTGTTGGTAAGAATAATGTCAACCAGGTTTTTGCCGATATCGTGGACATCGCCCTTCACCGTGGCCAGCACCAGCGTGCCTTTCTGGTTGCCTTCTTTCTTCTCCATCTTGGGCTCAAGATATGCCACGGCTTGCTTCATCACCCCGGCTGAATCCAGCACTGAAGGCAGCTGCATCTTGCGCGCGCCAAACAACTCGCCAACGGTCTTCATGCCGTCCAGCAGGACCGTGTTGATGATCTCCAGCGGCGAATACTTTTGCAGTGCATCGTCCAGTATCTGCTCCAGCGTCTGCTTCTGCGCGCCATCGCCCAGCGCCTTTTCGCCATTGATAATGCAGCGCTTCAGCTTGTCTTCAACTGAAAGTGTTTCCAGCGGCGCGGCGTCCACCTGCGGCTGCTTGTCCAGGCCGGTAAAATGCTGCATGTAAATCTGCAGCGGATCGCCCGCCGACTTGTCGTAATAAATCAGCTTCCGCGCCAGGTCCACTTCAACCTGCGGGATCTTATATAGAGGATAGATTTTGGCGTAGTTCACAATCGCCATATCTAGCCCATAATCCACCGCTTCTTTCATGAACACGCTGTTCAGCACGCGCCGCGCGTAAGTATTCAGCCCAAACGAAATATTGCTCACGCCCAGGATCGTCTTCACTTCCGGCAACTCTTGCTTGATGCCTTTGATCGCGTTCAGCGTCTCCATGCCCGCCGTGCGATAGTCGTCCTGGCCGGTTGAAATCGGCAGCGTCAGCGCGTCAAAGATCAGGTCGATCGGACGAATGCCATATTTCTCCGTGGCCAGCTTGAAAATCCTTTTGGCGACTGCGACTTTCTTCTCCGCCGTCAGCGCCATGCCGTCTTCGTCAATCGTCAGTGCGATCACCGCTGCGCCGTACTTCTTCGCCATTGGCAGCACTTTGGCCGTGCGTTTCTCGCCGTCTTCAAGATTAATGGAGTTGATAATCGCCTTGCCGGGAATGCGCTTCAGCGCTTCTTCAATCACGTCGGCTTCGGTGGAGTCCACCAGCACCGGTGCGGGCACGCGCGTGGCCACCTTCTCGAGGATCGAAGTCATATAGCCCTTTTCGTCCTCGCCCACAATGGCCGTGCACAGGTCCAGCATGTGCGAGCCTTCCGCCACCAGCTTTTTCGCTAGCGCCAGAATGTCATCATACTTGCCTTCGCGGACCATGTTCTTGAAGGCTTCCACCCGCGTGGTGGTATTCATCTCTTCGGCCACGATCAGCGGCTTGGGATCAAGGTCCAGCGGCATGGTGCTGTAGGCGCTTGATGCCGAAGGCGTCACTTGCACTTCGCGCTTCGCCGGCTCCAGGTTCGCGCAGAGATCAGCCACGGCTTTGATGTGCTGCGGATTAGTGCCGCAGCATCCGCCCACGATCCGGACACCATATTCGGTAATGAATTTCTTGTGCCATTCCGCAAGGCTCTGCGGCGTCAACCGGTAATGTGCCACGCCTCCTACGTTCTCCGGCAGGCCGGCGTTTGGCAGGATTGAGATTTCCTTCGGCGCGTTGTGCGCCAGATAGCGCACCGCGTCGTTCATTTCTTTGGGACCGGTCGCGCAGTTCAGGCCAATAATTTCACAATCAAAAGGCTCCAGCGCCGTCTCTGCCGCGCCAATTTCGGTGCCCAGCAGCATGGTGCCGGACTCCTGCAACGTCACCTGCGCCTGCACAGGAATGCGTTTGCCCCGCTGCTTCATCGCTTCAAACGCCGCAGCCACGGAAACTTTGGTCTGCAGAATGTCCTGGCAGGTTTCAATCAGCAGAATGTCCACGCCGCCATCAATCAGCCCCAGGGATTGCTCCAGATAGGCATTAAACATGTCGTCATAGCTGATCTGTCCCAGCGACGGAAGCTTGGTTCCCGGCCCAATCGATCCCGCAACGTACCGAGGCTTGCCATTGGCGGAAAAGTCATGCGCCACTTCGCGCGCCAGCTCGGCCGCGCGCTTGTTGATCTCATGGACTTTGTCGGCCAGGTCAAACTCGCCCAGCACAATGCGCGTGCCGCCAAACGTGTTGGTCTCAACCACGTCGGCCCCGGCCTTGAAATAAGCAGCGTGAATATCTTTGATTATGTCGGGCCGGCTCAGCACCAGCACTTCAGAGCAATTCTCCTTGCCCCAGAAGTCATCCATGGAAGGATGGCGCTCCTGAATCTCCGTGCCCATGGCGCCGTCATAGATAACAACGCGCTCGCGAACTGTCTCTAGAAATGATTTCATTTGTCTTAAATGTTGCGCCGCAAAATCGCGGCGCCTCAACTTGTCTTCGTGAGCGAGCGGCCCGGCCGTGGACCGAACGACCCAAACCAGGCGAAGCCTTCTCCTCAGTCAGGGTTCCCGCTTATTGTAAGGGTTACGATTCGGCCTTACCCTCTATCTCCCATTAGTCCTGTCGATTCCATTCCTGATCTGCGTATATCTGCGTTAATCTGCGGCGAGGTTCGGGGGTTTGAAACGGCGATCTTTACCTCCTGCCCCTCCCTTGGTATCCCACTGCATTCCAAGCCATCTCAGGATTGGCGTAGGTTTGTGAGGTGCACCCCCAGGGTCTCTGTCTCACTTTGGGGTGCAGCACAAGGCCGCGCCCCATCCTCCCCCTCCACCTCAATTAGGATTCCAAAGCACTTAGCGCACATCATCCCAAGGGCATCCCAGACTCGAGATCACCACCACAAATGAGCCTAAACCACTGCAATTAAATGAGTTAATCTAGCATGAGGCACCACGAAAGTCAAGCGAAACGAGCACTGTTGGCAGGGAAAAGCAGGTCTCATCCCCCCTGCTCAGCTCACGTCTGATATCGCCACCCCATGCCCGGGCTGAATAAGAAATCATGAAATTTGCCCGTTATACCTTCAAGCGCCACAGAGGGACAATCTGCGCCCAGTGGCGCATCTCATGCACCAGCACATGGACGATGATTTTCTTCGGCGTCACTCTCAGCACCGAATTCATCAGCTTGACCTCGAAAGGGACATCCCATTTCTCGACCGGAAACGCTTCAACAAAACCTTTTAGCTCTCGCCGGGTTTCATCACCAAACTGGAAAAGCGCTTAAAGATTATCCACCGGCACGGAGCTTGTGTCGGTTAGGGATCGTCCCCCAGCCGCTCGACGTACCGGTAATCCGCGGAAAAATGTGCAATTCGCCTACGGTCGAAAAGCGACCGTCACCAAGATTGCTATGCCGCATTTCTAATCAGTATCATCCGTGTTCATCAAATGGTAAGGTTTCGGCTCTTCTCCGTGCCTCAGTGTCTGCGTGGCAGGTTTACAATCTGTTGCCATGAGATTCTTCCGTCGCTTACACCTGATTCTGTTCCTTGCCGCAGCAACGGCCGCCGGCTTTCTGGTCAATTCTGTTCACGCCGCCACACAGGCCTCGGTAGAGGCCCAAACCAAGGAAGCCCAGGCCGTCCTGGCTCCGATAACGGCAATGTTTGACGCCATGGCAAAACATGACGCGACGGCATTCAAGAAGCCGTTGCTGCCCGGCGGCGGCATGGTGTTGATGCGCGACGGCAAGCCCACCCAATTGACCTTTGACGCTTTTGCCGACATCGTGGGCAAACCCGGAAAGGCACAGATTGAAGAGCGCATTCACGATCCACTGGTGCGCATCGATAACGACCTGGCCGTGGTGTGGGCGCCGTTTGATTTCCTGGTGGACGGCAAGGTGGACCACTGCGGAACGGATTTGTTCAATCTTGTCCGCACGGACGGCAAATGGGTGATTGCCAGCGTGGCAGATACTGGGCGGAAGGATTGTGTGGGCAAATAGGAAGAGCGGAAGCGACCCTCGATTGCAAGCCCGAAGGGCGAATATTCTAGCCCATGCATAACCCCATCCTTTCGCAAAGAACACGAAAGGATGGGTACTGGACAGGCGAATGCGTCCTCTCTTTAACGTAGGGATGGTGGTGGACTGGGACAGAAACAGGGGACTGGACTAGTTCCGTCGTAGCACTCTGGAGGACAACCAACAAATGTCTTCGTACCAGCCGATAGCTGGGCCGGGAGCGTTGTTACAAGAATCACTGCCGCTAGGATGCAAAATCGAATTGCTTGAGCTGCCGTTCTCTTCTTTGGCATGGGTTCCCTTTCTGTTTTTCATTCAATGCAACTGATGCGTGTTCAAAATGAGCGTCAAAAGATCGCATTAGCGCATTCCAATCATCCTCGTTGAGGTATGTAGCTGTATCAAGAAAAAAACAGCTCTCACGCAGTATCAATTCCCAAAAGGGTATTCCTCATTTCGGTCGCTTCCTGCCAATAAGCCTTATGGCCTAAGCAAGGTTTCAAGTATCGGAGCTGTGCGCAGGGCCTGCAACGAATTCATGACGTGCCCGGTTGAGCGTCGGCGTAGAATATTCACGAGTCTCCCATGACCACCATTCCACAACCCGAACTTGCTCCAGCTCACCCAAACGCTCAGTCAGGCCAGCAATTTGCCGTTCAAAATCCGGCCACGCAGGAAATCATTGGCACGCTGCCGAACATGGCGGCGAACCAGATAGCTGAAGCTGTGGCCAAAGCAGCCGCTGCGCAAGTTCGCTGGGCTGCGACGCCTGTCCGGGATCGTATGCGCATTCTGGGGCGCTTTGCCGAGCTGCTATGCGACCAGAAAGATTCCGTCGCCGCCGTGATCAGCCGCGAGGCCGGAAAGCCCGAGACGGAAGCGATGTCCACGGAAGTAATGGTTGTGCTGGACACGGTGAAGTATCTCCAGAACCATGTGCCGGCGTTTCTAAAACCTGAGCCGGTGCCGCACGGAAATCCCGTGATGAAGCTCAAGGCCGGCACGCTGCTGCGCGAGCCTTACGGAGTTGTGGGCATCATCAGCCCGTGGAACTATCCGTTCAATCTGCCGTCGATTCAGACGCTGACAGCGCTGGCCACGGGCAACGCCGTTGTGCTGAAGCCGTCAGAATTTACGCCGTACTCGTCGCTGGAGCTGGAAAAGCTATTGCGCGCGGCGGGCCTTGACCCCGACTTGCTTCAGGTGATCACCGGTGAGGGCGCCACCGGAGCAGCGCTGCTTGCGGCGAACGTACAGAAAATTGTCTTTACCGGAAGCGTGGCCACCGGCAAGCGCGTAGCCCAGGCCGCCGCAGCCCGGTTGCTGCCTGTGGTGCTGGAGTTGGGCGGCAAAGATCCGATGATCGTGCTGGAAGATGCCGACGTTGACGTGGCATCGAGTGCCGCGGTGTGGGGCGCGTTCATGAATGCAGGACAGACTTGTCTATCGGTCGAGCGCTGCTACGTGCAGGAAAAAATCTATCCCAAGTTTCTGGAGAAGTGCGTTGAGAAGACAAACAAACTCCGCATCGGTCCAGGTACGGATCCAAACATTGATGCCGGCCCCATGATCCATGAACGCCAGCTCGGCATCGTTCAATCGCATGTGGAAGACGCTGTGGCCCACGGCGCGCGGCTGCTGGCCGGCGGCAAGCCGCTGGCACAGCTTGGTCCAAACTTTTTTGCGCCTACCATCCTGGCAGACGTGGACCACTCCATGAAGATCATGCGCGAAGAAACCTTTGGCCCGGTGCTGCCGGTGTGCAGTTTCAAGACAGAAGACGAAGCCGTGGCGCTGGCCAATGATTCCGAATACGGCCTGGCGGCCTGCGTCTTTACCAACGACCGCAAACGTGGTGAGGCGCTGGCGCGGCGCGTACAGGCCGGCACCGTAATGGTGAACGATGTGCTGACCTGCTTTGGCATCAGTGAAGCGCCGCACGGCGGCATCAAGGCCAGCGGGATTGGCCGCACGCACGGCCGGTTTGGCCTGGAAGAAATGGTTTGGCCCAAGTACGTGGATTCAGACCGTATGCCGCGCATGAAAAAGCTCTGGTGGTATGGATACGGCCCTGCCTTCGGGCAGCAGATGGGCGGGTTCATTGAACTGCTGTTCGCAAAAGGATTAATAAAACGCCTGCGTGGAGGGGTGAAAAGCACAAAATCATATCTTCGTCGGCGACTTCTTTAGGCGTAAAATCGGCTTTGAGGCAGCGGGGCCTAATAAAGTAATGTTGAAACACTCTCATTTGATTTACGACTGGAATTCCCTTCCCGGAACCGAATCTGCGCCTAAACAACGTGTCATGCTGGACGATGAGTCGCTGCGCGACGGCCTGCAGTCGCCTTCAGTCAAAGATCCGCACATCGACGAAAAAATCAAGATCCTGCACCTGATGGAAGACCTCGGTATTGACCTTGTCGATATCGGCTTGCCCGGCGCCGGTCCGCGCGCGGTGGCGGACGTGGAGCTGCTGGCGCGGGAAATCGCAAGCTGCCGGATGAAGATCAAGCCGAACTGCGCCGCCCGCACCCATGAGAACGACATTCGTCCGGTGGCGGAAATCTCTCAGCGCGCCGGCATACCGATTGAAGTTGCGTGCTTCCTGGGCTCCAGCCCCATCCGCCGGTTCACAGAAAACTGGACTGACGACTTCCTGTTCCGCACCACGGAAAAAGCCGTGACCTACGCAAAGTCTCTTGGCCTGGAAGTGATGTACGTAACGGAGGACACTTCCCGCTGCGATCCTGAGACGGTGAAGCGGCTCTACACGACGGCCATTAACAGCGGCGCGACGGCTATCGTAATTTGCGATACCGTGGGCCATGCGACGCCCAGCGGCGTGCAGGCGCTGATCCGCTTTGTGCTGGACGAAGTGGTGAAGCCTTCAGGACAGAAAATCCGTGTAGATTGGCATGGCCACTCTGATCGAGGGCTGGCTGTCGCCAACTCTCTGGCTGCGCTGGCGGCCGGCGCGGACTGCGTTCACGGCACGGCGCTTGGCATCGGCGAACGCGTGGGGAATACGCAGATCGACCAGATGCTGGTGAACCTGAAGCTGATGGGCGTTTCACCCTGGGCAGAGCAGGACCTGACAAAGCTGAAGGAATACTGCATGACCGTCTCGGAAGCCACGGGCGTGCCGATCCCTCGCAATTATCCCGTGATGGGAGAAGATGCCTTTCGTACAGCGACGGGAGTACATGCCGCGGCTGTTATTAAGGCATTCCGCAAAGGCGATATTGAGCTGGCTAATTCCGTCTACTCCGGTGTACCCTCTCATTACTTCGGCCTGGAACAAATCATTGAGATTGGCCCCATGTCGGGCAAGTCAAACGTGATCTTCTGGCTGGAGCGCAAAGGTATCCCCGCCTCTGAGGAGCTGGTGGACCGCATCTTTCAGCGGGCCAAAGCTTCAGACCGCTGCCTTACGGAAGAGGAAATCCTGGCGTGCTGCCAAAAGGTTCCAGCCAATACTTAGCCGTGTTAGAGAGTGATTGGCGGCCCCATCGGCGCAACGCAACTATTTTCCGCGGCGCGGGTTTCTTGTAATAACACTCTGAACTTCCCTTTAAAGGAGAAAGAATGAAGAAGCTATTCACAATCGCGTGCACTCTGGTACTTGGCGGCGCTCTGGCCTTTGCTCAAACAGGCAGCACCACCAGCGGACAGACTCCATCTGGCGACCAGACAAAGAGCAGCACTTCGACCACCACCACCAAGAAGCATCACAAACATGGCGCCAAGAAGTCGAAAAAAGGAAAGAAATCTACTGAGGCAACTCCGGCTCCAGCAGCCAGCCCATCACCGAAATAAACTGTTATTCATCGTTACCCAAGCGGCCTCACGCAGGGGCCGCTTTTTTACGCCTCACAAGAATGCTTTCCTTTTTCCAGCTTCTCTGCTTAAAATGTTGCGCAAACAATTCTTTACAGAGTTGAAGGATTTCAAAAAACTGATGTCCCTCTGAAGGAGACGAATGAAGAAGCTACTTACAATCGCGTTTACACTGCTGCTCGGCGCTACCCTGTCGTTCGCACAGGCTGGTGGCGGGTCCACAGACAAACCGGCAGGCGACAAGACCGCAACGACCAAATCCGGCAAGAAAACGATGCACCACAAGGGCGGCAAGAAGTCCAAGAAAAAATCCGGCAGCACCACTACCCCGCCCCCGAAATAGGCTTTCCTTGAAAGTTTGTAGATTAAAGCGGCCCAGTGCGGCCGCTTTGTTTTGGTTTGAATTGGCCTTGGCGCTCAAAGCCTGATATCGCAATACCAGCTTCATTTCAGGGCGCGGCGGGTTATATAGTTAAACATTAAGAGATGGCCACCCGCCCACCGATCCCTGACACCTCGCGAATTTCCGCCCAGCGCGAGATCGCCCGCATCGCGGAGATGCGGAGCGTGCACGCCGCTTTTGCCTATCTCCACAATCAGGAACTCGAGTTTCGCCGCTGGCAGCGTGAGCTTACTGAAATCCCAGCTCCCCCGTTTGGCGAGGCTGCCCGCGCCGAATGGTTGCGGCAGAGATTTACCGCGCTCGGGCTTGAAAACATTCAGGTGGACAGACTCGGAAACGTATTGGGACTGCTCAATAGCGGGTTGGCTGCGCCACTGATCGGCATCAGCGCGCACCTCGATACCGTCTTTCCTCAGGGCACCGCGCTGCAAACGCGTGAAGAAGCCAACAGGCTTTATGGTCCCGGCATCAGTGACAATGCAGCCGGAGTAACGGCTCTTCTGGCTATCGCTCATGCGTTGAAACGAACACAGCTCAAACCGGCAACCAACATCGTTTTCATCGGCAACGTGGGGGAAGAAGGTGAAGGCAATCTTCGCGGCATGCGGCATCTCTTCGCGGCCTCTCCGTGGCGCGACTCTATACAATCACTGCTTGTGATCGACGGCGCAGGCACTGATACATACGTCAATCAGGCGTTGGGAAGCCGGCGCTTTGAGATCACATTTCGCGGTCCGGGCGGCCATTCCTGGAGCGACTTCGGCGTCCCCAACCCTATCATTCTTCTCTCGCGCGCACTGGCCCGCTTTAGTGACGTGCAGGCGCCGGAATCTCCTCGCACTACATTCAATGTCGGCGTGATTTCGGGCGGGACATCGGTCAACTCAATTCCTGAATCGGCAACGGCGCGTGTTGATCTCCGCTCTGCATCCATGGAAGAGCTGCAAAAGCTTGAAGATCGTCTGCGCGAATGCATTGCTGAAGCCTGGCGGGAAGCGCCTTTGTCGCATCGTTCCGGCGAACTCAAGGTCACGCTGGCCATTGAGAGCATTGGCGACCGCCCTGCTGCCGAGCTGCCGCCTGATGCTCGCATCCTGCAGTTTGTCCGCGCCGCGGACAAGCATCTGCGGATTGAATCTTTTGCCCGGCTGGCTTCCACTGACGCCAACGTTCCTCTCGCGCTGGGGAT
This sequence comes from Terriglobia bacterium, assembly GCA_020072645.1. NCBI lineage: Bacteria > Pseudomonadati > Acidobacteriota > Terriglobia > Terriglobia bacterium. The sequence goes on from JAIQGK010000002.1 coordinate 269,425, forward strand.
TGAGGCGACCACAATCGGCGCCGGCGGTGACGGCGGCGGCGCGCACACGCTGCGCGAATGGTTCGATTGCAGCAATCGTGACCTTGGACTCAAGCGCATTCTGTTAGTCTTGATGGCTCTTACCGGAGTGCAGGAATGAAAATTCTTTTAGCTGTCTTGATGGTGCTAACCATGGCAAGTTTGTCGTCTGCGCAACAAACGCAAACACCCGCCGATGTCATTTTCGTGAATGGCGATATCTACCGAACCGCTGCACAGGTGGCAAGCTTAACGGCAAGCGGTGCGCCGCAGGCCCCCTTCGCCCGGGTTCAGGCAGTGGCAGTTGCCGGCGGCGAGATCGTCGCCGTGGGTTCGAATGAAGAAGTCCAGAAGCTCAAAGGCCCTAATACCCAGGTTGTCGATCTTGGCGGGCACTTTGTGATGCCTGGCTTCAATGACGCGCACGTCCATCTCGGCTCGGGCGGATTTGAAAAGCTGAACGTAAACCTGGTCGGCTCCAAATCGCTCGACGAGATGAAGCAGCGGATCGCCGCCCGTGTGAAGACCGCCGCGCCGGGCGAATGGATCCAGGGCCGCGGCTGGGACCACACTCTCTGGGCGGAGCAGAAGACGCCTGTGCGCAGCGATATCGACTCCGTCACCGGCGACCATCCCGCCATTTTCAATCGCGTTGACGGACACATTGCCATTGCCAACAGCGTAGCGCTCAAAGCCGCAGGCATTACAGCGCAGACACCTGATCCACACGGCGGCAAGATTGATCGCGACGACAAAGGCGAGCCGACCGGCATTCTGCGTGAGACGGCCATGGGGTTGGTCGGCGACAAGATCCCGCCACCCACCGCTGCGCAGCGCCGCAAAGCCGCAGAACTTGCGCTTGAAGACGCCGCGCGCTCTGGCATCACCTCCGCCCAGGACAACTCTGACTGGGAAGACTTCCTCACCTATGAGCAGATGGAAAAAGAGGGTAAGCTGACCCTCCGCATCTCGGAGTGGCTCCCCTTCGACGCGCCGGTGGAGCAGTTGATCAAGATGCGCCAGCACCATCCTAAGGAGGACCCCATGCTGCACACCACCATGCTCAAGGGCTTTATGGATGGATCACTTGGCTCGCGCACCGCCGCCATGCTCGCGCCCTACACCGACGATCCAAAAAACTCCGGCATTCCCCGCTATGAACAAGACAAGCTGGATGCCAAGGCCGCCGAGCGCGCCGGCGCCGGCTTTCAGATGGGATTCCACGCCATCGGCGACCGCGGCGCACGCATGGCCCTTGATGCCTTTGCCTATGCGGAGCAAAAAAGCAACAACAAGAAACTCCGCTTCCGCATTGAGCACGATCAGGTCATCGCGCCGGAAGATTTTAAGAAATTCAAAGATCTCGGCGTGATTGCCTCCGTGCAACCCAACCATCTGCTCACAGACATGAATTGGGCTGAATCACACCTGGGAACAGAACGTGCCAAACACTCGTATCCCTGGGCGGAATTTGAATCGAACGGAATTATCATGGCGTTCGGGACTGACTATCCCGTTGAGCCCATCACGCCCTTCCGCGGTCTGTACGCCGCTGTAACCCGCAAGAATGAAGCCGGGACCAAAGAGTATTACCCGGAGCAGAAAATCAGCATGCAGCACGCCATCTTCGCTTATACCGTCGGCTCAGCAATAGCAGAGTTTGCCGAGCAGAAAAAAGGCCAGCTTCAACCCGGTATGTTGGCCGATTTCGTCGTGCTTGATCGCGACATCACAAAAATAGCGCCGCCGGAGATTTTGAAGACGCGCGTTCTGCGTACCGTGGTCGGCGGCAAGACGGTCTACGAAGCTAAGTAGATATAGTATTGCTGTCGTCGATCCGGTGGAAGAGCGGGCCTTTCTGGTCTGAAGAGATGTGGCACAGACACTCTTGTCTGTGCTTGCATCCTTAACGTTTAACAGAGCACAGGCAGGAGTGCCTGTGCCACAAAATCAAGGACATGTTCTTTGAAACTGCTTTAGCCCTTGAAATCCCTACTTAACAATCTTCGCCCGCCATTTAACTTTATGCGTTTCTTCAAATTGCTTCGCTATTTTGTTGCGTCCACTTTCACCGTGCATCTATAACAAAGACGGGCCACGCCGGTGCTAGCACACCGAACGCAGCCCTAACCACAAATCACCTTCACAAGAAAGGCGACCTATGGCTGACACAGATTTTAGCAGCGCACCTAATTCCAGCAGCGTACCCAAACCCCACATCTACGATCTTCTCAACCGTCTCAACGCATCCTTCGCCCGCGTTCATCGCAACATGGAAGCATTGGAACAGGTCGGCATTTTCGATCCGCTCATGATGCAGTCCCTGAACCGCCAGTCTGAGCATCTTAGGGCAGGCGCCAATTACCATCTGCTCGGGGCGATGCGCCGCATTGAAGAACGTGACCGCGAGAAATTTTCGCAGCCACCCAAAGAGTGAAGCCCACTGTTGAACGCAGGACCCGCCGCTGCAAGGCGGGTCCCTTCACCCAATGCCCTTAGCATTGGAAGAATTGCTTTGCACAAAAAAAATCTCATCACGGATAAACACGGATGACACAGATTTACAAATCAAAAATGGTCCTATTGAACTTTTGATCCGTGTAAATCAGTATTATCAGTGTCATCTGCGGTGAGGTTTGGGGATTTTGTGCAAGCTATTTGCCAATTGCTATTTGCTATTTGCTCAAAGTCGTGTCGCAGGTTCCACCACCTCGCGAAGAGCGGCTTTATCTTGCTTTCTCTGCATGTGCAGGTCCCACAATAGCCACGCCAGGTACGCCACAATCAAAACATTGGTGGCAAAAATGGCCCATTTGATCGGCGTGGCGCGGTGCGCCAGTTCATAGATTTCAATGGGAAGATACAAACAGCCGCTGATCAGCGCGAACCATTCCGCCCACTGCTTCTCCAGCCACAGCCCCGTGGCCTCCACAAAGCGAATGGTGGAATAAAGCAGCGTGCCGCCGATCCATAAATGAAGGTTTCCCGGGGTAACGTGTCGCGCTCCGCGAATGAGCTCGCGGGCCAGATGGCCATCAGGATTCAACCGAAAAATTTTGTGAAGAATACGCAGTAGATGCTCAGCCACATCTTGAATATCTTTGTGCAGCAGGCTCACCAGCCATATCGCCACCAATACGGCAAGCAGCCCCTTGGCCGCCTCAATCAGGGCAATTCCGCGCAGGCCAAGATGTTTTGCGAGCAGGCTCTTCTGGTTATTCATTCGATTCAGGGATGAAGAACTATTCTATATGCACCTTTAGACGGAAACCGGAGAGGTTGCGTTGTTTGCACTAGTAGAGCGTGTGACCGATGTGACGATGACGCTTCTCAGCCAAAAAGCGCGCGAATCTTCTCTTTTCGGAAGGTAAATATTTCTTGCACGTCCGATTTGACCTTGATCTTGTATGCCATCTGCCCCAGAACGCCAAGCGGAAGCGCGAGAGTGATTGTGTCCGTGATCAGCGTCCCGCCATTTCCCGCTTCAAAACGATGCTCATGCCGCCACAGTTTGTACGGACCGCGCAATTGCAAATCAACAAAGCGGTGCGGCGGCTCCCATTCCACAATTTCACTCGTCCAGCGCAGCGGAATGCCATGCACGCGCAGGCTGTAATTGATCAGCGTCCCCTGTTGGACCGGCTGGGGCTTGACCTTAAGAATCTTGAAGTTCAGCCACGGAGGAGTAAGCGCTTCCAGGTTCTCTGCTCGCGAGAAAAACTCGAAAACTTCCGGCAGCGGACGGGCCACCTGCTGCATGAAAGACAAAGTATAGGGTTCATCCGCCATTCAACCGCCTTTCTTCCATTGGAACACACCGGACGCGCAAGCACCGAATGGCATCTAACCCATTGTGAGTAGCGTCGGCCCCATCTTTGCGAATGGAACCAGGATCAAAAGGCCTCGCAGGGTTCTTGGCAGAATTAAAGATGCTGTGTGGCGCACGGTCGAAGCAGTGCCGGCAAAGCACACGCTGCAAATGGCCGCGGCTCTTTCGTATTATTTTGTTATCTCGATGTTTCCGGCGTTTCTTCTTGTCTCTGCGATTGTCGCCTATTTGCCGGGAGCGCATCCTTTCGAACAGGTCTTATCGCTGATGTCGGGTTTCGTACCCCGCGAATCGATTGAGCTTCTGCGCAAGGTGCTTGCCACTGTGGTAACGCCCAACCGAAGCACGCTTCTTTCCTTCGGTATCCTGGGAACGCTGTGGACCGCATCCGGCGGTTTCGCAGCGGCGATTGAGGCTCTCGACATCGCTTACGAAGTTGAAGAAGCGCGTCCGTTCTGGGTAACAAGGCCGCTGGCCGTTGCCCTCACTCTCCTGGTGGGATTACTTCTTTTGGTCGCGCTCGTGGTGATGATTGTGGGCCCGCAATTTGGGACCTGGCTGGCATTGCGGACGAGCCTCTCATGGCTGTTTGCGCAAGCCTGGCCATATATCCATTGGACAGTTGCAGTGGTGTTCACCGTTCTCGCCGTGGAATCTCTCTATTTTCTTGCGCCGAACGTGAGGCAGCGTTTCTGGGCCACGCTTCCTGGAGCTGTGTTGGCCGTGGGCTGCTGGATCGGTCTTTCCTACATTCTGGGTTATTACTTCCGCAGCTTTGCTCACTTCAACAAAACCTACGGCGCCATGGGCGCTGTGATCGCGCTGATGGTGTGGCTCTACTGGACAAGCTTCTTCATGCTGGTGGGAGCAGAGCTGAATTGCCAGTTGGCAAAAGAGACGAAAGAAGGAAAAATCAAGCAGGACGAAAAACCGAGTGGGCTCACGGAACTGGACCTGACAGCGTAGGAGCAATTAGCATTCAGCCGGTATCCCGCAGATTTCCGCTGGTAAACGCGAGAACGGAAACGTAGCCGCGAATTTCGCGAATAAACACGAATCACAATCTAAACATCATTCGCGTGTTTCGCGTTGATTCGCGGCCTGATTTTTCTTTGGCTAGCGGCCAACGGCTAGTAGCCAGCGGCTTCTTTACCTTGCCGACTTAAACAATGAAAACACCGCGCCCTGCGGATCGGCAACAATGGACCATGTCCCCACGTTTTCCATCTGGCGCGCAGGCATCAGGATTTTTCCTCCCAGTTGTGCGGCCTTGGCTGTGGCTGCTTCAGCATCGGCCACCTGGAAGTAAACCAGCCAGTGCGGTGGAGTGTTGGGATTCCGGTGCTTGGCCGGAGGAATTCCGCCGATGAAATGTTCGCCGTTCTTAATGTGAATGTAACCGGAAGGATCTTTTTCATCTTTCATTAACTGCCAGCCGAAGAGATCGCCATAAAATTTGCTTGCGCGTTCCGGATTCGCAGTGCTGAGATCAGCCCAGCAGACTGTGTTGTCGCCGGTGATGCCAATGCCACTGTGCTTTTTGGGCTGCCAAATGGAGAAAACCGCGCCCGTAGGGTCCTGGAGAACGGCCATACGGCCTATATCCATTACGTCAAACGCCGGAGCATGTACGGTGCCGCCGGCCTGGGCCGCTTTGGCGACGGACTGATCGGCATTTTCAACCGCAATATAAAGCATCCAGTTCGGAGGCACGCCTTGCGCGCGCTGCTCCTTGCGCATGGTGTAAGCGGCTCCGGTATTGCGACCGGAAAGTTTGAACATGGAATAAAAATCGTCCGGCCCCATGGGACTGTCTTCCACGGCCCAACCGAAGAGCGATGTATAAAATTTTTTTGCGGCATTCTGGTCCGTGGTCGCCAACTCAACCCAGCAAAACGAACCTGCGGGATGCTTATCAATGTTTGCCATAGCCCAGAAAGTATACGCGAAGCATATTAGCTTGCGCTTTTCGGCGACTATCCAGGAATGCGCTACTTAGGAATGATCTACTTTAAGAATGATCGACTCTGGCAAACAGCACATCCCACTCCTGATGCCTTTGCGAAGGAACAGACCGGCTGCCGGGGAATGTTTCATCCAGCAATTCAAGGCTGGACATTCTCAGAACGGCAAACTTGCGCCAGTCAGGCAAACGGCTGCTGCTGCTTTCGCCGCCGGTCTGGTACGTAAAGAGGTTCACGACTCCTTTTTGAATGCCATAATCCTGCGGCTCCACGATTCGATGCTTACCGTGATAGGAAAAACGCAACAGGCGTCTCTCATGAATCGCCGTCAGGATGAGCTTGTGAACACCAGGATCCACGCCGGCAGGCGCAGGGTGCCGTATTACGTGAAGCGAGCCCCTCATCTTTCAATCATGAGCGAGCCTAAGCGTGTTAATCGCGCTACATCGCTTCTGTCCTGAATTTGTAAAACGGCTGGTAGATAATAGTAAGCATGAAGCGCTCCGGGGTTGCCGATCTTCCTTTGCATGGCGGGCGTGTGCCTCCGTGGCTTGCCGAGCGCATGACCATGTTGGGCACGGCGATTTCCGAGAGCGTGCTCTACCATTACGGCGCGCCGGAACTTCTCTCCCGCTTGAGCGATCCTTTCTGGTTCCAGGCCCTGGGTTGCGTGATGGGAATGGATTGGCACTCATCAGGAATCACAACGTCTGTCATGGGGGCCTTGAAGCGCGGGCTGAACCCGCGCGCGCATGAGCTGGGCATCTACGTATGTGGCGGACGCGGGAAACATTCACGCAAGACCCCAGACGAGCTTTGCGCTGTGGCCGAGCGTGAGAGCCTGAATGGTGACGAACTGGCGCGCACCAGCCGCCTCACCGCAAAGATCGATAACAACGCCATTGCCGATGGCTTTCAGCTATATCTACACAGTTTTGTGGTGAGCAGAGCCGGAGACTGGACCGTCGTTCAGCAAGGAATGAACGATGCCACAGGGCTAGCCCGCCGCTATCACTGGCATTCAGCAACCGTGCGGGATTTTATTTCCGAGCCGCACACAGCAATCGTGGGCGAACGCGTTTATGCCGGCGCAATCATGAATCTCGTCGATAGCCGGGCCAAAGCCGCGCAAGCCGCTCTGCTGGAGATTACGCGGGAGAATCCCGAGCGCACATTGCGTGAAGTTCCACGGCTCGCCATGCCCGCACATCATGATGTCCGCGAAAAAGATATTGACGCAAAACGGCTGGGCGCGGTGCTGGCCGTCGCCTATGAGAAGCAGCTGCGCGATTTTGCCAATCTGCTGTTGCTGGAAAATCTGGGACCGCGCACATTGCAATCTCTGGCGCTGATTGCCGAGGTGGTGCACGGAACGCCGACGCGCTTTGCTGATCCGGCGCGCTTCTCCTTCGCGCATGGCGGAAAAGATGGCCATCCCTTCCCTGTCCCGCTAAAGACTTATGACGAGTCGCTTTCAGTCTTGCGGCGCGCATTGCAGCAGGCCAAAGTGGGTCATACAGAAAAATTAAGCGGCTTCAGCCGGCTTGACCGCTTTACCCGCATGGTCGAGAGCAATGTTGAGCCACAAGTCGATTTCGAAGCGACTCTGGCTCATGAACGCCAGATTTCTCCATCACTCGACGGCAGAACGGTCTTCGATGATCGCAAGCCGAAGACAAGAAATAAAAACGAGAAGCAACTAAAACTGTTCTAGCGTCCCGCGCTGGCGTTTGCTCCATTGCAACCCGTCTATGTACACTGCACACGCCATGATGAAACGATTTTTCCTGTCTTTAATTACCGCGCTTGCCTGCATTCCTGCCATGGCCCAATGCTGCCCAGAAAAACCCACCACAGAAAAACGTGAAGCGCTCTGGCAGAAACTTCAGGAAGAATTGAAAGCCATCGATAAAGGACTGGATGGCGTCATGGGTCTCGCTGTCAAAGACCTCGCCTCGGGAGAAACTTTCTTCATTCATGGCGATGAAATCATGCCGCAGGCCAGTTCCATTAAGATCGCGGTGCTGGCAGAACTTTATCTTCAGGCGCAGCAGGGCAAGCTCAAGCTGACGGATGAATACGTGGTGCGCAGCCAGGACCTGGTTTCCGGCAGCGACATCATGCTGGGCCTGACGCCGGGAGTAACGCGCCTGACGCTCCGCGACCTGGCCACGATGATGGTGGCAGTGAGCGATAACAGCGCGACCAACGTCCTGATCGGGCGCGTTGGCATGGAAAACGTTAACGCCATGCTGGATAGCCTGGGCTTGCACGCAACCCGGCTGCGGCGGCAGATGATGGACCTGAAAGCTGCCGGCGAAGGCCGCGAAAACGTTTCCACGCCGCGCGAGATGATGACGCTGCTGGAAACCGTTTATCGCGGCAAGCTGCTCAACAAAGAGATGACCGCCGATTTCATCAAAGTCCTGAGCACCCATAAAGAGAGCTCGCTCCTGCAAGGCCTGCCGGATGATGCCGTGGCAGCCAGCAAGCCCGGTGAACTGGAAGCCGTGCGAAATGACTCTGGAATTATTTTCGTGAAAAATCGCCCCTACATTTTGTGCGTAATGACCACATATCTAGAGGACGAAAAGGAAGGCTCCGCCGCCATCCGCAAGATTGCCGCCCTTACGTATAGTTACTTCGATCGAGTGTCCCGCGGATCTGAATATGGCCGCGTCGTGTCGCCCAAATAGAACGCGCTGTAAAGCAGCCTGCCGTTCCGCCTTGGCTTATGGACTAAAATGAAATCGTTATGACCAATCGGTTTCTATGGACATTGATCGCCGCTATTCTTCTTACCGCGGTTTCGCCAGCACAGTTTAAACGCGTCCCATTACAGGCTCCGGCCAATCCGAATCCACAGTTGTACAAAGCAGACGCGAATGCCGCGCAGGACATCCGGAGGGCGCTGGCTTCCGCCGGCAAGCAGCACAAGAATGTATTGCTCGATTTTGGTGGCAACTGGTGCATTGACTGCCATATCCTGGAAAATGCCTTTCATCAACCCAGGATCGCGCCATTGCTGAACAGCAATTACATTGTTGTGCATGTTGACGTGGGAAAGTACGAAAAGAATCTGGACTTGGCAAAGAAATACCACGTTGATCTGCAAAAAGGCGTGCCGTCGCTGGCGGTGCTGGATTCACTGGGTAAGGTACTCTATGGCACCAGCGATTTTGAGCGCGCGCATTTGATGAGCGAAGATGATGTAATCCAGTTTTTATACAAATGGAAGCCATCTGCCGCGGGAAGTTCTTCTTCCGGAACTCCTGCTCATAGTAAGCGATAGGTAGATAAGCAATAGCTAAGAGCCCGCCCCTTAAGTTCGGGCTATACTGCCCGCTCCGGCAAAGCGCATTTTTCTGCGTTAAGCTATTGCAATTTCCCGCTTATGGAGAGAGAATCTCCTACCCCCAATAGTTAGTTCGTTCTACCCCCTTTAGTTACCCAACAAATATGATTATCTTTTAGATAAGTAAGAGCGTATGTCAACAAAGGAGCAAGACAGCTAAGAAGCAGGCAGCAACCGTTCTACTTCTTCCACAAAGTGGTGCGGCCCTTCCTGCTTTGAAACCACCTTGTCCGGACAGGTTTCGCGACCGAGATAGATGTGCCCATCCACCTGCATAAGGATTTTCTGATGGGGATGCCGCTGCTTGATCTCTTCGCAGAATTCCAGGCCGGGATCGGCAAAGTGGCCCACGTCAACGATCACAAGATCGTACTGCGGAGCGGCTGAAATTACTGTGCGGGCGGCTTCCAGATCAACAGCGGTATCAACGTTATAGCCTCGCATCCGCAGCATCAGGGCCCGCAAATGCTGCACGGTGCTATTGCCATCAACAAGCAGAATACGGACTTTGCGTCTGGCTGGGGTCATGGTAGGTATTCCCAGACTACACCAGTGTGAACACCTGCTTATGGCCCTATCACCGTAGTACCAATGAATTTATTTCAGAGCAGCAAAAAAGCAGAGACCCTGTTTATTTCTTGACAAATCATTACTTCAGTTTCTGGTTGAACCATGCCGCCACGCGCTCAATCACGTCCCGCTGATGCGAGGGATCCACGAACATATGTCCTTCATGCTCATAGACAACCAGTTCTGTTTCCGTGCCAATTGTCTTGAGCGCATGCCAGAATTCATACGACTGTGGAGTCGGACATTCGCCGTCGCTATCGCCCACCAGAACCAGAGTCGGCGTTTTGGCATTTTTAATGAATGTGATAGGTGAGCTTTTGGCATAAACCTGAGGATCGTCATAAACGGTCGCGCCGAAAAACGGGACCATCCATTTATCGATCTGGTTTTCGCCATAGTAGCTCTGGAAATTAGCTAAACCTGCCCCAGCCACCGCGGCGGCAAAGCGATTGGTCTGCGTAACCGCCCACATGGTCATGTAACCACCATAGCTCCAGCCGGTGATGCCAAGGCGATGCTCGTCGATAGGCGCTTGCTTGATTGCCTGGTCAATGCCTGTCATGATGTCGCGAAAATCTCCATAGCCAAAATCCTTGACGTTGGCGCGCGTGAAAGCTTCACCCTGGCCAAAGCTGCCGCGTGGGTTAGGCATGAAAACGAAATAGCCGGTGGCCGAAAGCGCCACGCCAAAGCTGTGCGGGCCGGGCCACGCTGAATGCTGCATGGAACTGGGGCCGCCATGCACTTGCAGCACCATGGGGTATTTTTTTGTCGCGTCGTTTTTTGTTGAATCAAAATTGGCCGGATAAAGCAGCCAGCCTTGCAAATTGAAACCGTCATTCTGCCAATGGATGCTCTTCGCTTCTCCCCACGCGGGCTTAAGCGAAGCGTTACGCGAGGTGATCTGCTTCCATTCATTAATCACTCCGGCCCAGATTTCTGGAGGATGCGCCAGAGACTGCCGAATCACCGCCGCAGTTTTTCCGTCGGCGGCAAGAGAGACAGCCGTGCCCCAGCCATATGCATTGAGTTCGCCCGGTCCGCGAGTGAGGGTTGCAATATCACCAGAACTTGGTTCGACGGTGGCGACTCCGCTTTCGCCATCCACATCTTCACCGAAAAGAATCTTGCCGCCGCTAGTCCACGTAAGCCAACTGGCGGAAGCTTTCATGCCGGGCGTGATATTTTTAGCTGCACCGCCTTCAGCGGGAACGATAAAGATATCGCCACCAACAGCGGGCTCGTCACTCATAATGCCGGAGATGAAAGCGACCGTCTTGCCGTCCGGCGACCAGGCAGGCACTGCGATTTGCGAATCGATGGGCGGTGTGTAAATTGATTTCCTCTCTCCGCCAACGGCAGGGATGGTATAGATTTGCGCGACGTACCAGTTGTCGTCACCATTGCCGTGGGCCGCTGTGGTCACAAAGTTCTTGCCGTCCGGCGACCATGCATACTCGTACACATACATATCGGCGGGCGAGATCTGGCGCAGCTTGCCACCTGCCGCATCGACGAGTGTAAGACGCTGCTCAGTGACAGCTTCTTTAATCACTCCAGTCTGCGCTTTTTCCGCCACCAGAGGGCCAGCAGCACGCTCAGCGTTCTCAGTAAATAGGAATGCGAGGGTCTTGCCGTCAGGCGACCAGCCAGGCGAGGCGAGAAATCCTTTTACGTTGGTGAGCTTGCGCGGCGAGCCGGCGGCAGCGTTGGTAACATAGATCTGAGGCTGGTCGGGCTTGGCAGCGTCAGAGAGAAAAGCGATCTGCTTGCTGTCCGGCGACCATGCAACGGCGCTCTCGGATTGTCCACCGGCTGTAATGCGGCGTGGCGTACCGCCAGTCACTGCGGAAACAAAGATTGCCGATCCGTCTTTAGTGATCTCCACCCATGCGACTTGTTTGCCGTTGGGCGAGATGGCGGTCTGATCAAAATTTTTGCCGGCCCAGAGAGTGGCAATCACGTTGTCCATGGATGAAGAACTGGCCTTTGAGCGAGCGGAGGAAGCAGGCTGGGCAAGTACCGCAGGAGCCAGCAGCAGACAGGCAAAAATGATCGCCACTCTTGTTCTTACCACTTCAGGCATTCCAGGATCTCCAAGGATTGATTTGTTGCCAAATATACAGGCTGCACATGAGGGTAGCAAACGCGGAGCATAGACCGCATTTTTCGCGGAGCGCCACATTTAGAGGCCAGCGCCGCTTATGGTATTCTCCAGTTCATCATGCGACATACTTATCTTCTTATAGCAATTCTGGGCGTGTGCTTTGCAGCGGCTGGACAGGCCGCGAAACAGCAAAAGCCCAGACCGCCTGCGGCCGCCGCTACACCGGCAAAGCCCCAACAGCCATCCGATGAAGAACTGATGAAAAAGACAGCAGAGGCCACGATCGACTGGGACAAGAAGACGACACCAGGTGCAAAGGTGGATGTGCTATTGATCAAAAAAGATCAGGTAAATGACAGACCGGTCATGCAGTATCACGTGAAGGTAACTGGCGCGCCAAAGAACAAGTTTTACACGCTCATGAGTTGGCCTATTACCCTTGCCGCGCCTGTCATCATGGTAAACGGATTGGTGATCGCGGCGGATGGAACTGTTGGCTGCCCGCCTGATTCAACCAAGAGCTGCGCTCAAAGCATGAAGGGCGCGGAACTGAAGCTCACCTATACGCCGGGGATCGGTGAAATTTACCGGCATGCTTTGGTTTCCGAAGACCATACCACCAGGATTTTCTTTTCCATTGTCCCGGCGCCCATGGTGGAACATGACAAGGGGTGCAGCCTTGAGATCGTGCGCTTGAGCCCGCGATTTCAGTTAGCGCTGATTCGCGGCAAAGGCTTCACGCCTGGAGAGCAGATCAGCTTCCACACACAGTCTTACCAGGAAGCCCATGATTCGCAAACCAGGGTAAATCCGCAAGGAGAGTTCTGGGCAACACTCACGCCGTTTGTACAAGCCCGGACGATGGGTACAACGCAGGTGGTAGTGAAAAGCAAGAGCTGCGCCCCCACGCTCTCATTTGAATGGGGATCGGAATAAATGGTCGAGAGGAATCTTAGCGTCTGCGGCTTAAAGGCCGAGCGATGAAGTTTGCGATTTTGGGAGCGGGCGGCGTTGGCGGATATTACGGCGGCCTGCTGGCGAAAAACGGCCATGATGTGTGCGTTCTTGCGCGATCGTCCAACCTGGCTGCGCTACGGGAACGCGGTCTGGAAGTCCGGACGCCCGAAGGATCGTTCATTGTTCCAGTGCAGGCAAGCGATGACGTAAAAGATTTCAGCGCCGTGGACTGCGCATTGGTGGCCGTAAAGAATTATTCGCTGGCTGAGATTGCTCCGGCTGCGGCTTTTTTAGCCGGGCAAGGCGCACTGATTGTGCCACTGCTCAATGGCGTTGAAGTGGCGGACCGGTTGGTAGCCAACGGGGTTCCGCAAGCGCAGTTGGTGGGCGGACTCACTGCCATCAGCGTTGTGCGCACCGCGCCGGGCGTTTTTGAACGACGCAGCCCTTTCCAGCGCGTAGTGCTGGGAGAGTTGGGCCAACCACAGGCGGAACGCAAGCAGCGTATCGATGCCATCGCACGAGCTCTTCGCGACGCCGGGGTGGACGCAAGTGTTTCCCTGGACATCACCGCCGACCTATGGAGAAAGTTTGCCTTCATCGCGTCCATGGCCGCCGCTTGCGGGCTGTCACGCACCGCCATTGGCCCGCTTCGCGCAACAAAGCTCGGCCATTTACTGACCGAGCGCGCTGTGCGTGAAGTCATTAGCATCGCCCGCGCACGCAAGGTCGCGTTGGCGGATGATGAAGCAGAACGCACGATGAAGACCATCGATGGTCTGCCGGATGCCATGAAACCAAGCCTGCTGATCGACCTTGAAGCTGGCCGTCCTACGGAAATTGAAGACCTCAGCGGCGCGGTGTCGCGGCTCGGCAAGTCATGCGGCGTGGAAACTCCGGTGCATGACACGGCCGCGGCGGCGATCGGGGTATCCGCCAAAAGATGAAATGAGCTGTGTGAGCCGTCGCGCCTGCGCGGTCTCACTTTTTGCTCCTGCTGTCGTCTAAAACCTGCGGACTAAAAATTGGAAGACGCGCTCGTCATCTTTCCCGGAGGTTTATGACTCGTTTCTGGCGAACCGCTCTCGTACTACTCCTGATCGTCTTCAGTAACATACTTTTTGCGGCCGAACTACCTAAACCGCTGCTTCTTGTACTGAACAAGCCCCAGGGAAAACTCTTGCTGGTTGATCCAGCAGCAAAGAAAGTCATCGGTGAGGTAACAACAGGAAATGGGCCGCATGAGGTCACGGTTTCGGCGGATGGCAAGCTCGCGTTTGTCGCCAACTATGGCGACCAGATGCCGGGTGACAGCATTTCGGTCATCGACCTGGAAGCGAAGAAAGAATTGCGGCGGGTGAATCTAGGCGCATTGCGGCGTCCGCATGGGATTGTGGAGAGCAAGGGCAAGATTTATTTCACGGTAGAGATGAACAAAGCTATCGCCAGATACGACCCCGCGGCAGACCGCGTGGACTGGCTTATGGGCACCGGCCAGGACCTGACGCACATGCTGGTGATCAACAAAGAGCAGAACAGGATTTTCACCGCGAATATCTTTTCGGACTCGGTGGGCGTGATGGAACCCATGGGCCAGGGAGGCAATTGGCATTACACCGTGATCCCCGTGGGCAAGCGCCCGGAAGCGATTGATCTGTCTCCTGACGGCAAGGAAGTCTGGACCGCGCACTCCCAGGATGGCGGCGTAAGCGTGATTGATACGGAAACAAAAAAGGTTGTTGCTACGATTCCGGCGCTTACAAAGCATTCCAACCGGCTGAAGTTTACTCCTGATGGCAAGCTCGTGCTGATCTCTGATGCAGAGTCAAGCCAGGTGCTGGTGATGGACGTGAAAACTCGAAAGCTGGTGCAAAAGATCCAGGTAGGCGAGGCGCCGCTGGGAATCCAGATCGCTCCTGACGGCCAGCGCGCCTATGTGGCCTGCGCCCAGGCCGGACAAGTCGCAATCATCGATCTGGCTAAGCTAACGCCGATCGGCATGATTGATGTTGGGCCCGGGCCAGATGGGATGGCGTGGGTACCCTAATAAAATTGCCGGAACTGCCAATATTGCCAAAAATCGCCGGTACATGAGGAACAGCGCTGCAACTCTCCGCGTCTCCGCGGTGAGATTTTTTAGTGCCCAGCTTTCTCCAGATCCATTGCGGCTGAGTCAATGACATCTGCGTAATCCTGTAACGCCTTTCCGACCCGGACGATTTCTTTGTCCGCTTCCTGATAGCGCTTTTCTTCGATTCCTTCACGCACTCCGGGAAGGGTCTTAGCGCCGTATCCTGTATAGAAGCCCGGTGCATAGATCAGGTGCTTGAACCACGGACGGCGCGGCAGGCCGTCTGGGTTGGTGAGTTTGCGCTCTGCCTGAATCAATTTGGCATTAAGTTCCTGCAGTTGCTGCGAGCCGCTGGCATTGTTGAATGTCTTCAGCGCTTTGGCGTAACGTTGCGCGCTGTGATCCAAAGCATTCTGCGCGTTATCAAGCGGGGCAAAGTTCAGGTATGGTGGGACCTCTTCCTTGGGCGGCGCGACAGTCGGCCTGCGCGGGTCGGAAACGGCGCTGTAAACGCCATCGTCTATGTCCTGGTTGCGATCGTGGATTTGCTCCTGCTTGTCCTTGAGCAGCTTCTTGAGTTCGTCATTGTATTTGTGGATGGTGTCGGCAAAATCGGCAAAGTCGTAAGGCAGCACATCGGAGTCGGCAAAGCGCAGCACCATGGTGCCAACGGTCTGGGAAAGAGCGCGCCCATAGACAAAGTCCTTATCGGAAAAATGGGTAAACCAATAGAAATCGTCGTAGATTGAGTGATAAATACCGCCGTCATCCTCGCCGCCAAAACCAACGTTGAGTGAAGCAACGCCGAGATGGTCGAGAAAGGTGGTGTAGTCACTGCCGGAACCAAGCGCGGCGATACGCAGATCGGGGCGGGTGCGCGCGTCCTTGCGATCTTCCGGGCGTCCCATGGTGAGGCGCGCTGCCTGTTCGCGCTTCCACACGGAAATGTTCTTTTCCGGATCGGTAATGTCACGGGCCACGGTGTTGACGAATTTTTCCAGTGAGTGCGAACCTTCCACGCCAAGAAAGCCGCGGCCATTGCCATCAGTATTGATGTAAAGAGCGGCGTGTTGCTTGAGTTCGTCGCCGTGGTACTCAGCCCATTCTGTCGATCCCAGCAGCATGGGCTCCTCGCCATCCCACGCGCAATAGACGATGGTGCGTTTGGGCTTCCAGCCCTGCTTGAGCAGCGTACCCAGTGCGCGCGCCTCTTCCAGCAATGCGATCTGGCCAGAGATGGGATCTTCCGCGCCGTTCACCCAGCCGTCATGGTGGTTGCCGCGCACAATCCACTGATCAGGAGATTCCGAGCCTTGGATCTTGAAAACCACGTCATAGACCGGCTTGATGTCCCAGTTGAAAGCCACTTTCAGGTGGACCTTAGCCGGGCCGGGGCCTACGTGATAGGTGATAGGAAGCGCGCCGCGAAAACTCTCCGGAGCTACCGGGCCTTTGATCGCCGCGAGTAGCGGCTTGGCATCACCATAAGAAATTGGCAGCGTAGGAATCTTGGTGAGCGTGGTGATGTCTTTGAGTGCCAGGCGTTTTACGTCGCCCTTGGAACCGACGCCGGGCGTGGTGGGATCGCCGGGATAGATGGGCATGTCCATGACGCTGCCGCGCTGCACGCCATTCTCATTGCGCATGGGGCCGTCAGGAAAAACATCGTCCTGGAAGTAGCCATCATCGCGGGGATCGGAATAAATGATGCAGCCGATTGCGCCGTGCTCCGCAGCGATCTTGGGCTTGATGCCGCGCCATGAATTGCCATATCGGGCAATCACGATTGCGCCTTTTACGGAAACGCCGAGACGGTCGAGCTCCTCGTAATCCCGCTGCAGGCCATAGTTGACGTAAACCAGCTTGCCGGTCACATCGCCGTCTATGGAGTAAGCGTTATACGTGGGCAGTTGCTCGCTCTGCTGATTTGACGTGGGGTCGCCAGCTACGGGCGGCTCCTGCAACTTGGCGGTGTAGCGCGTCGGCTCCGTCAGTTCCAGTACGCGCTCTTTAGGCGTAGGAAAAAGCACATCGAATTGTTCAATCTGCGCGTCGAGTCCCCAGGACTTGAATTGCGAGAGGATCCATTCAGCATTCTGCTTGTCATAGGGCGAGCCCACGTGGTGGGGACGCGCACTAAGCTGCTGCATGTAGTCGCGAAGGTTTTTAGGGTCGGGGATGGCGCGAAACTTATTTTCCCAATCACGCTCTGTGTGCGACGTGGCAGAGGTGAAGCCGAAGAGAGCATCGTCATCAAAGTTAGCGGCGGAAAGAGGCAGCAGGGCGATCAGGCAGATAAGGGCGATGAACAGAACTCGGCGCATGCAGGAACTCCTATGAACAAGAACGGAATTGTATATCTTCGCAGCCATGACAAAAAGAATTTACCGCAGATTACGCAGATAAAGCCCTTATTGAAGAAGGATTCGTCTTCGAGGTTAGGAGCTTATTCCGATGTCAAACCCTTGAATAACCGGCTGCCCGATGGGAAACGGGCCAGTGACCGGCGTCACGGCAGGCAGGGTTACGGTGCGTGGATCATAGAAGCAGAGGATGAATCCTTTAGCCCCGCAGCCGGGACGGGAGGAATGCGATGAATCTCACAACAATCCACAAACAGCGGGCCATGATGCAACGCTCCAGCTTGATGAGCGAACGCCCGCACGAGCGCATTGGTCTCTGGTATCTTCTGATTGCGATTACGTTGTTGCTGCTCTTCTCGGAAACGGGCAGGCCACAGGAGCCAGGCAAAGCGCAGCCGCAAACGAGCTCCACGGCCGTTGTTCCGGTCACCGTGACCGTGTCAGTAGAAACGAAGCATGGGAAGGATTTTCCCGTGATTTACCGCGAGGATGTGCGGGTCTTTCAGGGAAAGGAACGGTTGAAAGTCACGCAGTGGGTCCCAGCGGAAAAAGACGGAGCCGGGCTGGAGTTGATGGTGGTGGTGGACGACGCCTGCGATACCCATGAGGTCGGGCAGCAGCTCAGGGACCTGCGCAAGTTCATTCTGGCGCAGCCGCCAGAAATGGCCATCGGCGTGGGCTACATGAGCAACAGCAATGTGCGCATCCTGCAAAACCCGACGAAAGACCATGCGCGCGCAGCCAAATCCGTGCGGCTGCCCATGGGCCGGACCGCCGCGTATTCCAGCCCCTACCTGGCGATTACCGACCTGATCAAAGGCTGGCCGGACATTGGCGACCGCCGCGTTATTTTCATGGTGTCGCCGGGAATTGACGGCATGGAATCCGGCCCCACCAATCCTTATCTGGACAGTGCCGTGGAACGCGCGC
The DNA here is from genome assembly GCA_020072645.1 of Terriglobia bacterium. Taxonomy (NCBI): domain Bacteria; kingdom Pseudomonadati; phylum Acidobacteriota; class Terriglobia; species Terriglobia bacterium. Next base: position 287,589 of record JAIQGK010000002.1, read on the forward strand.
AAAGGGCCAAAGTCTCCGTCTCTTCCATTTACTGTTCCGGCGCAGTCTTCAGCAATGGCATGCTGGACTTTGGCCAGAGCAATCTTCTGAAGATGGCGGACAGGACGGGCGGCGAGGCCTATTTTCAGGGATCGCACACGCCCTTGTCTTTCACCCCATATTTGCGGAAGTTCAGCGACCGTCTGGGACACCAGTACAAGCTGACGTTCCTGGCTTTTGCCGAAGAAAAGGACACGACACAGCATATACGGATTGAAACCGAGGTCCCCGGCGTGGAGCTGGAAGGGCCAGCTCGGGTGAGAATACCGGGCGTCAAGCGGGAAGATAGCGGCGATTAGAAACGAAGCCTACCACGGATTGACGCGGATTGACGCGGATCAAGATCGGGTGGTCTTGACTTGCAATGAGCCGATCCGAGGCTTCGTCGGCAGAGTGTGCGGTGGGGCTGCAGCAGGAGAAGTAACGGGCGTATGCAGAAGCTCCTAAGCGGTTTCGGGGATGGCAAGGGAAACAATTCCAAATTAACAAGCGTAAGCCTTAGAAGGCCAATGATTTATTTGGACATCCATGTACGCATCAGGATGGGTCACGCCAAATCTGCCACCACCGCCGATTTTGCGAGGTATTAGATTGTGGCAAATGATCATCCTTTGTTTCTTCAGGCGTAGCGACAGACGATTCATCGTCTGACAACGGACGGCTGGACGCCAATGGTGAATACCCATTTTTCTTGAGTTGCTCGACCGCGAACTCAACAAATCTCTGCGATTGCCCTTGCTTTTCCGGTTGTTACTCCTTTCTATACTGCGACGATCCATGCATCGCTTAATGTGCGCTGAAAGAGCACCGACATCGTGCGCTGAGGGATTTTGGCCCGTCAGTGCAATAAGATCAGCTGGTTGATAGTCTGTTGCTTTTAGCTTTTGGCACACATACAACAACGCAATATGAAACTTAAACGGTCTAAATCGTTTCCGCTTCCGCAGGAGTACATCGAGGGTCTTTGAGATCTCAACACACACGAGGTACACTCGCAAGTCCCACCCCTACATTGAAAATCTTTTGATACTCCAGATCTTCCCGCATCCAACGTGTTTTCTGTTTCAAAGCTGCGGCTGGGTCTCTCCACACTAGAGCTCGGACAGCCGACCCAACATACGAAATTGAAACGATTTTATCAGCTGGACACCTTGATTTTTGTAGTGATTTTTTCTCCTGTCGTAGTACCAGCCTTTGTCACCAAGAAAATGCTCGATATTCCTTTGAAGCGTGTCCGTAGCGCGTAACGACGCTATCTCGACGCCATTTTGATAATTCGTAGTTTGATAATTTTGTCGCGAATTTCTTCGTCTTGCATAATGATTATCTTTATCAAAATCGCGCGTTGGTCGGTATCTATGCGGCTTTCTATGAAATATTTATGAATTGTTTCGGTCGGCTGTAGACCGTTAACTCTGCACATTTTCAAGATGAAGCTCTTTGCCTGTAATCAACGCAGTTGAAGCAAGCAATGTAATACCATTATTTAGCCATCAAAAATCTGGTGCTGCTTGACGCTGCTGAAGGGTTGCCATAATGTCGCGATTTACCTGTACATCGCCAAGATAGTCGCGCACATTGGCTTCGAACAAATAACGACGGAGGCGTTTATCGTCGTCTGTAATAAACTTAAAATAAGAATCCAATGGGCTCAGGATTACATAGTTTGTCTTGTCCCTCGAAATGTTGTTCTCGACGAAACCCAACCTTAAGGAATAAGTACGCTCGCGCCTCGCCATCTTCAGCAATTCGGCCGCGCCTGAGAACTCAAACTTACCCGTACGTTGCTGAACATTCCGCTCACTTGTTGCTCAAGTTGTTTCGCTCGCGATGTTATGTTGGGGTTTATTCGGGTTGTATCACCACGACTGGCATAATTTACACGAATGTGAAGTGTGGGGCTTTTCGAAGCCGACCCGATGTAAGTAGATTTGAATAATTCGCGCGCCGTCTTATTATAATTGCATCAGCAAAGGGATAAGTGAGTTCGGCGCCTTCTTTGCGCAAGTCGAGGACATCCGGCAAAGAGCTAATCAGGTTGTTAATCGGCACCTGTTTGAATTGCTCTCCGTGTTTAGCCGTGATGATTGCTAATTCAAGATGAGGGGACCTACGAATCGACCCGAATTCGGGATCCTCTGTTACAACTTTACCATCCAGAAGCAAGTAAAACCCGTCAATGCCACCGTCATCTCCGCTGTCGGTCCAGCCGTTGTCCAAGTCCTCATAGGACAACTCAGCATCCTTGAGTATCTGGTCAATCGTGAATAACTCGAAGTACTCCGAGGGTTCGTGCTCAGCTCCATATCAGCTGGAATTTTTAGCGATTAAGCTATCTAAAAGAACGACGTCGTTGATTGACATCTGTCCTTGTCTACCCGCCCAATATCTTTAGCTGCCATTTAGACGATCAAGTATTGCGGTAACAATTTTAAAGCTTATCTACCGTTAGAAAAAGAACTTATCTTTGATTCTCAGATGCGCGAATAATCCGGACGCGAGTCCGTGATGGCTTTTTTGATGTCGGAGCGACTCAGTTTTTCATCGATCGCGCGCTGGAAGAGAGCGGGCAGTTCCGCGTCCGAGGCAAAGCGCAGCCCCACGATCTGCGAATCCGAGAGTTCTGCGATACGCGAGCGTAAAGGCTCGGGCAGGATGGCGGCCAGGCGAATACGCTCTTCCATGCGAATCACACGGTCCTGAAGGTGCGTGGCCCAGTTGCGCAAGCGCGCGGCAAGTACAAATAAGGCCAGCGAGACAAGCAGCAGCCATACACCGCCGATTCCGGGATGACCCAACAGAAGAAAGCCAACAACGAAAATGTTGATCAGCAGCACCGGCAGAACAAAAAAATGAAAAGCCGGATCGAACTTGGCATGGCTGGCATACGATTGCGGTTTATTGGACATGGGTCTCCTATAGCAATATGAAGTGTACCGGAGTAGATGGATGCGCGCGGGGAAGCGATGCAGAAAAGAGAGAGTCAATGATCCGGCTTTGTCGAGGCGAACAAATTACGATATTATAATCTGCGCAAAAATGGATCCCAGGAATGATTGTTAGAGGCGTCCGCGTTTCTAACATCCAGACGATATGGAGGTAGGAACAACCAGACCGATGGGGCAATATACCCTTTGTTTGCAATGCGGATGAACACGAATGGGGAGGCAATGGGGAGGAATTAGATAAACACTTTGTTTGCAACACCGGCTCGTGGGGACCAGTGGGGAGGAAACGTGTAAGTCCTTTAGAAATGGGGATCGAGGGAGGGGTAGGGGTATCCTTACAAAGCGGTTCAGCCATGTCCAGCAGAGGAAAGGTCCAGCAGCGAGGGAAAGCAGCGTGACCAAATATATCGGCGCCATTGATCAGGGGACCACGAGCACGCGATTTATTGTGTTTGACGCCGCAGGGAAGGTTGTGGCCTGTGCGCAGAAAGAGCACCGCCAGATTTTTCCGCAGCCGGGATGGGTGGAGCACGACGCGGAAGAGATCTGGGCGCGGACGCAGGAAGTGATGGCCGACGCGATGGCGGAGGCACGGCTGAAGGCCAAGGACCTGGCGGCGATAGGGATCACGAACCAGCGCGAAACAACGGTGCTATGGAACAAAAAGACAGGCAAGCCGCTGCACAACGCAATTGTGTGGCAGGACACACGCGTGGCCGACGCAGTGAGCAGGTTTGCCAAAGAGCCGGGCGATGAGTTTTTTCGCGGCCGCACAGGATTGCCAGTCTCAACATACTTTAGCGCGCTCAAACTGCGCTGGCTGCTGGAAAATATTCCCGGAGCACGACGCAAAGCCGAAGCCGGCGAGTTGTTGTTCGGCACTATTGATTCATTTCTATTGTGGAAGCTGACAGGGCCAGGGAAAAACCGCCTGCACGCAACGGACGTGACCAACGCAAGCCGCACGCAGTTGATGAACCTGAAAACATTGGAATGGGACAACAAGCTGCTGCGGACATTTTCCATTCCGCGGCAGGTGCTGCCGGAGATCCGATCCAGCAGTGAAATTTACGGCCACATTGCGCGAGGGCCATTGAAAGGCGTGGCGATCGCCGGAATTCTGGGCGACCAGCAAGCCGCGCTGGTGGGGCAAACGTGCTTCAAGAGCGGTGAAGCCAAGAACACTTATGGCACGGGCTGCTTTCTGCTGATGAATACCGGCATGAAGCCGACCGAATCGAAACACGGGCTGCTGACGACCGTCGCTTATAAGTTAGGTGAGCAGCCGGCGCACTACGCGCTGGAAGGCAGCGTTGCCATTGGCGGAGCACTGGTGCAGTGGCTGCGCGATAACCTGGGCCTGATCAAGACAAGCGCAGAAGTAGAAAAACTGGCGTTGACGGTGGAAGACAATGGCGGCGTGTACATGGTCCCGGCATTTTCCGGGCTATATGCGCCTTATTGGAAAGAGCATGCGCGCGGCGTGATTGTGGGCCTGACGCGGTTTGCCAACAAGGGACACATGGCGCGGGCGGTGCTGGAAGCGGTGGCATTCCAGACGCGCGAAGTGGTGGAAGCGATGGAGCAGGATTCCGGCATACGGCTGGAAGAGTTGCGCGTGGATGGCGGAATGGTAGCCAACGATTTGCTGATGCAGTTTCAAGCCGACATACTGGAGCGGCCTGTGGTGTTGCCATCGACAAAAGAGACCACAAGCCTGGGCGCGGCGTATGCGGCAGGACTGGCTGTGGGATTTTTCAGCAGCGTGGAAGAGCTATGCAGCCATTGGTCGGCGGAGAAGATATGGAAACCGGCGATGGAGCCATCACACCGGGAAAGAATGTATCGGCACTGGAGGAAGGCGGTGACCAAAACGTTTGACTGGGTGGAAGCATAATAACGACCGGCCTTCCTATCGCTTTAATACAGCAGGAAGAAGAACGAAGGAACATTCTGGCTGTTTATGGTGTCACTTAGTGCGATGAATGCCTGTGGCCATTAACAGATTTGCGGAGATCCCCATGACGAGTTGCTGCCTGATTCTTTTCGCGTTGTTATTCCCGGCACAGGGCCCTTTAGCAACTGTTTCCGGCCAGATACTGGACCGCGAAGGCAATCCGATGGTGGGCGCGCTGGTGACGTATACACAGATCGGCATAGTCGACAGAAATTACAAGGCGGGCGGCGCCACGCGGTCTGAGTCGCCCACGATGGTTGAAGGAAAAGGCCGCATCTACAAAATCAAGACTGACAAAAAGGGCGCTTTTGTCATGATCGGAATGGATTATGGGGTTTATCAGGTTGAAATCACGGGCCCGGATGGCAGCAATGTTTATTACGGAAAGAAAACGATTCTCGGCAACGATGAACCGAGCGCCCAAAATGTCCTGAATGTAGATTTGTCGTCGATTGAAGGTCCGGTGGTTCCGGGCGGCGGCATCAATCTTACAGCGGGCAAAAAAACTAAAGAGCAACTGGCGTTGATCCGGCAGGAAAATGCGCATGCGGCAAAGATCAACAAGCTGATGGTGCAGTACCACATAGCGGTGGGAATAGAAGACTGGCTTAACGCAATCAGCCTGGTGAAGCAATTGATCGCGCTGGACCCGAATCGCTGGGAGTTCTACCAGAACCTGGGAACGCTTCAATCCAACCAGATGCAATATGCGGAAGCGGCGCAGAGCTTTGCCAAAGGAGTGGAGGTGGCGCAAAAGACGTTGGCAAATCCAGCGGACTCTGATCGTGCGCTGACGAATATTGGCGACATGCTGCTGGCGGAAGCCGATTGTTACGATCGCATGGAGAAAGTGGATGAAGCGGTGGTGCTTTATGAGAAGGCGGCTGCGACGTATCCGCATCCGTTCATGGCGAAATATCGGGCATGCAATGCGCTGACGAACGCCGGCAAATATGAGGCCGCGATAGAGAAATGCAACAACGCCAGCGCTGAAGATCCGACGCAGTGGGGGCCTTACCAGGTGCTGGGAGGTATTTATACGTCGCTCAATAAGCCGCAGGATGCGCTTGAGTCCTACCAAAAAGGAGTGGCCGCGGCGCAGAAAATGCTGGCTGGACAACCCGATCCACGCACCAAGATCGGTCTGGGGCAGATGCTGAATGCTGAAGGCCACCTGCTGGTGCAGCTTAAGAAATATGACGAAGCGATTGGAATTTTCTCCCAGGCGGCGGAGTCAGCCGCGTATCCGGCGATGCCCTACTTCAACCTGTGCGCCACATATTACAACCTGAAGCGCAGCCAGGATGCAGTAGCGGCCTGCGATCACGCCATAGCTTCTGATCCCACTCTGGCGGACGCGTATTACATCAAGGGCTCAATCCTGTTTGGGCAAGGGCAACTGGAACGCGGGAAATATGCTGTCCCGCCGGGAACAACGGAAGCGCTGAACAAATATCTGGAATACGCGCCGTATGGAGATCACGCCATGACGGTGAAAGACATGATCAACCAGCTTGGCAAGGACATGGGAACTGTGTACCGGGCGCCAAAGAAGAAGTAAGCAGAGCAGCACGAATCGAGCAGCCTGGAAAAGTTCTTCGCTAACACGAGTAACGATCTGGCCACCCAGCTTTGAGAGATCGAATCCAAAACATGGTCACTTCAAATGCACGGAGGTAAGTCCTATGAAAGCAGCATTTCTCATTGGCCGTCTGGTGTTTGGCGGATTCTTTCTCTATAACGGCATCAATCATCTGAAACAGCGCAAGCAACTGGGGCAATATGCAGAATCAAAGAATGTGCCCATGGCTGAAGCGACCGTGGCGGCCACGGGTGTAGTTTTGATTGCCGGCGGCACCAGTATATTGCTGGGCGTAAAGCCCAAGCTAGGCACAGCCGCGATTGCTGGTTTCCTTGCGGGCGTTTCTCCTGTGATGCACAACTTCTGGAGCGTGCAGGAGCCGCAGCAGCGCATGAATGAGATGATCAACTTCAGCAAGAACATGGCCCTCCTGGGCAGCGCGCTGGCGCTCATGGGTGTGGATGAGCCGTGGCCCATAAGTGTTCCCATTAGCCAGGAAGAGATCGCAGCACGCGGCTATGAAGACCTGATTGCCGCATAGAAAGACACCATGCGCAGAAGGGAGTTTCTAAGAAGCCTGGCCCTGGCAGGAATCGCAACGCGGGGCGCGCGAAGTCTGGCCAGCAGCTTAGCCGGCGGCGCGCAATCGAGTGCAGGCGGGAATAAGGAAGGAGGCTCGATGATCTATCGCACACTGGGGCGGACCGGCGAGCGCGTTTCCGCCATTGGCATGGGCGGATTTCACATCGGGCAGCCCAAGCTTACAGACGATGACAGCATCAAGCTGATTCGCGCCGCGATCGACGGCGGAATCAACTTTATGGACAACTCATGGGACTACAACAAAGGGCAAAGCGAAGTCCGCATGGGGAAGGCGCTGAAGGACGGCTACCGGCAAAAAGTTTTTCTGATGACGAAGCTCGATGGCCGCACCAAAGAAGAAGCGACCAAACAAATCAATGAATCGCTGCAGCGCTTGCAGACCGATCACCTCGACCTGATCCAGCACCATGAGATTATCCGCTTTGACGATCCGGACAGAATCTTCGCGGAAAACGGCGCGCAGGAAGCCGTGCTGGAAGCGAAGAAGGCGGGCAAGGTGCGCTACATCGGATTTACCGGACACAAAGACCCGCACATCCATCTCTACATGCTGGAAGTGGCGGCGAAACGCAATTTCAATTTTGATACCGTGCAGATGCCGCTGAACGTGATGGACGCGCACTTCCGCAGCTTTGGCAAACTGGTGCTGCCCAAGCTGGTGGAGCAGAAGATTGGCGTGCTTGGGATGAAATCCATGGGCGACCAGATCATCTTGAAGAGCGGCTTGGTCAAACCTATAGAGTGCCTGCACTATGCGCTGAACCTGCCGACTTCAGTGGTGATTACGGGAATCGACAGCCAGGAAATTTTGCAGCAGGCCTTTGAAGCAGCCAAAACATTTAAGCCCTTGAGCAAAGAAGAAGTCGCGGCGCTTTTGGCCAGGACGCAAAAAGTTGCGGCGCAAGGCGAATATGAACTGTTTAAGACTTCAGCACACTTCGACTCGACGGCGCACCATCCAGAGTGGCTGGGCGGACAGTCGCCACATGTGGATAAGCTTGCTGGACCGCCGAGCTAACCGTAGGAGTTATGGTTCCGAATTGATTGAGACAAACTCAGTTTTTACGTTACCATTGGGACTGATGGTGTGCATGGCAAAACCGAGTGGACTGCTCCATGGCAGAAGCCGACTGGTACTGGGCGCAACGTGCCAAACAATGCCGTCACGCTCAAAAATGTTTCCCACATGCCAGTGGCCCACGAGCATATGCCTCACGCCCATCCGGTGGAGCAGATTTAGTTCTCGCGAGCGATAAGGCTCATTTATTACCCAATAAGGCTTAGGATCGGGAGGCATATTGTCACCACGTTCGGCCGGGATGTGCTGGATGCCAATGACGATTCCGCCACGCCTGTCATCGTTGTCATCATCCTGGAAGCGCTGCGGCTCGCGACCGTGCCCAAAGCTCCACCAGTGACGGCGCCGATTATCGGCAGTGCGGCTCCCCGGCTGCTCGCCGAGCCAGGCAAGCATTTTCTCGCCTTCAGCCTGGGTCGCTACCGGCAGCGGCTGCGGCGACTGCGCGTCGAAGTTGTCGAAATTGCCGAGGAGTTGGGAATCAATCACCACGAACGTCACGCCCTTCACCTGAAAGCGATAGTAGTCGGGGCCAAAAACCTCGCGATAGCGCGCGACGTCATTGGTATGAACGTCATGGTTGCCCGGCGCGTAGTACACAGGCGCATGCAGCCACTTCAGGATGCCCCGGGCGAGCAGCCACTGGTCATAGTTTTCGCCGATATCGCCGCTGACGATGACTGCGTCGGGATGGCGGGCATTTACCATGTCCACGGCGCGCCGAAGATTGTCAAACGCATGCGGGGAGTGGACCTCACCCAAGTGTGTGTCACTGATTTGGGCAATCACAACCTGCCCATTTGCGCGCACGGCGAAGACGAGCAGAAAGATGAAAATGAAATTGAGAAGCGCAACTTTCGTGCGCCAAAGCATTCCGCGCATAAATTTCTTCCTAAGCTGAATCTTAATAAGAAGGCGTTTTGGCGTGGGGAGTTGTCAGCAGAACAGGCGTGTGAGTAAGCTGGATCTTGTAAATGGAACTTTTTCAACACAGAGCAATCAAATACTTATGAATAATTTACAAACTGTAGTCCTGGGCGGCGGATGTTTCTGGTGCCTGGAAGCGGTGTTTGACCGCATGGAAGGCGTCACGTCAGTTGAATCTGGTTATATGGGCGGCCACGTGGACAAGCCGACCTACCGGCAGGTCTGCAACGGCGATACCGGCCACGTTGAGGTAGTGCGCGTTACATTCGATCCGGCAGTGGTCACCTTCCGAGAAATTCTGGACGTGTTTTTCTCCATCCATGATCCCACCACGCTCAACCGCCAGGGCAATGACATGGGCACGCAATATCGCTCAGCCATTTTTTATTCGACCGAAGAGCAGTATCGCGAGTCGAAAAAAGTGATCGACGAATTGAATGCTGCGAAGCACTGGCCAAATCCGATCGTGACGTCACTAGAGCCGGCGGCAAAATTCTTTGTGGCTGAGGATTATCACCAGGAATATTTCGCCAACAACGGGAACCAACCGTATTGCCAGTTTGTGGTAGCGCCCAAGGTGAAAAAGTTCGAGCAGAAATTTGCGCAAAAAGTTAAGGCCTGAGCGCAACATTTTCCGTCCTCCGGTGTTGCGCTAAGCTATTTGTTTTTATAGGTATGGCAGCCCTCCTTCGGAGGGATGGATGCATCTCAAAATCGGTAGAAGGAATTTACCGACGCGAGGAGACCTTATGAAACGCTTACTAACATTGTTGTTTGCATTTGTGATCACTGCTTCCTTAAGCATGCTGGCGCAGGAACCTGCCGCCAATCCAGGAGGCGCTGACAAGAAGACCACCAAAGCCGAAAAGTCAGAAGCCAAGGCCGCGGAAAAAGGCAAGACCATGAGCCTGACCGGCTGGGTGAAAGACCAGGACGGAAAAACCATGTTTATCAACGACAAAGATAAACAGGCCTGGAACATTGAGAACATGGATGCGGTGAAAGGCCATGAAGGCCATCACGTAAAGGTCAAAGCCAAGCTGAATGAGGCCGACCACTCCATGAACGTGGAAAAACTCACCATGATGCGCAAGGCCAAGCAGACTGCTGAAGAAAAGCAGAAGGAAGAAAAGAAATAGCGGCGAGTAACAATCGCCAAGGAGCTACGGGCGGAGCCAAGCGGCTCTGCCCTATTTTTTTGCTATATGCTTTAAGAGTGCGCACTTCCCTGCCAAAGGCCGATCAGAAACTAGTCCAGATTGTGGACGCTGCGCTGGCTGAAACGGCGCGCAAGAGCGTCGACTGGCTGGTGTGCCGCAAAGGATGCACGCAATGCTGCTACGGTCCATTCGCCATCAGCCAGCTGGATGCCTTGCGACTGCAAAAAGGCTTGGACGAACTGAAGTCGAGCGATCCGAAGCGCGCCGCACGAGTACGCCAACGCGCGCGGCAAGCAGTGAAGCGCTTGTCGGCTACTTTCCCTGGCGATCCCAAGACTGGTATTCTGCGCGAAGAGGAAGATTCCGAAGCCGCGTTCGCCGAGTTCGCTAATGACGAGCCTTGTCCCGCGCTTGATCCTGAAACGGGTGCCTGTGACTTATATGAGTGGCGTCCGATGACGTGCCGCACGTTTGGTCCGCCAGTGCGGTCAGGCGAAGAAGACAGCCTAGCTGTCTGTGAACTCTGTTATCAGGGCGCAACCGACCAACTGATTGCCGAGTGCGAGATGATTCCTGATCCCAACAATCTGGAAGAAAAGTTGATTCCGGAAGCGGAGAAGAAAACCGGGAAGCGCGGGAGCACAATTGTGGCATGGTGCCTGACAGGAGCAATTAGCAAATAGCACTTGGCAATTAGCCAAACCTGTATACCGCAAAGAAACACAAAGGGAAAGTCATGACCGCAGAGAACGCAGGGTTCGCAGAAGATTGGAATGATTTCTCTGCGCGCTCTGCGGTGAATCTAGGCCCCGGCCGACACTGGCATGTCAGAGATCACACCTTCAGGAATATGGTAGCGCTGGCTACGCGGCAGCTTGCCAAGCAATCCCAGCGTGAAGAACGTTCCGGCAACAATCAAAAATGTTGCCAGACGAACGTTGCCCAGGCTCGTAGCCGAAAGATCAAAATATTTTCCCAGCCGCCACATGGCCCACCCGGCAAGCTGCGTGGGGACCACAGTCCATACGGCAACGTAGAACCAGCCTTTTTCAGCGCCTTCATCGCGGGTGGAACGGGCGGCGCGCGGCGTAAAGTCCAGGACCGTCGCAAGCACAATGGCGGCCGCCAGCGGGTAGTAGAGTTTGTAAAAGAGATCGTTGATGATCCAGCGGCCAAAGACGAAGTTAATGACCAGGCCGATCAGATTGATGGTGAACGGCACCAGAAGGTCAATCCATGCGGCGGTATAGCAGATCACGCGATACCACAGATTCGGCTTGGGCTCGCCATAATGCGTAATGTAAGGGCGGGGCTCACCGCCAGGGAGTCGTCCCGCGAATCCGCGCCAGATGCAGACGGCGGTTACGATTGCCAGCCAGATCCAATGGCGGCGGTCCGGCCCATGCGCATAAAGATCAGCCGTGAGGTGGCCGGGCAGAATCCAGAAGACCCAAATCCATATGGGGACGTGGAGCACGCGGTAATAATTTTTGTTCTTTTCACGTTCAACGACTTTTTTCATGAATGATTGAGAGTTCCGAATTGCATTTTAATATGCAAAACCTTGAACCACAAAGGACACAAAGGAACATGGAGGGAAGATTGGCAGAATTGCCAAAGATCGGCGGAATTGAAAAAGCAAAACTACCGCGGATTCACACGGATGAACGCGGACCAGAAAAAACACATACGGAGAACATAGAAACACTGACGAGATGCGTGGTAATTATTTTCCATTGAAGTTCTCAATACTTTCCGCCTTCAGTTTTTCTGCTATATCGCACAGTGCTTCAACAATCAGCTCAGGCTGGTCAAGATGGACCCAGTGCGCGCCTTTTTCAGCAATAAGATGTTTGCCACACAATGAATGCGTGGCGATGGCCTGATGCTCGGCCAGGAGCACGGGCGGCTGGTGCGCGCCGGAAATCACTGTGACAGGGATGTGCGCCGGAATCTGGAAGCGTGAAGCTTCAGCGGCGTTTTTCGGCAGCCTTTGGATATAACGGGACATGGTCAGAAAAAACCTTCCGTGGCTCCAGCGTTCGCGAATCATGCGAACGGTTTCCGGCGGAAGCTTGGCCAGTTCACCCACAATGCGCAGACCAGTCTCACTGGCTTTGCCGCCGAACAGGCCCAGCACGCGCTTAGGTACGCCGCTGTTGCCGCGCTGCTGCAGCAGCAGCCATAGGCAGAAGCGGACTACGCCAATACCGCCGAGTGCGGCGCCTGCCCGCGAAAACCACACACCACGCCACAATTGCCAGCGCTGGGCGCGATGCGGCTTGATCCACTCTTCAGGCGTTAGCGGATCGACAAGGATGATGCCTGCCAGTTCTTCCGGGAAGCGCTGCGCATAGACACTCAGGATCAATGCGCCGAACGAATGTCCCACAAGAACATAGGGAGTTGTGATCTTGAGCGCCGTAACAACGGCATGAAGGTCGTCTGACATTTCCTGCAGTGTGCATTCCCGCGTGGACGGCGCACTCCAGCCGAAACCAGGGCGATCATAACTGTAAGTCGCGGCAAACTCCGCCAATTGAGGCTGCAGGATACTCCAGTTGAGCGACGAGGCTGCAATGCCAGCTTCCAAGACGAGCGGCGGATTGCCGCTGCCCATTTGGCACACGTGCATGCTGCCGCGCGAGGTATTCACGATCACGCCGGGCGCGGGAAACTTGCGTGCATCCCGGCGAACGCAGAGGAACTGTGCCAGCGCTTGTAAAAATAGCGCCGCGACAATCGCCATGAGTAATGTCGTAACCAAAGGTAAAGCTCGCCTCTGCTCCTAATGCTAATAGAGAGGCCTGAGCGCAAAAAAATAAAAAGGCCGCAATGCAAAAATTGCGGCCCTTACCGACAACGCAGCAAGTAGCTACTGCGGAGGAGCTTGCTTGGTGATATCGTCCAGGCCGGTTGTCGGCTGGGCGGGCAATGGTGGCGGCGTGAGAAACGCCGGCGGATTCACAAAATCAAAAAACTCCGTCATGTCGTCTGCAGCGGCATCGCGCGCAGTGAGCGGAGGCAGATTGAAGCGCGTTTCAACCAGCTTCAGGATCGAAGTGAGCTCGCGGTTGGTGTGAGAAACAAAGTGCGGTTTCACGAATGGCGAGACCACGATGATCGGCACGCGGAAGCCGCTGAGCGTGAAGTCGCCAGGAAGATCGTTGGGTCCAAGCTGCGGCGGTGTGCTATCGGGCGGAACAACAGTGAACGGCGGCACGTGATCATAGAGTCCGCCGCCTTCGTCATACGCCAGGATGAAGATGGAGTCGTGCCATGCGGGGCTGTTCATCAACGCATCGATGATGGTTTTTACGTAGGCCGCGCCCTGCTGGATATTGTTTTCCGGATGTTCGTCCAGTCCACTGCCGCCAAAACCGGCATCAATCCAGACAAAGGAAGGCAGGTCGTCATCCGCTGTCGGGCGCGCCAGGATATCGAAATAGTTTTGGATTGGAGCGGTCTTTTCCCGAATCGCAAGATTGTTCCAATCTGTAAAACCAGCCAGAAAGATTCCATCCTTATCGTAATAAGACCAGCGAACGCCGGCATTTTGCAGGCTGGAAAAGATAGTCGGACAAGTCCACTGCGGCGATCCTTGTGGCGACGGAAAAATCCTTCCCTGGCTGGTGGCGCAGAACATGTACTGGCGATTGGGCACGGTGTTGGCCAGCAGCGACGAGTGGAAAGAATCGCTGGTAGCGAACTGAGTGGCCAGTTCATAGTAATAAGGAATATCGGTCTGGTCATATTGCCCCAGCGCCCGCAGTCCCTTGGGGTCGGTGGGCGCAGAAACTGAATGACTGGTCATTGCGAAGCGATCCATCTTGAATGTGCCGTCCGTCTGCTGGTCAATATCAAAATGGCTTTCATTCCACGCCGGAGACAGATTGTCCGTGCGGACAGTTGGCTCATGGAACAGGTGTCCTGTAGTCCCATCAAAGAGCGGCAGAATGATGTTGGGATCGTAACCGGCATTAATCTGGTAGCCCGGGAATTTCGCAGAAGCATAGTCGCCAAGCTTGCTGAAGTAGCTATCGAATGAACGGTTCTCCTGCAGCATAACGATGATGTGCTTGATTCCCTGCAAGCCACCATTGGTTACAACATTTACCGTGGCTGCAGCCGTAGCTGTGTGGCCCTGCGCGTCCGTGGCGGTGATGGTGTAAATGGTATTTTGCGTCGGTGAAACAGAGACACTGCCGCTCGCGCCGCTAATCGGTGGAACACCCTGATCAATGCTGACGGATGCTGCGCCTGTAGAAGCCCACGTCAAAGTTGACTGGCTTCCCGGCGCGATATTTGCCGGACTGGCTTTCAAAGTCACAGCCAGCGGCGCGTTCACCGTTGCCGTGGCCGTGGCTGTGGCTGAGCCATTGGTCGCCGTGATCGTATAAATGGTGGTCGCAGCCGGTGAGACGCTCAGGCTCCCGCTGGGGCCATTCACCGCGCCAATTCCCTGATCAATGCTGAGAGTGGCAGCGTTGCTGCTTGTCCAACTCAACGCGGCGGTCTGCCCGGGACCAACCGTTGTTGGGCTAGCAACCAGCGTGACGCCAAGAATATTTATGGTCGCGGAGGCTGAGGCAGTTATGCCGCCTGCTCCGGTGGCCGTTGCCGTGTACGTGGTCGTAGCCGATGGAACAATCGCCGTGGAACCGGAAAGCGCAACCGAGGTCACGTCATCGCCCAGAACTGACGGACTTATTGTCACCGAGGTTGAGTTCGTGCTAGCCCATGTCAGCGTTGTGCTATGCCCCGCAGCCACAACGTTGGGAGAAACGCTCAGCGACATTGTGGGCGCGGAACCCTGCGGGACGACTGTAACGGTAACTGAATTTGTAGCCGTCTTCCCGTTCGCATCCGTCGCTGTGCCAACGTAAGTTGTAGTCTGCGACGGCGACACAGTGGCTGATCCAATCATCGGAAGAGGATCGGGAGCTACCGCTGGTGAAATGGAAAATGACGCGGCGTTGGTGACTTTCCAGCTCAGCGTGGTGCTTTGCCCCTGCACAATCGTGCTGGAGCCGGAGGCAAACGCGATCACCGCCTGTAATGGACCGTTGTCCACGGGAGGCGTTACTGCTCCACCGCCGCAGCCGATCAGAAAAATAACTATTACAACGAAAGAAATCTTCAGGACATCCTGCAGAACTACTGACGAAGTTTTTGCGCGAACCATGGCACACTCTCACCCAGGGGTAATGGCTGAGATGTGCATCCAGCAGCTCAGGTTGCAAGCAGCTGGAAGCGCTCAAGAGCCGCCCGCGCTTTAACATGCTTTTAACAAAGCGGCCTGCCATCCAACCCAGTTGGCGGCAGGCCATGCTACTCAAGGATGCTTAATCCCTTACTTAATCGCGGCTGCTCCGGCCACAGCGCACTGGCCATCCTGGTCACTGTTAGCTCCGGAAACGCCAATCGCGCCGATAATTTTGCCGTCCAAAAGAATCGGCACTCCGCCTTCCACCGGCACTGCGCCTTCCAGCGCCATCACGCGCACCCCGGCGCCGCCGCTGGCCAGCGCATCTTGAAACGCCTTGGTCGGACGTTTATACAAAGCCGCCGAACGCGCTTTGTTGATAGAGACATTGGCGCTGCCGATCTGCGTGTTGTCGCTTTTCTCGTAATAAACGAGCGTGCCGTTAGGATCGACAATGGCAACAGCCATGACCCAGTGGTTTTTTACGGCTTCCGCCAGCGCCGCAGCTGCGGCTTTCTTTGCGTTTTCCACGGTGATGGGTGGTCCGTAAGGATTAGGCAACATCTGGGCCTCCATTCCCAACGCGCAAACAGCCAGCGCCAGGACTGACAAGATTTTGATCGTGCGTGATGACATCGTACATTGCTCCTCTTTTTATCGCATGCGCGCGAAGTTTCATCAACAGGTGCATAAGGAAAAGAGACTCCAGAAAAATTTAGTTACTGCTTATGGTTAGTTATCGTCTGTAATCACCGCGATTGCGTGAGCAACGGAGTCTAAAGTCTGGGGAAAGCTTGTGTCAAGAAGCGCCGCCTACCAGTTAGAATGCTTGGTTACTCTCAACAACCACCATGGAACCAATCTCGCACTTCTTTTATTCTGACCGGCTCAAACTCCAGTTCTGGGATTACGGCCAGGACGGCAAGCCCGCGCTGGTGCTCGTCCACGGCGGCCTTGACCACGCGCGCAACTGGGACTGGGTGGCCCGCTCCCTGCGCGAGCATTATCACGTCTATGCGCTCGACCTGCGCGGACACGGCAACAGCGCCTGGGCCCCCGGCGCCATGTACAGCGTCGCTGAGCATGTGCTCGATCTCTCCGCGCTGCTCGATATCATTGACGAGTTTCCTATCCGCCTCGTCGGACATTCGCTTGGTGGCATCATCGTGCTGCACTATGCCGGCATCTATCCCGCCAAAGTGAGCAAAGCCGTTTCCATTGAAGGCATCGGCTTTCCGCCCAGTCATCGCGTGCACGGCCCTGCTTCCAACCGGCTGCGCTACTGGCTTGAGGCCCGGCGAGACATTGAAAAGCGCAAGCGCAAACCTTATCCCACTTTGGACGCCGCCATGTCCCGCATGAAAGAAGCCAACCCGCACCTGAGTGACGAAGTCGCGCGCCATCTTACTCTGCACGGCACCAACTGGGATTCTGAAGGCTGCCTCACCTGGAAGTTCGATAATTATGCTCGCGCCATCGGACCCTTCGGCCACAACCTTGCCGACACGTCAGAAATCTACGGCCAGATCACCTCGCCCACTCTGCTCTTCTGGGGCTTGGAAAGCTTTGCTCCGGTGCCGGAAAACGATCCGCGCGTAAGCGCCATGCAAAATTGTCGGCTGATCAAAGTCCCAAAGGCCGGGCACTGGGTGCATCATGACCAGTTGGATCTGTTTCTGAAAGAGACAACGGAATTTTTGGCGAGGTAAACGCGGACGAAGGGGCGTTTATCGTATCGCTTGCGCATCGCCTTCTTCGATTTTCCGCAGCTCTCTGGGATGCAAATAGAAGGGCGTGCTGGTCTTGCCTTTGCCGTTGGGAATCCAAAAGAATGCCAGTTTGAAGTGGGAACGCCACAAAGCTACAAAGCCGAAAAGCGCGAACAACATGGCATAGACGGACAGTGCAAAATCCTGCCACTGAAGCTGCCGGGCCTGTTTCAGGCCGTCAAACATCACCACGGCCACAATCACCATCAGCAAAAACATAGGTATCAGGAGCTTGAAGACGATCATAAGGCGTTCGAAAAAGTCTCGCCGCACCCGAACCATCTCTTCCGTCAAAAAGCTGTATTGGAAGCGGTTTCCGCGGTAGAACCCGACGCGGCCGCGCAGACACAGTACCGCTTGCCGCTTGCGACGCCGCATCTCATACCACACGGCCAGCGTTGCCAGCATGGTTGCGCCTAAACCAAAAAGCACAGTGTTCCGGGCAAGTTCAGGAATGTCGCGCACTACCAGGTAAAAGAGCCAAATCAGCCCGCAAAGCAGCCACAGCGCTTGCGGTCCTCAGGTGAACGATTCTCGCGCACAGCGGTTTTCTATCTCCGCCCGATCAAGCTGGGGAGGAAAGTCGGATGTGCGGACCGCCGGATGGGAATCCATGCGAACTAATATGCCATGAATTTAGTTTGAAAGGGCGGGGTGCCTCTTTTGCCTCCTCCGCGTCTCCGCGATAAATTTTGTTTTGTTCCAATCCGCGATCATCCCCGCGTTGATCCGCGGTAGAGTTTTTCCAGATCACCCGATCTCCGGGGCCCCCGACACGCGCGGGTTTTCGCGTGTTGGGGTGGGATCACGCGCGATCACCAGATCTCCCGATTGCCGCCCGTTGCGTTAAGATTCTCTATGGAGGCCCTCCATGTCCATCCGTCCCGTGAAAAAAGTCATTAAGTCCAAGCCCACCATGGAAGGTGCTGGCGTGCATCTGCGGCGCGCATTCGGGTTCGGCAATACGTCTGATTATGATCCCTTTCTTCTGCTCGACGATTTCCGCAATGAGCTGCCGGAAGACTATCTCGCCGGATTTCCGTGGCATCCGCATCGCGGCATTGAGACCATCACGTACGTTCTCGCCGGAACGGTCGAGCATGGTGACAGCATGGGCAACCGCGGCGCCATCGCCGCCGGTGACGTGCAGTGGATGACCGCCGGCAGCGGCATCATCCACCAGGAAATGCCCAAGGGCGATCCCACCGGACGCATGCATGGTTTCCAGCTCTGGGCCAATCTGCCGTCGGCGCTCAAGATGACTCCGCCGCGTTATCAGGAGGTAAAGACCGGAGAAATTCCCGAAATCACTGACGATGACGGCACGCATGTCCGCCTAGTCTGCGGAAATTTTTGGGGCAAGAAAGGCCCTGTGGAAGGCATCGCCGCCGATCCCACGTATATTGACGTCTCCGTCGCGCCCGGTCGCCGCAAGACATTGCCGGTGGAACACACACGCCATGCTTTTGCCTATGTCTTCGGTGGATCAGGCAAATTCTGCAACGCTTCCGGGCCGCTTGCCGTCCCGACGGAAAGCGTCAACTGGCTCGACACTGCTCCGCCCTCGCACGCCGATAATCGTTCGCTCATCTTGTTTGACAGCGGCGACGAAGTTACCGTTCAGGCCGGCGAAGACGGCATCCGCTTCCTGCTGGTCTCCGGCAAACCGCTGCAGGAGCCGGTCGCATGGTACGGCCCAATCGTGATGAACACGCAGGAACAGTTGCGAGATGCGTTCCAGGAACTGGAGAAGGGCACGTTTTTGAAGACAAAGAACGTCTAAGGCGGATGCGATACACTCTAGCGCATGCTCCCGCTCGATAATCCCATCTGGACAGCGCTCACGACCAAACAAGCGCAGCACGCGCATACCTCGGCTTTGGCGCGGAGGTTTTCGCCAGAAATGACGCTGCTGGGAGCGCTCGCTGCCAATACAGCCATGGCGTTCGATTCGCTTGCCCAGCTCATCCAGCGCGACGCGGTAACGCTCTACTTCACTTCGCCACCGCAAATACCCGCTAGCTGGGAGATCGTCCGCGCCGTTGAACTGCACCAGATGGTGCAGGAAACAGAAACGCCGCCGCTGTCCGCACAGGCCAGCGTTACTCCTGCGGTCATCGAACTCACGCCTGCGGCCGTGCCTGAAATGAGCGTTGTATATACAGCCACCCGTCCCGGACGCACGCTCTGCCCGCGCATCCAGAAGCTGGGACAATTTCTCGGCATCCGCGAAGACAGCAAGCTGGTAGCCATGGGCGGACTGCGGCTGCATCTCCCCGGATATCGCGAGATCACTACCGTGGCCACTCTTCCCGAATATGAAGGCCACGGCTATGCGACTGCCATCGTGAGATCATTGATCGAGCGCATTCGCTCACGCGACGACCGGCCATTTCTCACCGTCCGCAGTGACAACACGCGAGCCATCGGAATCTACCATCGCCTGGGATTTAAAGAGCGCACGCTGCTTTATTCACAGACAATGCGGCGCGTGCAGCCGTAGTAAGATTTGTCTGCTGAAGGGCCTCATTCCAGATTGAGGAGAAGCCAATGCGCATACGTTTTGTGCATTACTCGCAACCGCTGTTTTCGTCGCCAACGTTCATTTGAATGCTCTGCAATCAAACGCCGCTCCGCCCAACTCGCCTCAGCCCAAATCCGCGCAAACCACGCCCGCGCCTGCTGTAGATTCGAAATCAGAAGATCCCACAAAAAAGCTCGGCGCTTTTGTCGGCAAGTGGGAAACAGAAGGCGCTTTTACCAGCGGACAGAAGACCCACACCACCCTGGAATGCCGCTGGTCGCCGCAAGGCTCGTATCTGGTCTGCGATCAACTGGTCAACATGGGCGGTGAACATCGGCAGTTCACCGTCTACTCCTATGACAGCAAGAGCGGCAAATACTCGTTCACCACGCTGGCCGATCCCGGCGCCAAGCCCACTACTGGTGGAATCACGATCAAGGGCAATCTCTGGACTTATGACGATTCAAGCTTTGAATCCAATGGCAAGAAAACGGTAGTTCGAGTGACGAATGAATTTACTGATGCAAAGACAGAGGTCTTTAAAGTTGTAACGTCAGAAGATAACGGAGCAACCTGGAAACCGATGCTGCAGGGCGTGGCTCGGAAGGTGGGAGATTGAGCCGCGAGTTCGTCTTTTTGGGCGGCGTATAATCTGTTTCCAAACCAAATGCCGGGCATCACAGAAAAAGAACTACTTCAATTTCTGGAAGCGATTGAAGAGGGAACAATCTCCCTGCATCCTGAATCCGTTCCTCAGGACATCTACGCGGGCAATGTGACCTATACAGCCACAAACGGCTGGCGGATTACGATTTTCAATGATTGCAATGAATGGGATTATGTAGATAAGGCAATAACTCCGGATGGCCGATCCGTGGATTTTGATTCTATTGACAATGACATGCCCATCGCCCGGGAGTACGTGCCTGCGGACGAAATTGCCTGGCAGAGGTATGGCATCCCGGGTTACTGCCGCTTCCGGTGCGTCCACTGTGGCGCAGACCTGGCAGATTACAATTTGAGAAAGGTGCCCTTTCTATGCGGGCTCTGCAAGACGCTATCGTGAAACAGGAATGTTACCGCAACACTTATTCGTAGCGTAGCGCTTCAATCGGGTCCAGCCGAGATGCTTTAATCGCGGGTAACATGCCGCTGATCAGTCCTACCACAATCAAAATCCCCGTAGAGACCAGCAGATGTACCGGTGAAATAGCCAGATGAATGTCTCCCGCATCGGCGTTTTTTGCCATCACGCTGTAAACGGGTATCGATCCGATAATCCATGAAATCACGTAAGCCACGGCCACGCCCAACAACCCGCCGGCAAAAGTAATCGCCATGGCTTCAGCCAGAAACTGCGTCAGGATGTCTCGCCGCCGCGCGCCCAGCGCTTTTTCCACGCCAATCTCGCGCGTGCGTTGCGTCACGGAAACCAGCATGATATTCATCAATCCCACGCCACCAATGCCCAGAGTGAGCGTGCCGATAATCGTCAGCAGCACCTGCAGCGCCAGGGTGATGATCTGCCAGTTGTTCAGGTTCTTCATCGTGTTCCAGACAAAGACCGCGCGCGGGTCCTTGCCGTTGAAACCGTGCGACGCGCCCAGCACGCTGCGAATATCGCCCTCCACCTTGTCATATTCCATGCCGTCGTAATCCAGCCATATTCCGTCCAGGTACCGCGTATCACGGATATCGCCCATGGTGGAAAAAGGAATGTACACGATCGCGTTTACGTTGTCGTTCCCTTCTTCCTGCATCTTGGGCTCAAGCACGCCGATGACTTCAAAGCTTATGCCGGCAATGCGGACGCTTTCACCCAGCGCCGGCTCGCCGGAAAAAAGTTTGTCCTTGGCGTCCGACCCCAGTACGGCCACGCGGGAACGCTGCATCTCGTCGGCGTCATTGTAGAATCGGCCTTCCTCCACCTTGAGTGCGCGCACCGGCACAATGGCCGGCGTAAATCCGCCTACGTTGAACTGCTTTGTCCGGTTTTCATGCTGGACGTTGGTTTGAAATGACGCTTCCGGCGTGATATGCCGCACCACCGGAATCTGCTCCTGCAAATGCTGCACGTCGTCAATGGTGAAGCGCACCTGCACGCCCGCCTTGGCTCCGCCCGCCTGCAAAGAAGTTCGTCCGGGGAAAACTCCCATCATCTGCATGCCGAAGGTGGAGAAAATCGCCGTGATGGCCCGCCCAAATCCTGCGCCATAGGCCAGCAGGATTACTACGGTGGCAATGCCCCACGCCATCCCCAGCATCGTCAGCGCCGTGCGCCGGCGATTGTGCTTGATCGATGAGTACGCCTGTCCCAGTAAATCGTGGACCATCTGCCTATTCCCTTCTCAGCGCTTCCACCGGCTGCAACAGTGAAGCTTTCCTTGCCGGATACAGTCCCGCAACAATGCCCGCAATCGATAATGATCCCACGGCTAATGCTGCTGATGCCGGCACAATATGGGGCAAATCGAAGCCCGGAGGCGTTGGCAGCTTGGCCAGAATCGCCATCACCAGCGCCGTTATTGCAATGCCCGTGCCTCCGCTCAGTGCCGTAAGAAATGCGCCTTCCAGAAAAAATTGCATAAGGATCCGCCGGTTCGTTGCGCCCAGCGCTTTCATCAAGCCAATTTCGCGCGTCCGCTCCGTTACCGATACCAGCATGATGTTCACAATCCCAATCGCGCCCAGCACCAGCGTGACCATGCCAACGCCGCCCAGAAAAATGTCCATGCCGTCAAAAATCTTGCCGACCGTGTCTTGCGTCTGCACTGTGTCCCAGCCCTGGAAAGCGTCTTTGTTGCTGGGATCAAAGCCGTGATTGCGCGCGATGATCCTGTGTATCTGCTCTACCGCGCCCGCGTGCTTGTCCCGGCTCACGGGCTTTAAGATCAGGTTGCCGATGTCGTCCGGCGTGTGCTCATTCTTCATCGGGAAGTACTGGTGCATCGTCGCAAAGGGAATATAGAGACGCACATTGTTCAGGTTATTTTCCTGCCGCCCGATGTTGGCCAGCACGCCAACCACTTCAAAGCGGATCCCATTCAGCAAAACGGTGCTGCCAATGGCCGGCCTGCCGGGAAACAAATTGCGCATCATCTGGAATCCGAGCACGCAGACCTGGCGTTTCTGCTCTTCGTCGCTCTCATTCAGCCAGCGCCCTTCGCCTTGCGGCAAAAAACGTATGTGATTAAAGTTCGGCGTGCTTCCACTCACAAATCCGCTGGCCGAAGCAAAATCGCTCACGGCGCGGATATCGCTCCTGCCAATCACTGGGGCCACGTCGCCCACCAGCGTGGCTTCATGCTTGATGTCCAGATAATCCTGATAAGTCAGGTAATAACCGCGCTGGTCTTGCGTCTGGCCGGCGACCACCGGAATCTGCCCGCCCCAGGCAAAAATGACGTCCTCGCCAATCGTCGCCATGTTCTTGCGCTGCCCTGACCTGAACCCTTCACCCACGCCCACCAGAAACAGCAACGATCCCACGCCCCAGGCAATGCCAAACATGGTGAGAAATGACCGCAGCTTGTGCGCCCACAAAATGCTCAGCACCTGCCCGATCGTGTCCAACGCCATTCTCATCTGCGCTCAGCTTCTTTCATCTCCTCAATTCTTTTCTAGCGATTTTTAACGATCTCTGAGTTCGAAAATTGAGGCTTCAATCCACGTAATTTTGGCACTTTCGACGGTACTGGCAATCTTCCTTCAATTACTCTTCAGTAATACGGCTGGAAAGCCACTGTGGTTCCAAGCTTTTAGACGGCCAAAAGGCCGAATTGTCCCCTCGACAAGCTCGATAATTAAGGTATCTTTTCGCCCTGATAGAGAACGCTTGATTCCTGCTATCTTTGCGGAAGACCCTGCTGGTACTGCTCGATAATGTTGCGGATCGCCACCGCGTCTGCTTTGCTGTGACCGTGGCTCAGGATGGGATTGCTGCCGCCGGTGGAATCAATGCGGATATCCGACCAGAGCATTCCCGTGCTGATCAAAACCGAGGCGACCTTGGTGATGGGAATGCTTTCCTCTGAGCTGCCAAAGAACCGCGGCTTGATTCGCAACACCCGTTCCGGACTCACTTCAATACGAGTGGGAAAGAGTAAGTTACCGCGAGTCCAGCGGCTGGCCTTGAATACTCTGCTTGAAGTGGATGTAAGCGGCGCGGTCGACATGACTTTATTTTATCTTGAACTGCCGGAATCGCGGTCTTAATGCGCTTTAGCTGGATTATTCGCTTCGGCTTCCTGCATCGCCTTCTTCTTGCGCCGACTCAGGATAAACGGACGCCGCCGGCGCCGCTCCACCCTTTTATCAATCTTCTTCCAGAAGCCCCAGAAGTAATCCACAGCCGAAATCAATGACACGGCCACCATGAACCATATGGCCATGCGCGCTACCAGGTCCACGTCTAGCACAAACGAGAATACCCGCAGGTTGAAATACCACGTGTCCCAGCGCAGGGCCAGTATAGTCGCCACTACTGAGACAATCTGCACCACCATTTTGAGCTTGCCCAGTTCGCTGGCTTCAATGGTAAAGCCTTCTGATGCCGCAATCGACCGCAGGCCGCTGATCAGGAATTCCCTGCCGATAATCAGCACCACCACCCATATATTCACGATGTCGGGGCTAAGGCGGAGCAGAGTGATATAGCAGGCGGCGATCATCAGCTTGTCCGCCAGCGGATCCAGCAGCATGCCCATGGTGGTGATCTGGCCGCGACGGCGCGCCAGATAACCATCCAAGCCGTCGGTTATGCTGGCCAGAATGAAAATGCCGGAAGCCAGCACCACGCGCAGCGTCTCTTCTTTGGCGCTTTTTCCGCTGAAGTAGGGCGTGGTAAGCACCCATATGATCAGTGGGATAGCGGCAATCCGAGAGAGCGTTATGTAGTTCGGCAGGTTCACAGAGGAAACAGAGCAGCCGGGCGTTTCGGCTGCCCTGATTATCCTTGGATTTGGCTCCAAGCGCAAACTTAACTTTTGCGGACCAGAATCCTCTAGCTTTCGCTATTTCTTGCCGCTAACTGTATCCAGGCAGCGCGTGTACAGCTCCAGCAGGTGGGTGGCGTAATCCTCTGATTTGTTCTCCACGCCGCCGTGGAATCCGGCGCCTGAAGCAACGGTCTTTCCAAAGTTGGTGGTGGCGGCAATAAATTTCATCAAGTCCAGGGCAATGTCCTCATTCCGGCGCGCGCCGACGATTCCTGCTAGCGGGTCCATGAATCCTCCAAAGATGAATGCAAATATCTATTGTAACGGGCAGAAGCGCGGCAGTCAGCACTCAGCCTTCAGCAAAACCCTGTTCACCGCAAAGGGCGCAAAGGACGCAAAGAAAAGATTGGGAAGTTCACTAAGCAGATTTCCGGCGTTCTCGTGTCCTCAGCAGCAGCGCTTTTAGGATAGCCGGTGATCGCGACTTAATGATCGTTGCAAACGACGAAAGAACGATCAAACCATTCCCTCATTCCTTTGCGATCTTCGCGTCCTTTGCGGTAAACGGATTTGGCTGAATGCTAATAGCTAAGGGCTGCTTTACTCGTACGCCAGCGCGTCAATTGGATCTTTCTGCGCCGCCTTGAATGCCGGATAAACTGCCCCCAGCATGGCCCCGCCAATCGCGATCAATGCAGCATAAATCGCCCATTTTAAGGTAATCGGCTCCACGCGCAATGTCGGGAACTGGTGCACCAGGCTCACCTGTCCAATTGTGCTGATGATGTAACCTACAAGAATCCCAGAGACCGCCAGCAGCAGCGTTTCCCGCAGGATTACCCGCACTACATACGACTTGGAAGCGCCCAGAGACTTCAATATCCCGATTTCTCGCGTCCGCTCCATCACCGCCGTATACATTGACTGGAAAATCACGATAAAGCCGATGATAACGGCGATCCCGATTACGATTTTGATAAACAGGTTCAGCCCTGGAATCTTGTCCGCTGAGGTCGCAGCCAGCCACTGGCTGGTGGAAAGAATGTTGTAACTCTCCATGCCGGGGATGCTCTTGAGCTGCTCCACCACCGCATCGGCATTGATTGGATCGTCCAGTTTTACATAGAACATTGAAGCTTTGTTCTGTGCCCCAATCAGGTCCTGCATGGTGGTAATGGGAATAAACCGGCGCGCGCCGCGTCCGTGAGGCACCACGCCGCAAACTTTGAACGCGTGATTCAGCACGTTCACCGTGTCACCCACATGCACTTTGTTGCTTGCGGCAAACAGATCGTCCACAATCATGTCATCCGGCCCTTGAAATGGACCGCCTTGCAGATACCGCATGGGACCGCCCAGCGCCTGGAATGACTCCAGATCAATGCCATAGATGATCTCGATGTTCGTGGTCGAAGTCACCTGCAAAACCACTGGCGAAACGCCGACGACATGCGGTTGCTTGCGCAGGATGTCAGCCACGCGCATTGGCACCGGAGCGCCGCCGAATGCCGCCAGGTTGGATGATCCCGGAGGCCGAACCGTGAGGTCCGCGCCGATGCCTACCTGGCGCGCCTTGTTGTCATCCAGAATTCCCATCGCCAATCCCACGATCATCAGGATCAGCGTGACTTCTACGGCCACGGCAAAAATAGAAATAATAGATCGAATCGGGCGGTGGACCAGGTTGGCCACAATCATTTTGTTCATAAAGTTTTAAAACCGCACAAAGAACGCCGGAGCGTTCTTCTTCGCAGACCACGGTTATTGCCTGGGCTTCTTGCTCTCTTCTTCAGAAATAGTGGAGGCAGAGGACTTGGTGTCCAAATTAATCACTTGCGATCCTGGTGGTTGAGTCAGCACAAATTGCTCATCGGTCAGCGGAACATTCACCTCCAGCTTGACCATGGAAATGGTGATGCCGTAACCCTCGATCGGACGCTGAATGGAGACGATTGCCGGCAACAAAAGTCCCGAGTAATCAGTAAAATTCTCATACCGGACAAATGTCACCAACTGGCCTTGCCGGTTATAGATAGATTGCTCGTGCGGGAGAAGATCGGTCCGGCTGAACACGATCTTGCGCGAAAGATAATAACCGGCGCTGTCTTTATCAATCACTACCAGCGTGTACGCCAGCTGCTCCACGTCTTTGTGGGTCTTGGGGTCCTTCACAACTTCTGTTGTGCTCTCCAGCACGGCAATTTCTTTGCCTTGTTCAATCGGCTTCAGCAGCAGCGCATCAGAAATATGCTGCGGACGCAAATTTTCCAGCGGCTGCGGTGAAGGCTTGGCCGGCTGCTGGTTCGATCCCACATAAAATTTGCTCTTGATCGGCGACGCCAGCTCGAAATTTTTGCCGTTGCTGACCATGTCTGCCATCACGTTGTGCAGCACCGGCACATAAATCCGCATGCGCAGCATCTCCGGCTTGCGCACCAGGATCACCCCGGCAACCTGCGGATTATCTTTTACCTGGTTCTTTTTCTCTTCCAGAATGGAGCTGTCAATATCGACGGTTGCTTTCATCGTCTTCAGCTTTTCGGCGTTGGTGTTGATGCTTTCCACCAACTGGTCAAGCGTCGCGTCTTTGAGCGTCGCCGTGCTGGTGCGCATTTTTACCGGATGGGACGAGCGGAACCCGCAACCGCTGATGGCCGATAAAACAGCAATTAAAAATATGAGAGTAGTTTTACGCAAATGAAAGTGCATCCGTCCAGTCTTACACCTGTAATTTGGATGCACTTAGTATAACGGACGACCGGTTGTCCGTAATTCCGGCAACCCACGGCAAACAATGACATTTTGCGTCATTCGCCCGACGTCTTACCGGTTTACCGCCTGAGCCAGCGCCCGCCGGTAGGCCTGCACATTGGCAAGATGTTCTGAATCAGTGCGCGCAAACCGGTGGTGTCCCTGGTTGTCGCTCACGAAAAACAGGTAATCGGTCTGGGCCGGATGCAACGCCGCCTGCAATGACGCCTTTCCAGGATTGGAAATCGGTCCTGGCGGAAGCCCGGCGGTCCGGTAGGTGTTGTACGGTGAATCAAAGTGCAGGTCGGACTGGTGGATCACGCCGTTATAGCGGTTATTCAACAGCGCGGCATAAATCACTGACGGATCGGTAGCCAGCACCATGTGTTTGTCCAGCCGGTTGTAAAACACGCTGGCAACTTCCGGCCGTTCTTCGGGCGCGCCTGTCTCTTTTTCCACGATGCTCGCCATTGTCACAACCGAATGAAAATTCTGGTTCAGGCCAACGTCCTTGGCTGCCTGGCGGAAGCGCCGCACCATGGCCGCAGCCATGTCATGCAAAGACTGCGTCCGCGTGAAGTGATATGTGTCTGGAAACAGATAGCCTTCAAGGCTCGGGGCTTGCGGATCAAGATCTTTGATCAGTGCCGTGTCAGTCCTCGCGACCTTCAGGAAATCTTCGCGCTTGCCCAGTTGCGCTTCTTCAATCGCTGCCGCGATGTCAAACATGTTGTAGCCTTCCGGCACAACCAGCGTCTGGAAATAAATATCGCCGCGCGCAATGCGGTCATACACCTCTCGCGCGGTAGCGCGATGATCAAAAGCATACTCACCGGCTTTCAGCGGTTTGCGTCCATGGAGATAGTGCCACGCCAGGAACGCGTACTGGCTGCGGATGATTCCGGCATGCGCCAGATCAGCCGCGATGCGGCGCGCAGAAGAACCGGGCTTAAGCTGCACCAGCTTCTGCTGCGTAGGCCCGGCGGGCACAAGCAGGCCGTATGCCAGCAAAACGCACGCCAGCACCAGCAACACCACAATCGTCCTAAAGAGAAACTTCAACATTGATTCGGCTTTTCTGTCTTCTTATATTCTAAGGGCGAATCCGTTTCGCGCAGCCATCTTGCCATCCATGGCGCATCACGAATGGACAATGAACCGCCGGCATCCGAGCCAATGAGTCGGCTTCGCGCGTTCATCCTTTGGAAGGATTCGCTCGGGCAGAAGTTGGCCCGCCCTAAGCTATAGGACGCTTCTCGACTGCATGAAGCTTTGCAGGATCAGCACTGCGGCCATCCGGTCCACGGCTTGGGTTCGCTTCTTAAGGCTTACTTCGTTTTCGCGCAGCAGGCGGTTAGCTTCGGCTGACGTGAGTCTCTCATCCCAGAGATGGACCGGAAGTTGAAAGCGTTTGCGCAGCTCTTCCGCAAACTCCGCCACCTTCTGCGATTGCGTGCCTTCCTGTCCGCTCATACGCAGCGGGTTTCCCAGCACGATTTCCTTGATTTCATACTGGCGGATCGTCCGCTCCAGCCGGCCAAAATCGGCGCGATTGTTCTTGCGTTGCAGCGTCTCAATCCCCTGCGCGGTAATGCCCAGCGGATCGGTTACGGCCAGTCCCATGCGACGGCTGCCGTAGTCAATGGCCAGGATGCGTCCGGTGGCTCCCACTGCGGCGATTATACGAGTTTCTGCATCTCACCTAGTCATATGGCGTCGAATCGCGTTCTTCCTCCCGGACTTGAACAGCTCATGCCGGAGGAAGCCCCGGACAACCAGCTCGCGGAAAAAGAGCTGGAACAAAGAAACCAGCGCAAGCTCAATACCGTCCTGCATGCGGGCGCGGTGGCACAGATTGTTGTCGGGTGCACCGTCATTCTGGCCATCTGCTATGTCGCCAAGCTGATACTAGTAACGCTGCTGGTTTCGGTCCTGTTTGCATTCATGCTGGAGCCCGTGGTGAACCTGCTGGAAAAAGCCCGCTTGCCGCGCGCCGCCGGAGCGTTCCTGGCTGTCCTGTTCATGCTCGCTCTTATGTATGCCGGAAGCTACTTTCTTTATGGCAAAGCCATGAGCTTTGTCCACGAATTACCCAAATATTCTGACCGTATTCGCAGCCATCTCGCGCATTTTCGCCAGCAGACCACCGAACTGGAAAAGACAACGCAACAGGTATTCCCTGAAGACAAAAACGCCAAAAAGCCGATGCCGGTGAAAGTTGAAAACCAGGGGGCGCCGGGCGGAATGTCAGACAAGATCGGCGCGGTGACTGAAGTGGTGCTCACGCTCTGCTTCATTCCCTTTCTCACCTATTTCATGCTGAGCTGGCAGGAGCACGCCCGAACCAAGTCAGTGCAGCTCTTCCGTCCTGAATACCGCAGCACCGCTTACGTTACGCTGGGCCACATTTCCGCCATGATGAAAAGCTTTATTGCCGGAAACTTTCTCATCGGCTTTTTCATAGGCGTTTGCAGCGCAGTGATCTTTGGATTTCTTGGAGTACCCTACTTTTATTTCGTCGGCTTTATCAGCGGCTTTCTCAGCTTGGTGCCTTATTTGGGCATTGCCGTAGCCATGCTCCCACCTATTGCCGCCGGCTTGGGCGTGATGGGTGACACGCGCCTGCTTCTGGTGGCTGTAACGGTTGTCGCTCTACACCTGCTGGCCATGAATGTTCTTTATCCCAAAGTGTTGGGCAAGCGGCTGCAGCTGAACCCTCTGGTAGTCACGATTTCACTACTCATCTGGGGATTTATCTGGGGCGCCATGGGATTGATCCTGGCTGTGCCGATCATGGGCGCCGTGAAGATCGTCTGCGACCATGTGGTTTCCCTGCGGGCAATTGGGGACTGGATGGGAGAGTAGTTTTTTCTGTAATCCCGAAGCGTAGCGAACCCTTTCGTTGCGAAATTCTGCGGCTCTATGAATGGGCCGGGGGCTTTCCCCGTGAACCGCTGCAATTAAAACCACTTACATCATCTCACTCTTGAAAATCCTCCTCTGGCTCTTTTTAGGCGTGACTTTTGCCGCGCAAAATGCCATGATTGTTATGGCAAAATGTTACTTGGCGAACAAGGGAGCCGCATGGAATTAGGCAAAGTGAAACATGATTATGGTTCTGGCCCTGCGGAAATTCCGCACGCGCCGGCAGACCACGAGGTCCTTCACAGTATGCGAAAGAAGCTTGGAATCCGGAGTCCTTTGAAGTCCGATGCTGATTTGGTGGCGCTGGTGGAAGAGCGTCTTCCCGTGGCCGCAATTTCAGCCCTGATGGAGCATGGAATTCTGGAAAAAGAAGTCTATTCCGTGATTGTGCCCCGGCGCACGCTCCAGCACCGTCGCGCCCGCAAAGAAAACCTTAGCCGTGAGGAGTCAGACCGCGCTGTGCGCGTGGCTCGGTTGGCCGCTCTCACAGAAAAGATTTTCGGCGACTCCAAAGAAGGAATGTTGTGGCTCCGTTCACCCAAAAAGCGCTTTCATGGCCGCACACCCGTTGACATGATGGCAACCGAGGCAGGGAGCCGCTTAGTCGAAGAAGCCTTGTATCAGATTGACGAAGGCATGGCCGCATAAAAGTGATCTTGTGGCGGATCAGCAACCATACAAACATTACTGGTCTGGGCGGCCTTAAGGCTTCAGCGCGATGGCATACCCGAGGCCGCCGGATCGTGTACCTCTCATCCACGCCGGCATCCGCGCTGCTGGAAATCCTGGTGCACTTGGAGATTGAAGAAGGCCACTTGCCTCGTTTTTACAAGCTTCTTGAAATTCGGGTGCCGGACGACGTTGGCATCGAGCAGTTAGAGGACTGGGCAAAGTTGCCGAAAGGCTGGCCAAAGAAGCAAGAGGTCACGCGTGCGCTCGGCGATCAATGGCTTGACCGTAACTCCGCTGCGCTTCTCCAAGTCCCTTCGGCCCTTGTTCCCAGGACCAGCAACTTTCTCCTGAACCCACTGCATCCGGACGCCGCCAAGATTCAGGTTGCTTCTGTCTCCCGGCAGGGTCTGGACCACAGGCTCTTGCAGTAGCAGATCAATTGCCATCCGCCAAATGCTTTTCCGCACTCAGCCTGCACCTCTCCAGCGTTTCCTGCATTTGCTGATGTAAAGCCGTCATCTGCTCGTCTGTAGCGTCGGCAGGCACGTACATCGGCCCACTGGCATATATTGCAGCTTGTGAAAATGGCTTAGGGATAATCATCTGGTCCCACGAATTCAGGATCCATGCGCGCTTTACCGCGACATAAAAACAGCTGATGGGAATGCCGGTCTTCTTTGCCAGAAGTACCGGCCCCGGTTTGGCCACGTATCTGGGACCGCGTGGCCCGTCGATGGTAAACACCACTCCATGCCCCTGCTCCAACTGTTGGCGCATGCCAAGCAGCGCTCCCACAGCGCCGCGTGAACTTGATCCCCGCACCGCTGCGAAGCCCAGCTTCTGAATGATGCGCGCGATGTATTCACCGTCAAAGCTGCGGCTGGTCATTACCGCCAGCCCCTTGTTGCGAAACCGATAGGTCGCGGGAATCACCGCGCGATGCCAGAAGCACCAGATCGCAGGTGGGCCGGCGCCGTACGAATCCGCAACGCAGCCGGCCTCAGGAAAGAACTTGTAGCGCAACGTGGCGCCCACCGCCCGGATGAAAAGAAATCCAGCCCATGAAATCAGCCATATCTTGAACCGTTCATTAAGGGAAAATGAACGCGTGCTTTCAGCGCTCTCTCGCTTGATTTCGGCCTGGGCAGCGTCGCTCACATTTGTGATTGTATAGCCACTCTGCGGTGGTTCGGGCGGGCCAACCACGTAGTGCGATCTGAGGAGGCAGGCTGTCGGCTCGTCCCATCTGTATATACTCTGGGAAACGCTATGAAGATCAAATCTCTTTCGACGTATTGCAAGAGCGCTTTCGGTCTCCTGATTCTACTGATGGGGACTGTGAGCAGCTTTGCCCAGGAACCGCCTCTCGTCCCGCGCAAGGTGTTCGACGCACCCGCCGAACACGATTTGCTCACTGTATCACCGGACGGAAAATCAATTGCCTACACCGCGCCCTCACCGGAAGGCGTGGCAAATGTCTGGATAGAAGGTCTGGCCACGCACAAGAAGCGCATGGTCACGCGCGCCGATCATCGCGGGATTGACGGCTATCAGTGGGCTTATGACAACAACCACGTGTTGTATCAGTCCGACGAAAACGGGAATGAAGACTATCATCTTTACTCGGTCGATCTAACCAGCAGAGCGATTCGCGACCTGACGCCGTTCCTCGGTGTGCGCGCGGAGCAAATCATCCTGTCACCTTCACGGCCTGACGAAGTGCTGGTCAGCATGAACCTGCGCGATTCGAAAGTCTTTGACATTTATCGCGTGAATCTCCAGACCGGCGCAACGGTCATGGACGCCCAGAATCCAGGAGACGTGATCGGCTGGACCGCCGACCAGAATCTTGTGATCCGCGCCGCGACTGCCTTCAATGACAATCTTGAAACCGTAGTGCGCGTCCGCGACAGCGGCAAAGCGCCGTGGCGAGACCTGCTGAAGATTCCATTTGAGCAGGCGCCGTTTCTGGGACAGGTGAATGGTGGAAATATCATCGTCGGCTTTTCGCAGGACGGAAAGAAGCTGGTTATCGGTTCCAGCAAGGGTTCGCCGACGAACCGCCTGGTTGAACTGGACACAGCAACAGGCAAAGAGCTGCGCGTGCTGGCCAGCGATCCGCAGGCCGATTTGTGGCAGAACTTCGCCCGCGATTTTGTATTGCTGCGCGATCCGCGCGACCAACACGTGCAAGCCGCCGCCTTTGACTACATGAAACCCGAGTGGCGCGCAGTTGATCCTGCGGTTGCAGCCGACCTGAAATATCTGGTGGCGTTGCAGCCCGGGGTCTTCCTGGTCTCCAGCCAGAACATGAGCGGAAACAAGTGGGCCATCTGGTACTTCACTGACAATGGGCCGACCTCCTTTTATTTGTATGATCGTCCGGCGCATAAAGCCCAGCTTCTTTTTCAAGACCGGCCGCAACTGGCGCAGTACAAGCTGGCGGAAATGCGTCCCATGACGATTCCCGCACGTGACGGATTCAAGCTGGTCAGCTATCTCACGCTGCCGCCGGGAAACGCAGCGAAAGGACTTCCGCTGGTGCTCTCAGTCCATGGCGGCCCGTGGGCGCGCGATGAATGGGGCTTTGAACCCCTTGAACAGATGCTGGCCAATCGCGGCTATGCAGTGCTGCAGGTGAACTATCGCGCGTCAATTATCAATGTGCCTTACATGAACGCCGCCAATGAAAAGATAGGCACACTCACAGACGATGATCTGACCGACGCGGTGAAATGGACGATCAAAGAAGGCATTGCCGATCCCAAGCGGATCGCGATCATGGGCGGCTCATTTGGCGGCTACTCTGTTTTGCGTGGGCTATCGCTGCATCCTGATCTTTATGCCTGCGGGGTCGATGTAGTTGGCCCGGCAGATCTGGCTACACTCATGAATTCCATCCCAGATTACTGGAAGCCGGTGAAGAAACGCTGGCTGCGGCGCATTGGCGATGTAACCACTGACAAGGCGCTGAATGAGAAGCTCTCTCCTCTTTATCACGCCGCGGATATCCACGTGCCGCTGCTGATCGGCCACGGGCAGTTTGATCCCAGGGTGAAGCTGGCACAGTCAGAGAAGATCGTGGAAACCATCCGCAAGAATGGCGGGAAAGTGACGTTCGTCGTTTATTCAGACGAAGGGCATGGCTTCGTACGTCCGGAAAACAACCTGGACTTTGACGGCCGCACAGAAGAGTTCCTGCATGGCTGCCTGGGCGGAAGATTCGAGCCATGGGAAAAAGTTCCGGGCTCGACGGCGGAAGTGAAATAGAAAAACCTGCGCTCAGCTCCAGGCAGAAGCAATCCCGCGATTTGTGGCAGGGCATCACAATCATCAAAGGAGGAAGCGATGCCCGAGAAAGAAACTCTGGAACGCGCAGAGCAGGACAAGCGCGAAGGCAAATCACCCAGCACACAGGCCGGCGAGTTTGTGCGTGAGGAGATCCACCATGTTCGTGAAGGCAAACACGGCGCCAAGTCAGCCAAGCAGGCCATTGCCATAGGCCTATCCAAGGCGCGGCGGGCTGGAGTGGATCTGGCTCCGCCGAAGAAAGGCAGCGTCTCAGAGAAGACGCGCAAATCGGCGGTGCGCGACAGCAAGCGGGGCCATAGCCGCAAGAAGAAATCTGTTTCTGCCAAACGATCACGCAGCAGCGAGGCAGCGTTGAAGCGTGAACCGCGTTCAGCCGCTTCTCACAAAGCGCTCTCACGCCAAGCAAAGAGCGCCGCGCGGACGCGCAAGAAATCCGCAGCAAGAACGGCGCATTCGCGCAGGACGCAGTCGAGCCGGAAGGCTGCCTAGAGATTTCACAGGACAAGAACTCAATGGGTGGAACGCGGCTTGGTGAGAACCAGCGCGTTCTTCCCATGATCGCGTCAAGGCTGCATACTAGAGGCGATGCTTACGCCCGTTTCAGACAGTCCTTTTGCCGTTCTCACGCTCATTGCCGCGCCAGCGGTGTTCACCAATGCGTCTTCCGTGCTGGCACTCGGCACCGGCAACCGGCTGGCGCGCGTGGTGGACCGCACGCGTGCACTGGTGAAAGACCTGCATGGCGCGGAGATTGATGCTGCCACGCGGACGTTGTGGGTAAGCCATCTGGGACGGCTGGAAAAACGCGGCGCCCTGCTGGTGCGCGCGATGAGTTTCTTTTACGGCGCTATTGGCTGTTTTGCGGCGGCCAGTGTGGTTTCAATCCTAGGCGCGAGCGTAGTATCCACAAAATACAGATGGCCTTTTGAAGCCATTGTGGTCATCAGCTTTGTCCTGGGGACAGTCGGCTTCGTGGGCTTGGCCGTGGGCTGTTCATTACTGGTAAATGAAACGCGTCTCGCCTTGCGATCGATTTATGAAGAAGCGGAGCTGGCGCGAAGCTGGTTCAAGTAGCGCGCCGGTCAGTTGCTGCCTGCGGCGGCCATCTTCATCTTTTGCAATTCTTGCCGATCGGCCGTGGCCGGACAGTTTTCCCGCAGCTTGCTGTAATAGCTTTTCGCTTTGCTGGCATCACCGGCCATTTGTGCGGCGACGGCTGCGCCGTAGAGATCGTTAAACCGATTGGGTGATATTTTCAGCACCGCTTCGTATTCTCCCAGCGCCTGTGCCGGTTGATGCAATTCCGTGAGCAGGTCGGCCAGCATCTCTCGCGCGGGCACGGTAAAGTCGCCGGAGTCTTCCTGATCCTGCTTGTCAGCGGCGGAGCGCATCAGCTTCACGGCTTTTTTATTGTCGCCTTTGGCAAACGCTAGCCACCCTTCAACTTCCTGGCGGCGATAATCTTCCAACCGTGTGTCTCTTCCGCGTTTTTGTTTCTTCATAGCACTTTTTAGATTCTTGTAATTCTCCTCGGCCGCATGGGGATCGCCGGTGCGGGCTGCGGCGATGGAACGAAGCGCATACACCAACTGGAATTCGAAAGCGTCACCCTGCGGAGCAAACGCAAGAGCATCTTTCCAGCGATGCAGCTCCAGCAGATTTCGTGTGGTTAGAATCACGCGCAAGTTCTTGATCCATCCCGGTGAGGCGCCGGTTACTTTATTCAGGTCTTCAACCACCTGTTGCGCTTTGGCTTCTTCTCCCAATTGCAGGTAGGAGAAATCAAGAAAGTCCATGGCATGAAACTGGTACTGCGGCTCACCCATGTGGTTTCTTGTAGCTTCAGCGGCGGCAGCGGCAGCGGCCAGGTTGGAATCAACCGACTCCTGCCACAATCCTAACCGGACAAAGATGTGCGCAGGCATGTGAAGCGCGTGGGAAGAATCAGGCGCAATCCTGGCATAGCGGCGCGCTGCTTCCAATCCCTGGGGCGCAAGCTCAGCGGTGTCCGCCGCGTGAATCAGATAGTGCACTGCGCCAGGATGCTCTGGTTGCGCGGCCATGAGTTTGTTCAGGATGACAATGACCTGCTCGCGAAGTTTTGTGTCGTCATGCGGCAGCGCAAGCAGAGACAACGCGTAAAAAGCCTGGGCTTCGCCATCGTCTGGATAATGTTTTGCGATCTCCGCCATGGCGCGGCTGTAATCCGCAATGCGCTCATCGCCCAGACGACGATTGTCACTAAAGATGATTGCAATGGCGTCAATGTATTCGCGCTCGCGCTGGCTAATGGTCCAGTCTTTCTGGATTTGATCCAGGAAATGCCGGCCCTTTTTGATCGCTTTTTCGTCTGCTCCATCCCACAGAGGCCGGTAGCTGGACATGGCCAAGCCCCAGTAAGCTACGGCGCACTTTGGATCAGAATGCGAGGCTTCAGTAAAGGCGCTTTCCGCGGCAGCATATTGGAACGAATGGAGTTGCGCGATTCCTTTCAAAAGCGCCGGTTGGGCCGCGGGAGAGCACGAGTTGGGAAATACCACTTTCCCCAGACCGTCTGAAGACTGCTGGCTGGCGGCAACCTGCTGAGCCTGACCGGGCAAAAAGGGCGTTAAAACCATTAAAATCAATAAGAACCTTACAGGTAACATCGGTGAACCACCTAGGAATCTATAGAAAACGAAGTTTATTCCGCATTTCCACCCAAATTATTGAAACAAAATAGCTTATAGTTGCAGCGCGCCATGGCCGAAGTTGCGCCCGCCTTACCGGGCAAGTAACTCAAGGGCAAGTCCTTAGGGTATATGGCCGAGAGCGCCCATTACTTAAATAATATGTAATGGACGTGTAAAGAGTACCATTATGGGACGGGATAAGAACTTCCTAATCCCATGTGGACTTGCTATGCGTCGACTCAATCCTCGAGAGATTGTGAATTCGGGGTTACAAGGAAGGTTCCCTAATGATCGACATTATTATTGCAATTGCGATTCTGCTAGGCTCGGCTCCCGTAGGCGATGCAGGCGGTCTTCCAATACCGCAGGCCCCGCCGCGCGCTGACTAAGAAGTTAAGAAACAGGAATGAAACCCAGGCTGCTTACGTTTGATTCGGTGCTCTTGTACGCCATCATCTTTTGCCAGATGGTGGCGTGCTTCGCCATAATCAAACGAAAGGAGTTTTTCAAGCACTGGAAGGTCTTCAGTTATTACCTGTTCTACATGGCGAGTGCTTCGATCTTCGCCGTTGCCGCCTACCAATTTGGAAGCCTCGAATTTTACGTTGTCACCTACTCGGTCTTCGACTTCATTGAAGCGATCCTAATTAACCTGGTTTTGCTGGAGATCCTGGTCAAGGTGCTGGATCCCTTTGAATCCCTGCCCGGGCGCACGGTAGCCCGCTTCTGTTTCTGGGCGGTGCTGGGAATTTCTGGAGCGGTTGCTCTTTCCGTCCTGACGCCAACCGGCCATCTTTCCCGCCTGATTGAAGTTCCGCTCACCATTGAACGCACGATCTATCTGGCGGATGCTTCCCTGCTCTGGATCCTGCTGGTGCAGTCAAAATCGTTCGGCATAACGTGGAAATCTTCCATCGCCGAGATTTCAATCGGCTTCATCCTATATCTGACAGTGCAAGGGACCACGCGCTTTATGGTGAGCATTTATACCGGCCGCATGTTGCAGAGTATCTCCAGTGTAGTTGGGCAGGTTGGCTTCCTGATTGCGCTGCTCGGCTGGATATGGACGATTACGCATCGCGATCTGCTGGATGCGCCGCTCTCGTCAGAGGCCGTGGCAAAAATCCAGCAGCCGCACGCGGAAGATGAAAGTGTGGCCAAGGAAAGAATTTTTGCCGCAGTTGGGATCAAAGTGAACAAGCCGGAAACCCCTGACAATACTGCCGGCCAGGAATGTGGCGCCAGCCTGCCTTAAGTTTCAATTTCAGCCGATCAACGCTAAGTTTGCGGACTCTCTTTAGGGTCCTGTATCCGGCCTTTCCATTCGCCGCCGCGTCCTCTCCAATATTTCCACGCTGAGTGGAACGTAGCTCCCACGTAGAAGACCACCGCCACGGGCAGAGCCAGCGCCCACAAAGGATTGAGACGGTAAAGGCGCAGCACCGGCCAATAACTGAGGACCATCAACAGCCATGCCGCGCCGCCCAGAGCGGCAGGAGTAATGCGATGTGCGGCAAAGACAAGCACGGGCGGAAGCAGGTATGTGGCTGCCATTCCGACAATCGACAATAGCAGCAAAAGATTTGAGTGGCGAAGCTGGTTGAAGGCGCTACGGGAGATCATGCGGCCGATGCCGGAAAAGCCATCATAGGGACGAATGCTGCGCGTGGCGCCGGAAGCGCCAAGCCATAGTCGTCCGCCATTGCCTTTGACGCGCGCCGCGAGCGAGCAGTCGTCGATCACTTCCTG
Organism: Terriglobia bacterium; assembly: GCA_020072645.1. Classification (NCBI taxonomy): domain Bacteria; kingdom Pseudomonadati; phylum Acidobacteriota; class Terriglobia; species Terriglobia bacterium. The sequence goes on from JAIQGK010000002.1 coordinate 326,400, forward strand.
CCGAATGGCCGCGATGCCGCCGGCTTTTTCCAGCGCTGCGGGACGGATGAGAATGCATCCCCCGGCCGCTCCGGCTTCAGAACGGCGTGGATTAGAGATCCACGCGGGCGGATAAAGTTTGAAGAAAAAATAGACGAAGGCCGGGATCAGGAGTTTTTCCGCCACAGACTGGCAGTGCAGCTTGACCATGAATGACGCCATGTCAAATGGGCCAGCCTGGGCAATGGAAACCAGCGTGTCGACGCTATCCGGCGCGTGCTCAATGTCAGCGTCAGTAAACAGAAAAAAATCCGGCGCAGTTTTCATAGCCTGTTCAATTCCCTGCTGTATGGCCCAAAGTTTGCCGGACCAGCCCGGCGGAAGAGGCCTTCCGGCAACGACGGTGAGATTTTGCGCTTGATCTTCAGCGATAGCAGCAGCGCGCGCCGCTTGCGCCGTGCCGTCGGTGCTGGCATCATCCACCAGAAAAATGTGGAGCGTGTTAGGGCCGCATTGTTGCAGCAGCGATCGAATAGTCCGCCCGACAACATCAGCTTCATCTCTGGCCGGAATGATCACAGCGATCTTTACTGGGTTTCCTTGCGCTGGATTTGTGGACGAATTATTTCCAGCCGAAAGCAGGCTGGCGGACGCTGGATAGATGCGCCAAAAACCGCCGCGCGCGAGCACGAGATAGGCCCAGATGAGAAGGCTGAAAACTCCGGCGGCAATGAGCATTTCCGATATTGTACGGCCCGCATGGCGTCATTGCGCGCGCCGTGTGCTCGTGCCGATTGAAAAGCGCAGCAAGGCAATGCTGCGCGGTTGAGGCATCCCGGCACTCACAAACCAACTCACAATTGCTGGACACTTGATAAAGGCAAAACATGGCGATTGAAAGCCAGGCAATGAAAGACGCAGCAACGGAGGGAACAGGGCTGGAGAAGTACGTCAACGGCCACGTAGGCAATTTCATCCATCTGTTTCTGACCATACTGGCCGTGCTGGTGATGGTTGCGGCGTGCATCGCGCTGTTCGAAATTGTCCACCATGGCTTTCCTCAGTTGTGGCGCAGCCCAGACGCCTACCAGACGCTGCATCAATTGCTCCAGAACATACTTCTGCTGGCCATTGCCGGCGAGTTGGGGCTCCTGCTCCTGTTCCATCGCACCAGCGCCGCCGTGGAGGTGGTGATGTTTGTAATTGCCAGAAGAATGGTGGCAACCGACGTCACGGCTTTCGACCTGCTGATGGGGTCAGTGGCGCTCTGCGCGCTGCTGGTGGTGCGCTTCTATTACCTGCCGGGAAAGCCAAAGTAGCCATCAGGGACGGGCGTTAACGACCTTTGATGGTGGCGTCCGCGTTATTCAGGATTAACAGACTGATCAAAAATAATCTGTAACGAAATCCATATATCTTTCACTCTTCATTAGGCTTAAGGAATTTCAGGATAATAATAGACGAGTCTGCAAACTTGCTGACCGTAGATTCGGACTTGTCAGGAATCGCCATCGGAGGCAACTATGGATCAGATTCATAGGAGCCTAGCTGTGGAGTCTCAAGAGGTTGTTCCGATCGAGGCCGGAGCGGCTGATAGGTGGAACATGGTTGAGGCTACCATGAGGACGGTGCCAGTTGTAATGGTGAAGCCAGGGAAGAAGATGTTCGTGACGGTGTTGCGAG